>MFGS01000037.1:0-12707 GCA_001778355.1 Candidatus Firestonebacteria bacterium RIFOXYA2_FULL_40_8
AACGAAGCCGGAGAGTATGTGAGCCAGGGAGTATACATTTACGCGATAAAAGCTCCGGATGGAAGTAAAAAGATTGGCAAAGTCGGAGTGATAAAGTGAGAAGTGCAAGTAGCCCCAAAAAACAGTATTTTAGACTATATGTAATATAGTAGTACTGAAAAATTCTACCGATAATCTGGTAGAATTTTAGTATATATCGGAGGAACGATGCGAGCTTGTTGCTGTAAAAGCAAGCAAAATAGGATAATAACAGGGGTGATATTTATAGTTCTGTTATCTAATATCGCATTAGCCGGTGTAGGTACGGAAAGCATGCAGTTTCTTAAGATAAAACCCTCCGCAAGGGGTGCTTCTCTTGGCGACGGTTTTGTTGCTGTTTCGGATGATGTTAACGCTGTTTTCTTTAATCCCGCAGGTCTTACCCAGATATCAGCACTTGAAATTTCTCTTATGCATATGGTCTATATGGCGGATACTTCCTATGAGTACGCATCCCTGGCAATGCCCATAGGAGATAATTTAAGGTTTGGCGCCTATATCATCTATCTTAATTATGGAAGTATATCAAAAACATCAGAGGATAATACAGGTATGTATCAGAGTTCTACAGAAAGTTTTTCGCCTAATGACCTGGCAGTTGCTTTGTCCGGAGCAATAAGACTTGGAAGTAACATTTCACTTGGAGTGAATTTAAAATACGCCTCTGAAAGTATCGACACGCTTAGCCTAACAGGAATAATGGCGGACGCCGGTATACTGGCAGATTTAGACGGAATAAAAGTTGGTTCATCTGTCTACAATATCGGGGTGGGAAACATCAGCAATTCTCCTATGGGAATTAGACTGGGCATCTCGTCTAAAATTATGCTTATGGCTGAAAATGATCTTACGGTTGCGCTTGGTTCAAATTACGTTCCTGCAAGTTCAAAAATGTCAGGAAGTATAGGTGTTGAGTGGGGTTATGAGGAATTTTTGTTCTTAAGGAGCAGTTATTCTCTTATGTCAGACTCAGATTCCGTAAATATTGGTGGCGGGTTAAAACAGGATTTTGGAGGAATGACAGGAGAAATAGCATATAATTTTAGTATGCTGGGAGACCTTGGAAGCGCGCATAGGATATCAATAGGCATAAAACTTGGAGAAGGACCCGGGAATTATAAAGGTAGTAAATTAAAAAAGAGCAGCGGGAGTAAAACTGCTCCAAAGAAAAACTATAGCACTCCGGCACGAAAATACAATACAAGATAAATAAATTGTAGAAGGTTGGATGTTTAGATGATTGGAGGTTTTGTTGGAATTATTTATGAAAAACGATGAAGTAAACATAATAAAAAAGCTGCTACAAATTATTAGCTCAACTGTATTTGTGCTATTTTGTGCGGGTAGTGTTTATGGTCAAGCTATCAAAAATCCTTACTGGCCGGCTGATCCCCCGAGTTGGAAAGTTTGGAACACTAATCCGACTACGGTGACTGATGCTCAGTTGATAGCGCCGGGACAAGTGGGACAGATGGCTCCTACTGCTGTGACTAATCGCCTGTTTCCTGACGATATAGTTACGCCGGGTAAATACATGGAGTTTAGGACCACAGACTGGGCTGGACGTATATATGCCGGTTTCTGGGATGATGTATATTTTAGTGTTGATACAAATGGCTGTTGTCCTAATACACCTCACAGTTGGATAGCCGTAGGATATACAGGGGATGCCTTGAATACTAAATGGTTTAACAGTAGTAGTATAAATAGTAGCTGGCTGAATGGATATGGGTATGTCTACAGTGTCAATTCAGATGTAATCGACAAGTTCGCAATCAATTTTACCAGCCAGTCTACTACTGGTATGGGCTCACCAATAGCAAATAGTACCTCGACGAGCGGTTCTTACAGCCCTTTAGTTATTGAAAGAGACTGGTATTTTAAGAATTGCCTCAGAGCAGGCCCTGCTACAACAGTATCCTTTACTGAAGACAATAGTGTACAGATGACCGATACATATCAGGCTCTTATGCCTTGTTATTATAACTCCGTAGGACAGTCAAACTCGGAAATATACGCACTCTTGAAAATGATGATAGTCGGCGGGTTTCTTCCAAAAGATTTGAAACCGGAACTCAAGCGCCAAGGGATATATATTGCAACTTTACTTTATATATGGAAGGCCAGCCTCCCCTATGAGGTGCCTTACGATAATGAACTTAAGCACCGTGTTGCTTATGTGTCAAATGGAGAGTCTCTTAATAGTATTGCTAACAGGCCGTTCCACCTTTACAAAGATACAATTCATATGGCAAATATGATAGCCATGGCAAAGACAATGACTGTTGCACCGCCGATAGCTATTTTAAAGAATATATCGGTTATAAGCGGCACAACTTCGTATACACATAAAACTACGGCACTTATTCAACAGGCGGCCGGTCAGCAAGTCCAGCTTCGTGTTTCAACTGCAGACTGCTATGATATTGCGGACAGACCGCTAACTATGCGATGGAAAGTTCTTTACGGTAATCAAAGCACAACTATAGTTGATGAAGGCGGCGGTACTTATCTTATAACGGTGCCGAATGACGCAAACCTGCCTAAGGGACGCACAACTATCATGCTGATTGCGAACAACGGAGTCTATGACAGTAATCCGGCGTGTATAAATATTTACCGAGCAAACGGCACGACTAACAAAAGGCCGACTTTCACGGGAGCAGAGGATAGTGTTATTTTTCCGGGAGACACGGTGACGTTCAATCTTGCCGGCACTGACCCTGACCTAACAGGCTATGCGGTGAAATTTTACAAGAAAACATATGATGTAGGCACTATCACTGGGAACACATATACCTGGGTGAGTACGACCGGTACGACCGTAGGAGCATACCCGGTTTCAATACTTGTTTCCGACTGTACTACCGGTACAAATAGTAAAGATGTTACTATTACTGTTAGTAATACAATTGCCAGGATAACACCTGATACAACAATTGGCGCGGCACCGCTTACGGTAAATTTTTCTTCGGCAGGTTCTGCTGATTTGGCAAGTAATCCGCTTACATACCTTTGGGATTTTGGTGATGGATCTACGTCCACAGCTCCTAATCCGTCGCATATATTTGTTAATCCGAGTTTGTACCGTCCGAAGCTTACAGTAACAGGTCCTCTTGGAAGTCATTCTTCGAATATTACAATAGAGGCAACAAAGGATGCGTGGAGCCTTGACATAGACAACGGCTGGAGTACAAGCGGGCTTGACTCGTCTGTTTTGACAAATATAAATCCGGCAAATGGTAGTACAACAGTTTTAAGTAATGTTTTAAAACTCACTATTACTACGGCTCCTTATGGAATACAGAGTGTAAAAACATACAGCCCTCCATTTTATATGGAGGTTGATTTCGCTCCCTATTGGGGTGGGAACCAGGATGGTTTTAGAATATTAGGAAATCAGCTGGGCTGGACTTATACGACGGGCTCTGTTCCCTTTTCTTATGTGAGTCTTAACACGACAGGTACGACAGTGAATATTGGGCAATGTCAAAGTAATGAGAGGGTTACCGCCAGGTTTTACGTCGTTGACGATCCTAATAATGCCGGTAGAGTACGATATACCGGATATTTTAACGCTGCTCTTGGAAGTTACTTTTTCAGTGTTGATAACCAGACCTTTATTCCTGCTCCTATACAGGTCATAAAAAATGGTTATACCGAAGATATCTGGTCTCTGAAGGTCTGGGCTCCAAGTTCTACTCCGGCGCCTTCCTTAAGCGGTATTAATCCTTCAAGCGTGGTTTATAATAATGCATGCACGTTGACAATTACCGGTACTGGCTTTTTTGGCGGCACCCCCTCCAGCAATGTTTCTGCGGTCAAACTTTATACAACTCCGGTTACTAATATCGCAAGTTACAGTGTGTCTTCGGATACTTCTATTGAAGGCGTCGTAATACCGTCAGGGATAAATGCGGGTACTTACCAGCTTAAAGTAACCACAAGCGCGGGAGAGAGTACCTCTGCTGTCTTCTTTACCATTACTCCACCTGTGCCTGTAGTTTCGATACTGACTCCTGACAATGGATTTAAGCATCTGGTTAATACCATCTCGGTGACCGGAAACGGATATTTTGGCGGGAGCTCATCATCAAATGTTACGTTAATGCAATTGACAGGACCTGCCACAGTGACAATTAGCAATTATACCGTTATAAATAACACCTTAATTCAGAATGTGATAATACCGGTCCTTGCAACCGCCGGTTCCTATGATGTCAGAGTAACAACCGGAGGAGGCATCAGTGCCACTACCTCCGTTAAATGGGCCGCTCTTGCCGACACTACTGCTCCTACCGTTGTTTCAGCGGTAGCGGATACAGGTACCACCATGATCACTTTCAGTGAAGATATGAATCCGGCTGATGCCGTTGTTAAGGCAAACTTTTCCATTGCTTCGCCTTCAGGCAGTGCAGCAATAAATCTGGCCTCGGCTGCTTTATCGTATTTAGACAAAGTTACGACGATAAGCGGACTGGCTCTTACCGGTACATTTTCAGTGACAGTAACGAATGCCAGAGATCTGGCAGGTAATGCCGTAGGCGCTCCAAATACGATCTCCGGTACGGTTTCCGTAGTAGATATTTCACCGCCTGTCAGCTGTTCGGTGAGCATTAATACCGGAGCGACCTACGCAACTTCTACAAATGTAACGCTTACATTAAATGCCTCCGATCCGGGCGGAGTTACAAATATGGCTTTTTCCAATAACGGAAGTACCTGGATCACCAGTGCTTATTCAACTTCTGCTGTCTGGACTCTTACGGGAGGGGATGGAACCAAAACAGTATCGGCAAAATTCAAGGATGCCGCTAATAACTGGTCAACAGCTGTCACAGACACAATAATACTTGACCAAACTGCCCCGGGAACGCTGTCTATGGTTATAAACAGCGGAGCAGCTATCACTAGAACGACAATAGTTACGCTTACGTATTCTGCTGCAGACACAAACGGTGTCACGCAAATCAGGTATTCAAGCAACGGGTCTACCTGGCTTACAACCGCCTATACGGGAACAACCGTGGCAACTCTAAGCGGAGACGGGATCAAAACTGTTTCTGCTTATTTTAAAGATGCTGCCGGTAACTGGTCAGGGATGGCTGCGGATACTATTAATTTATGCTCGGTTATCGGTTTAAGAGTCACCGGTCAACCTTGTGTTCTTGCAGGTTCGGCAATAACTATTGTAATTTCGGCTATGTTGCCGGGTGAGATCGTGGCGCCTCAATATAACAGTACTGTTTCGTTCAGTTTTACAGATACGGGAGCGACGCCAATCAGTAATTATTTGTTTACCGGAACTGCAACAGCGACAATAACCAATGTGGTGTTTGCAACTTTGGGAACACAGAAGGTAATGGTTACTGATAACGATATCTCCGGGATCATCGGCGAGCTTTCGGTTGAAGTCGTTGCAGGGAAGCATATAAGTGCGGCTCTAGGTGGAGTTATAATAAATGCTGACGGGACTAAAATAGAAATACCGGCAGGTGCTCTTTCTTCGGATATGGACGTTGCAGTTATAGTGACACCCCAGCTGCTTTCTATTCCTGCTTCGTATAAATATAAAGACACACCAAGACAAATTAGCAGGGATTTTGGCGAGTTGGATATGAGTCTTCCCGCATGGAGTCTTAAAGATATTGTGTTTTTAAAACCTGTAAAGATAACAATACCGTATGAAAAGACGGATGTCGGGAGCATGTCAGAAGACGGTCTTAAAATATTCTATTACGATAAAACAACTTCAAATTTCTCAATAGTCCCGGGGGTTCAAGTAGTTGTAAAAGCAACATTAACCGCAAAAGGGACGGTATCTGCCTATGTTGAGCACTTTAGTACTTACCGCGTGATTGGAAATTTTGTGGGAGCAAATCTTGATAGTCTAAAAGCGTACCCAAATCCATATAACAGGGATACTGCTTTCACAGGAAAGTTCAAGATAACCGAAATACCGGTAGACTGTGACTTGATTATATATAACATAGCAGGTGAGAAAATAAAGACACTAAATGAATCTAAAATGCCGCTTTTCCCTAATATGGGCTGGATAGAATGGGATGGAACAAATGAAGCGGGAGAAGCCGTTTCTCCGGGCGTCTATGTTTATATAGTGAAAGCTCCGGGCGGTGCAAAAAAAATAGGTAAGATTGGGTTAATAAAATGAGTGCAAGGTATCATTTTGGACAAAGGAAAAGTCTGGCATGAAAATATAGGATTTGAAAGAAGTGAAGATGGCGCTAAAAGCATGGCTCAAGGCAGATAGGGACACTTTCGATGAATACTTAATATTAATTTGCATTTGATTTTGATAAACAGGGAATTATATATGGTGTGATATAAAATAAACATGATTTGTCGTTCACATTGTACGCCTACTCCGATTATCACGGGGAGTAGTTAAAAGTACGACTTACTGTTTATGGTGAAACATCAACATCAACCGGTTTTTCCGGTGGTATGGATATTTATTCGTACTAAAAAGTTTCGCAGCTAAGACGACTAGTATTCTGAGATAAGAAAGCACAGTACTTAAGATAATGTGGAGGTGCAAGTATGGAAAAGAAAAGTCTAAACCCTAAGAGTAACGATCCGCTTGAAGTTGCGGAGTATTATCGAAGTCTTGGAATGAATATAGGCGAAGGGACTGTAATTTACAATAACGTATTATTCGGTTTTGGGGCGGACGGTCCGGATCCGGTTAAGATCGGAAAGAATTGTTGTCTTACCGGATGCAGCATATTGGGTCATGATGCTTCGACAAACAAATTTCTGGGAATAAAACCTTCAATCCGCAAACCGGTTGTTATTGAGGATAATTGCTTTATTGGATTGCAAGCGATTATCCTTATGGGAGTGACAGTAGGGGCAAATTCAATAGTAGGAGCGGGTGCCGTAGTAACGAAGGATGTTCCTCCGGGAAGCGTTGTGGGCGGTAATCCCGCAAAAGTAATTTGTACGACTAAAAAGCTCGTAGAAAACCGCAGAAAACTTGCGATTGAGCATCCTGAGTACTTCCGCGAACTCCCGAAAGTTTAACGGAATACAGCCGGTGTTATGGAGAGTTGATGAAAAGTAAGATGTTTTTGATAGTTGTAATTCTTGGAATAAATAATACTTTGTTTGCGGCAATTGAGAATCTGGACGAAGTAATTGCAAGAAAAGCAAGATACTCAACAAACACCTGGCCTGCAAATAAACTTGAAGATGCGAACAATAACTATATATGGCAGCCTGAGTCTCTTTGCTATACTGATGTGACAACAGGCCATGAAGTATGGGTATTGGTTCATGCTCCTGATATTGAGCAGGTGTTTTCGAGAGAACATGGTTCGAATGTGTGGTCTTTTGACGGTTCAAGAGTTGGTTTCTTTAATAATTCAGAGAGTAACGGCCGTCCTACCTCAAAACCGTCTCCGGGAAGCAATTACAATTGGAGATGGGTTGTGAATACGGATGGAACAGGATTAAAATTGTGCGAAGGTTATGGGAGATCCGGAATACCATTTGAAGGGTTTAGTTGGGCGCATACAGAAAATGCGTATTATGCTTTTGGCTCCGGTTCGGCCGAAGCGTCAGATTCGGCAAATTATAAACTATTTAAAAATGTTGTCGGCAGTAATAATATAATTACAGGTTCCCTTGTTCTTGATACGTCTTCCGTTAATACATATAAGAAAGATATGGTGAAAGACGGCATTAGTACGGATGATTCACACGCTGTATTCAGAGACTTTACTGAACGCTCGCTTTCAACTCCAAATCCTATAAATTGTGCGGCAACGTATTTTGCAGCGTTAAAACCGGCTCCTGCTTTAAATTCCTGGTGGGGAAATGCAAGGCATATTGGTCCGTCAACAGGCGGATGGTCCGATCCTTATGGTGATCATTTGTCATCTTATGAGAATCGTTTTCATGATGTATGGAGTCCGGGGCCTGCCGGTTCCTGGATAATGGGGCAATATTCAGGAGGCGGCCTGTTTAATATCTTTAAAAGTAACGGCAGCGCCGGTGACGGCGGTCCTTTATGGCAGGATTGGAACGGTAGTTCTTTTGGTGCCAATGAAATAGCCGTAATATCCTGTGATGGCACACCTGCTAATCCATACGGTACTACATATTTCGGTCATCCGGTTTGGGATAGATGGGGAAAATATGCTCTTATAGGAACATATACTGACTCGCCTGCGCCCGGCACGAGAATATATAATTATTCTAATCATTCATTAGAATCTAATTATCCTCTGAATAATAATGTGTATGACGGGCAGCATCACTCATGGACAGGGTGGACTGACTATGTAATCGGTGTTCATCCGACATCATATATCATTTACTCTAACAAATGGAACGGTAATTATTCGAGTGCTTTTCAAGTGGTTAATACCCATTTGACATATGTCGGCAATTATAACGCGTATCCGAGGCCTTCTCAATCTCCAGATGGAACAAAAGTTGCTTTTGCTGCTTCTTTTTTAAATAATACTTCGGATGGGTATCCCTCTATTCTTTATGCTGTTGTTTATTATCCTGCTCCGCCTGTTAATATTAATGCTGCTAAAAATGGAAGTAATGTTAGATTGTCATGGACAAGACCTTCGTATACAACAAGAGGCTGGCCAAATGAAGGTTCTGATCCGGCGCCAAAGTCAAGGGAAATTAAAGGTTATCATATTTGGGTTAGTGATAATGGGGAAACAGGATGGACAGAAGCTTTTGCTGATATCGTATTAACTGAATATTGTGATTTATCACAAATAAACAGTACCGTAAAATATTATGCTGTGAC
The DNA here is from genome assembly GCA_001778355.1 of Candidatus Firestonebacteria bacterium RIFOXYA2_FULL_40_8. Lineage (GTDB taxonomy): Bacteria > Oederibacteriota > D2-FULL-39-29 > D2-FULL-39-29 > D2-FULL-39-29 > D2-FULL-39-29. Next base: position 8,834 of record MFGS01000037.1, read on the forward strand.
GTCTGAAGAGCACGGAGGCTTAGAGAGCCGGAAGTTGTCCGCGGTTCTGCAGGTAACATTAGATGGAAGCGGTAATGTGACGGTTTCTCAATACGCGTCTGAGGGTAAAACAGGATTCTGGACAACATTGCCTCCATCGCCGGGTTCTTCAGGCAGTATTAACTTTACTTATTTAGATTGGCTGGCGGATAAGTCAAAACCTGCTTATTATGGAGTTACATCTGTTGACAGGCAAGGAAATGAGTCGGCATCTGCTAGTGTCACTCCTTTAGGATCTGCCAATGGAAACATTTTAGAGTGGATAAAACCGGATGATTCTAAGATTCGCTATTTTAATATTTATTATTCCGGTAATGGAGCTCCGCCTGCGGATCAAAAGTATAGAATTGCATCTATTTCTGTTGGTACAAAAAGCGGGGGTATTACTTTTGGTAATTACAACCAGTTGGATCTTTTAAAAAGAGTAGTTGCTTATCCGAATCCTTATAATCCGAAAACGGCTAAAAATAGTACTTTAAAATTTGCGAATTTATTGGGTATGTCCTTGAAAATGTCCGTATATAATACTGAGGGAAAACTTATTAAAGAAGTATCAGATACGAATATTTCATGGGATGGTAAAAACCAGGAAGGCGAATTAGTTGGTAGAGGGATTTATTATGTGGTAATTAGCAACTCAAGTGGAGACAGCGTAATCCGCAAAGTTGCTCTTGTTAAATAAATATGATAATCATGCCTATCAGCATATCCTCATATGTTCTGTAAAATACAGTAGAAATATAGTGAGTAACTTAATAAAAGGAAAAGACTTGACAAAATGCATAAAGCGAGGTACAATACTAGAGCAGTACTAGGACAATACTAGATAATAGGAGGTGCGATGCTTTCGCAAGTTGATAAAAAGAGCAATATCCCGCTATACATACAATTAGCTGAAAGTATTAAAAAAGAAGTGAAAGATGGAGAGTTGGGTCCTAACTACCGGTTGCCCTTTATGGAAGATATATGTAAAGAATTAACCGTAAGTATGACTACAGTCAGAAAAGCCATGGATATTCTCCAGGAAGACGGGATTGTTTATAAAATTAAAGGAACAGGAACATTTATTAAAGGAAGTATTGAGGCGATAAAAAAGGAGAATATAAGCCTTAAAGATATTTGTTTTTTAAGCAGAAATGCTATAGATCTTGAAAGCGACAGTTTCTATTCTGAAATATATAAAGGTATCTTTAAGGTAGCAAGAGAAAATAATATTAATGTGATTATATCAACCTGTAATCCGAATAAACTGCCGGATATTAAAAACATCGGCGGAGTATTTGCGTTGGAGATAGATGATGAAAGGTATCTTAACTCTATAGCAGAAAGCGGGATACCTGTTGTTGTCGGTGATTACATCTTAAGCTTGTCAAATTGCGATTATGTGACTTATGATATCTATAAAGGCGCAAGAATGCTTATTAAAACCTTGATTGATAAGGGTCACAGAGAAATTGTCTATTTAGGCGGTATGATAAGGACTCCCTATGGTAGGAGTATAGCTGAAAATGGGAATGGTATTAGATTGAACACTATTAATGAAGTGATAGAAAGATCTGAGACAAAAATAAATTTAACTGTATATTCAACAACTATAGGTATTCACGCATCATATGATTTAACCAAAGAAATACTTAAGCAGGAACATCTGCCGACTGCCATATTCGCGTTTGATGACGCAGTGGCGGAGGGTGTCATTTCCTGTCTGCAGGACAATAAAATTAAAGTTCCTGAAGACATAAGTGTTGTGGGTATGGGCGGATATAAAAACAGGAGAATCAATAAAAAGATCACCAGCTTTTCTTATGAGAATAAAAAGATGGGAGAGATTACAGCAGAAAGGTTAATACAAAGGATGTTGGGAGATGTGAATGCCGGATTTACTATGCTGATAGACGGCAAGTTTATTCCCGGAGAAACGGTTGCGTCTGCGAAGGATATGAAATGATAAAGTTAACCCTTTTGACATTTGGAGCGGAAAGCTATATGAGTATTCGATTTTCCGCTCCAATAAAATTTGCGAGAATAAAGGAGATGTTGTTTATGCCGGAGAGAAATGTTCTCAATAGTGTTTTGGTTTTCTTTTGCATTCTGTTGTCCGGATATCTGTACGCCGGCAATTATTTTGTGGCAACCACGGGCAGTAATACTACAGGCAGCGGATCAGAAGGAAGTCCATGGGCAACTATAGGCTATGCGGCAAGCGTAGTTCCTGACAACGGAAGTACGATAATTGTTAAGGATGGTGTATATGCCGGCACAAATTCCATTTCCAGACAGTTTGCGAATCTTCTGACAATAAAAGCGGAAAACTATTATAAAGCAAGGTTAACAACTGTTGTTGGAGCAAGCGTCTGTGCTGTTAATATTTCCGGAAAAAACATATTATTTAAGGATTTTGAGATATACAATCAGGGAAGCGGTACGGATGAATATTTAATCCATATTTCAACGGATCCGTGCTGTAATATAATCCTTAGAAATAATATTTTTCATGATAATTTCTATCAGGATATGATGAAGATAAACGCAGGCGCTCATAATATTACTATAGAAGGAAATGTATTCTATAACTTAGATCCGACGGCTGAATGGAACTTTATGGATGTGAATACTGTATTTGATGTTGTAATTCAGGATAATATATATTTTAATGAACTGGGGACTGCAACCTCAAACGGCTGGGTTTTGATTAAAAACTCGGATAATTTGAGGATGATTACCAAAAATAATACGATACAGCGGAATGTATTTTTGAACTGGCAGGGAAAACCGGATGCTGCTTTTGTGCAGATAGGCGAATCGGGCAAACCTTTTTATGAGGCAGAAGATACGATGATCCAAAATAATCTTTTTATCGGGAATTCAACAATGCCTGTTATGTGTGCACTTGGAGTTAAGGGGTGTAAAGGTGTAACCTTTCGGGCGAATACGATTACCGGAAATATGCCTACAGGCGGCTGGAGCTATGCGACCAGGATTAATAGAGAAGGGGCAAATCTGGTAAATACGGATATTTATTTTTATAACAATATATGGAGCGATAATACCGGAACCATGACTGATTTTGCCGATGGAACGTCCGTAGATTCAACAAATGTTATATATAAAAGAAATCTATATTGGAACGGCGGTAATTCGATTCCGGGAGACGGTGAAGCGCATTTTGACGGCACTTCAAGCGATACCGGAGCACTGGTGGCTAACCCCGGCCTGAATGTAAATCAATCGAGTGTTGTATTGCCGAAATGGTCTCCAAGCAGCGGTAAATTTCCATCTGGAAATTTTACGATAAGGCAGGAGTTTGAAAGACTTGTAAATGCGTATGGTGCGATAACCGGAGGAAGTCCAGCTTTTAATACCGCCGAGAATATAAATATGCCGGTAGAAGATATTCTAGGAAATACAAGGGAAACCCAAAAGGATATCGGATGTTTTGAATATGGAACAGGATCAATAGTTCTTCCTCCGACTCCCGCGGGAAGCAACCCTTTGGCAAACGCAAAGCCCTTTCCAAATCCGTTTAATCCGGGAAGATCAAGAGACGGCAGTTTGAAATTTGCGTACTTACCCAGTAACGGGCCGTTTAAATTACAGGTTTTTACCTCTGAAGGCGCAAAGATAAATGAAGTAACATCAAGTTTGTCCGAAAACCTGACATGGAATGCAAAAGACATGGATTATAACGCGGTAGCAAGAGGCAGCTATTTATGTGTTATTACAGATGAAAGCGGCAATAAAAAGTCGTTATGGGTAATGTTGTTAAAGTAGAAAGATATGAACAATGTTGCAGTTTTGAAAATCTAACAATACAGGAGGTGCGGGAATTCAATAG
>MFGS01000037.1:12836-18439 GCA_001778355.1 Candidatus Firestonebacteria bacterium RIFOXYA2_FULL_40_8
AACAAAGAAGGGGGTTCACTAAAATACAAGTTAACAGCCAGAAAGGATTGGAGTGAATACGATGTTTTAAAATTTTCAATATTTAATCCGAGCGACAAGCCTATAACTTGTTCTTTTATGATTGGAGATAAGGAAGCTGTGGATAATTGGAAATATGGAAACTATTATGAAAAAGCCTGGACAATTCAACCCGGAATGATGGAGTATGAAATAGATATAGTAGGCCTTTCGGCAAGACATGGAAGGGCTATGAATACTAAGGATATTGCTATAGTGATTATGTATAACTTGCAGCCTGCGCCGTGTGAATTTTATATAAGTAGTGTCCATCTGGCAAAAGAAGGTGATGACTCAACTGATAAGAAAGAAACTAAAAAGGAAGATAAAAAAGAAGAACCAAAAAAGAAGGATAAAAAATAGTCAAGCAAAAATACACGGAACTGTGTCCGCAGTCTGCGAATTTGATAGTCAGGCTGCGGGCAAGAGCCGGCAGAAGGGGGATAAATGAAAAGAATATTCAGAACGGTATTATCTAAAGTCTTGTGTTTGTCTATTATTTTGATGCTTCAAACACCTTCTTTTGCCCGTGACTATATGGAAATACTGAGATTCGACAAGGGTGATGTTTTTAATGATGGGGCTGGCGAGCAGGCTTTAAGTAAGCAGCATGGAAAAAATGGAAAAGTGTGCATGAAAATAACATTTAAAGAAGGCAGCGAAGAATGGATCGGAGAATTAAATCCCGGTAAAAAAGCATGGGGTAATTTTAAATATGTAAAATTTCATGTTTTTAATGATGAACAAGAGGAAAGAGAACTGAATTTTACGATAAAGGGCGCAAAAGAACCGCCAAATGATAAATCTAACTGGTATGAAAAGATATTCAAGTTAAAACCTGTAGAAAATGACTGTGAAATAGCGCTGGATTCCGCAGTATGTGTGGATGGGAAATCTAAACTTGATTATAGTAAGATTTATCTGTACGCGTTTCGTACTGATAAAAGCGGAAAACCGCTTACGATATTTATAAGTGATTTTAAATTGACAAAGTAGAACAGGAGAAGATAATGAAAAAAACATTGTACGTCATGATTGCTTTCTGCTTTTTGTCCTCTGGTTCTTTCTGTGCGGAAAAAGCAAAGGAAAAAACAAAACTTTTAAATGACTATAAGACAAAGCTCCTTGATACAAAAGGCGGTGAGGACGAAGATACTAAAGTTGTTGTCAGTTTGAGTGATGAATATAAACCCGGTGATAAAAAAAGATGTAAAGCGGTATTTAAAGCAGAAGATGAAGGCGGAGTTGGTATCAGGTTTTCTAAACCGAGTAACTGGAAAGATTATAATATATTGAGAGTTGAAATGTTCAATCCTACTGAAGAGCCAATGTCTATAAGTGTTATGATTGCGGATGAAGAATCTAAGGCAAAATGGGCTTATAATAATCATTTCACAAAAGGACAGACGTTAAAGCCCGGAGATAATGTAATAGAAATTGATATAGAGGGTTTAACTGCGCATAGAGAGAGAGCTATGGATCTTTCAAAAATAATGCATTTGATATTCTATTATGGTATTCCTAAGACAGATGTTATAGTTTATATCGGAGATATTAAATTGGTCGCAACAGAGTGATAAGATTCTTATCTCTTTGATTAGTCAAAATAGCTGACTTGGAGAAAAAATATGAATAAAACAGCAAAAATGTTATTGTTTGCAGCTTTTCTTTTCTCTTGTTTCGTAAATGCAGAAGAGGATGTTTCTAAATCTATTAAAGCACTCCGCATGGAAGGTTTTAACAGCGGAGAGCTGGATACATTTGAAATACAGGTCTCAGTGAAAAAAATGATGTTAATAGAGTATGATAAAAATAAAACTCCTGAACCGACGGTGGAACATAAAAAAACCGGATATCTTATATATTTAAGAAATTACATGTTTGATGTAAATCCGTTCTCTAATCCTGCTCCAAATGAAATTGATAAAAAAAGTATTAAGATAATGTCTGCGCCCGGCGAGTATGAGCCTGTTGTTTTCTCGATATATCCTTTTACGACATTAAAGAATTGCAGGATAACAGTATCGGATTTTGTCAATGCGGCCGGTGATAAATTACCTTCAGATTCTTTTCAAATAAATGAAGTAAAATGCAGGCCGACAGGACTTACAGATTCTATTACGGTTAGAGGAGAGTTTCTGGTAAAAACTAAAGAAATACCTTTAATAGAAGAAGGCGTAAGCAAGTCAGTTTGGGTGAATCTAAAAACGCCTGAGAATACTAAAGAAGGTGTTTATAAAGGTAAATTAACATTTTCTCCTGCAAATAAACCTGCGAGTGAAATAGACGTAGAAGTTAAAATATACCCGTTTAAACTTATGCAGCCGCCGGATATAAGCTGGTCTCCTATAATGGCGGGTACCTGGAAGTTTGAGCAAATGGAAAAAGAGTTTGTAGCAGTAAAAGAACACGGAATGACAGGCCAGGTTACAGATTCTTTAAGACCGGAAGGTGATAATTACAGCGATTTCACAAAAGCAAACAAATATATGGACCTTGCAAAAAAAACCGGGATGACAGGAGAGTTTGTTCTGTCAAATGTCCATATTCAGGGTACTTCAAGGTTTGACGGTGTCGGAGGAATGGGAGTCAGGGGAGCCCAAGTGTTCTCATCGTCTACCTACAGCAAGCTGAAAACAATTTTAACTAAAACAAGGGATAATGCTATTTCCAATAAATGGCTGCCCTACATGTTCTATCTTACAACTGAACTAGGTTCAACGGATGGAGCCGGTCCGGGGGATTTTAAAAAGACGATGAAAGGTGCCGAGGAGTATTACGCTGCGGCAAGAGAAGTTACCGGAGTAAAGCTTCTAGCAACATTTAACAGGCCTGAAGAATTGACTATGCATTGGAATTTACCGACGTTGGACATATTCGGTTATAATGGAATGATGTTTCCGGAATGGGCAAAGGGTGCAAAACAAAAACCTTGCTGGCTGACTTTTGTAACATTAAACGACAGGTTTGGACACGGGCTATTTCTATGGAAGTTTAACCTGAAAGGTGTACGTCCCTGGACACAGAATCCGGGTGTTATGACAAAGTGGGAGCCGGGACTATTATACTACTTTGATAACGAAGAGCATCCTTCCGTGAGATTTGAAAGAATCAGGGAAGGCGTGGATGATTATAAATATATGTATACGTTATCTCAATATATAAAACAAGCCAAGGCAAAAGGTAAGGATACTTCAGTTGCCGAAAAAATGCTGCAAATGATAATTGATAAGATTCCGAATGACCACCATAAAGACACTTCTGGTTTTGACTTTTTGAAACTTGATGATTTCAGGCAGCAGATGGCCGAACAGATAGTTAAATTGATGAAATAAGAGCAGAAGTAGAAGAAAGAGAAGAAGAAAAAGAAGAAGAAAATAAAGAAAAGATTTAAAGGAGGAAGAAAAATGAAAAGCATAGTGAAAGTAATGTTGACAGCCGGAGCAGTGATGTTTGTATTGATATCGTCGATGGCAGCAAGAGATAAAATGGATGTAATAAAAATAGACAAAGGAGATTTGTTTGAAACAAGACCGGATGATGTTGTTAAATGTTCTTTGAGTAAAGAACATGCGGCAAAAGGGAGCATGTTTACTAATAAAATAGAGGGGCCTGCGGAACCATTAACAGATCCGGCGCAAATAGATGCGGCAGGGAAAGGCGGAACTTTTAAATATAAACTGACATCACGCAAAGATTGGAGTGAATATGATCTATTGAAATTTACGATATTTAACCCGAGTGATAAACCAATATCTTGTACTGTTGCCATTTGGGATGATGAAGCAAAAGCAAAATCTGCATATGGAAATTACTATAGTAAAGGTTATACATTTCAGCCGGGTTTGATGGAATATGAAATAGATATAATAGGTATTGCTGCGAGACATGGCAGAGCAATGAATACCAAAAGCATGGAAGTAATTGCTTTTTATGATCTTCAGCCTTGCCCTTGGACAGTCTTTATAAGCAATGTTCATCTGGCAAAAGAAGGCGATGACTCAAAAGATAAGAAAGAAAGTAAAAAAGAAGAACCAAAAAAGAAAGAGAAAAAATAAAAAAATCTAAAATTATGCTATTTGTAGTTTTGCTTGTTTAAGAAGGATCGATGATATGTCTGATAATAAGTTCGATACATTGACTATTGCTAAGGCTATTTTGGATACGGCAAGGAAATTCGGTATCCGGAAATATTCCATTAGAGAGCTGATGCCATTTGCCAGATGTGTTGAGATAACTTTGAATAATCAACGGGATGTTGCTGAAACTATACCTGCGGTGCGTTTCTGCGCGGAGCTTCAGTTACCCGTGGGTTTCAAACAACTCGGAATACCTGGTAACGAAGAAACCATTGCTTATGCTGCAAAAAGATGTATAGACAGAAATTACAATGGGAAAGAAGCAAAGTTCAGCAAGAAGATGTTTTTCCTGGCTTTTTCGAAAATAAACAATTGGGGGGATCAGTACAGCGGTAATGGCTCAACCATGTTGTTAGCCCGGGATCTTCTAAAGATGCTGGACGAAGAAACAATTAGAAAACTTAAAAAAATAAGAAAACAAAAAATGGCGTTTTTAGGGGATTCTCTTATGGTGAAGATGAGCTGGGCTGCCTATGGGTGTTATCCTGAAATCCTTTCCGATTTCTTTAAGTTGATCAACAAGAAAGTAGATATAATAAATGCCGGCATAGGCGGACAGACCAGCTGGCAGGGGTTGGAACGATTGAAAAGGGATGTCATCTCAAAAAAACCTGATATTTGCTTTATAGGTTTTGGCGGTAATGATCTGTCCCGTACAAAGGGAGGTAAGGAACTTAAGTGGATGTCGAAATTCAGGAAAAGTATGACAGACATCGTTAAAGGTTTAAAACAAAAGGGAGTAAAACCGGTTTTATTGAATGGTTCAAGGCAGTATTGGATAGACGATCGTATATATAAACGGGAAGTTACAGATGCAATCGGAGAAATAGGGCGTAAATACAATGTTCCGATTATTGACACGCACGGTATTTGCTGGACAGGAGACAAAAGAAGCTGGCTTTGGCTTGACGACGTGCATCTAAATAACTCAGGTCATGTAAAATTTGCGAATGAAGTTTTGAAATTTCTAAGTAGAAGCCAAATAGGTAAAAGACGTAATAAAAATATTTTAACAAAGGACAGATCATAGTAAATCCTATATGTTGAGGAAAAAATTGCTAAAACCAATATTGCTGATAATATTTACTATTATTGTTAGTGCGAATATTGCTATGGCAAAAAGAATACCAATGATTGACGTTCAAGGAAAGGTTGTTGCCGGCGGAACAGGGATAGCAAATATCCCTGTTTCCGACGGTTTTAATATTGCTTTAACCAAAGAAGACGGTTCATATTCTCTTCAAGCGGAAGAAAACAGGCAGAATATATTTATCACTCCGCCGGCGGGTTACCGGGCTAAAGAATTTTATAAACCTCTCGTAATAAAAGAAAAATCCGCGGAAAATGTTGATTTTGAATTATTAAATTACCCTGAAGACAGGGAGACCGATTTTTCTTTTATTCAAA
>MFGS01000037.1:18479-20857 GCA_001778355.1 Candidatus Firestonebacteria bacterium RIFOXYA2_FULL_40_8
TTCTTATGCTTTTAATGAAGTAATTGAAGAGCTGAACAGGGCCGGTACAAAAACAAGATTTATTGTTGCAACCGGAGACCTGACAAACCTGGGTTCCGAAGCAGAACTAAATGCCTACAAGGAAATTGTGAAAAAATCGAAGTTACTATATTTCAATTGTTATGGAGGTCATGACGGTTTAACAACCTCAAAAGAAGTTAATAAAACAGAGTTTACTAACTATGAGAAAATATTAGGACCCGCTTATTATTCGTTTAATTATGGGTCATTTCATTTTGTGTTGCTTGGCGACACACTCTCTGATATAAAGCAAAGGAAATGGCTGACAAAGGATTTAGAACTTCATAAAGACAAAAAGCTTGTTGTCTTTCAGCATATTGATCCAAATGAAAGTGAGCTAAAATATTTTTCGGATTTCGGTTTGCAGGGACTTTTTTACGGGCACTGGCACGCGGATAAGATATTCAAGTACGGAAATAAAGCTTTAATTGCTTCAACGCCTCCGTCTTGTTTTGGCGGAATTGATTTAAGTCCCGCAGGCTACAGGCTAAGCAATATCAGTAAAGGAGTCTTAACTACAGAGTACAGGGTTAGCGGTATGGAAAAACTCGTTAATGTTATTTTGCCTTCAGATACCGTTGTTAATATAAAAGGAAATCTTCCTATAGTAATAGATGTTTATGATTCGGCAAATACGGTATCTTCGGTTGAATGTAAGGTAGATTCCAATAGCTGGATAACTCTTGACAGAAAAGGAAAGTTTACCTTTAGAGGTGAATGTTTAGTTGCGGATCCCAAGGAACATGTTTTGATGGTTAATGCAAAATTTAGCGGCGGAGAGACGATAAATAAAGAAATAAAATTTACAACCGGAGATATTAAAGTTGCCTTGCCTTCGGATAAAACAAGTTATCCTATGTTCCAATTTGATAATTGCAGGACCGGAAATACTCCGGATATCGTAAAAACGCCTTTAAATTTAGCCTGGCAGTTTAACACAGGTGATACAATTTATCTTTCATCGCCTGTTGTCGGCGACGGGATGGTATTCATAGGAACAGAGCAGGACGAAAAAGTGAAAGGTTATGTGTATGCTCTGGAGGTTAAAACAGGAAAACAGATCTGGAAATTCGAAACAGATAGTTCTGTTAAACATACTGTGGTATTTAATAAAAAAGAGAATATGGTTTATGCCGCCTCCGTACTCGGGGTAATTTATGCTCTGGATTCAAAAACCGGCAAAGAAAAATGGCGTTATAGCTTGCCGGATAAATATTCCTGGATGTATAATTCTCCATTGCTTTATGAGGATATACTTTATACAGGTGTCAGGTCGGCATTTGTTGCGCTGGAAGCTAAAAGCGGTTCTCTGCTCTGGAAAAAATCATTTGGTGATGACTGGCTTATGAATTACTCTTCGCCGGTTATAGATGAGGGAAAATTGTATTTTAGTTTAAGTGCGGATAAGAAACTAAGAGCTGTTGAGGCAAAATCCGGGAAAGTTCTCTGGGAAGCAAAAGAAAAAAACATTGAAAGTATCCTGAATTCAACGCCGTGTGTTTCAAAAGGGTATATCTATCTCGGAGGAAACCCGGGAGGTTTATTTAAAATAGACGCGCAAAGCGGAAAAACTGTTTGGTCAGCTGAATCAGGCGGGGGTTGGACTCTCTCGTCAGCATCGGTTGACGCCGAAAATGTATATATCGGAACCCCCTATGGCGCGCTTGTTGCGGTTAATAAAGAGACCGGGAAAAAAATATGGGGTTTTGATACAGAAGAAACAATAGGCTGGTTTTCACCTTACACTAAATCCGATAATTTAATTATCTCTTCGCCTGTAATTTCCGGTAACACGGTTTATTTTGGGGCAAATGACGGAATATTCTATGCTGTAGATACCAAAACCGGAAAAAAGATCTGGAGTTACAACCTGGGGAGTCCGGTATTATCTTCTGCTGCGGTTTCTGGGAACGCAGTTTTTATTTCTGCATATGACGGCAATGTATATGCATTTACTCAGTCAGATTAATCGGGAGGAATATGCTTAGAACAGTTGCGCTAATAGTAATGACAGTCTATATGAGCAGCAATGTTTTTGGAGCTCCACAGTGGACAAGTGTAGGCCTTGGTGGCGGCGGTTCAATACACACCCCCGGGATATCTCCGGTTGATCCGAACATTATGATAACAAGCTGCGATATGTCAGGGATATACAGGACTGTTGACGGCGGTACAACCTGGAGCATGATTGACTGGCATCAGCTAAACTCAACAAACAATTGTACTACTTGCTATCCTGTTTGCTATCCTGTATTCCATCCGACTGACGCAAATATTGTATATTTTTGGGGGATGAAAGGCGATACAGCTGCTTCATT
>MFGS01000038.1 GCA_001778355.1 Candidatus Firestonebacteria bacterium RIFOXYA2_FULL_40_8
ATCTATAAACGCAAAACCTCTATGGGAAAGCGCCGCAACCATTATTTTTTTGAGATGTACAGGGTCTCCGGCAAAAGCTCTGGCAACAAAAGTACAATTTAAAGCAATCGCCATTGCAATGGGGTGTTCCGGTTCGTTAAAACTTCCAAACGGGGTCGTCCCGCTCTTCATACCGGGATCGGTCGTTGGAGAGGCCTGCCCTTTGGTAAGGGCATAAATTTGATTGTCATGTACAAAATATGTAATATCGGCGTTACGCCTTATTGCGTGGACAAAATGATTCCCGCCTTCCGCGTAAGCATCCCCGTCCCCGCCGTGAACTATCACTTTCATCTTATGGTTGACCGCTTTAATCCCGAAAGCCGCAGGCAAAGCCCTTCCGTGTAAACCATTGAAAAGATTACACTTCAAGTAATGCGGAAGTTTTGCCGCCTGACCGATACCTGAGACCAGTATAACCTGCCAGGGTTCAAGACCCTTCTCAACAAGCGCTTCCTTCAAAGAGTTAAGAATAGCATAATTCCCGCACCCCGGACACCAGGCAACAGGATCTGAACTATTGAAATCTTCTTTTGTGACCATGATACTCCTCGAAAGAAAGTACTAATGACTATTGACTAGTGACGTATTTTGTTCAAGTATTCAAGATCAAAACAAGCTATGCTTATTTATTGAAGCGGCATAAAAACCGCCGCGTTATTTATTTAAATTAATAAAAATATCACAATGACGGTTTCTTGTCATCGCACATTAAATAGTCATTAGTCACTAGTACTTAGTCATTGCTTTAAAGATTCTTGATGATGTATTCTGCCGTTATCGGTCTTCCGTCATACCTTAGAATTCTTTCTTCTATCTTCACACCCGTATGGGCGGCAAATATACTTGCGAACTGCGCAGTAGCATTTCCTTCTACGGCAACTATCTTTTTTATGTGATTCAAATCGCACGGCAGTTTTAACCCGGGTAAAGGCCATATCTCCGAGAAGTGCAGCATTGCCGCAGGCACGCCTTTTTGATTCATATAATCCACGGTTTCTTTGATAGCACCGTATGTAGATCCCCAACCGACCAGGAGGAGCGAAGGGGCATTATTGCCGACATATATGGGCTGTTGCATTTCAGCCGCAATCTCTTCAAGCTTGTTAAGCCTCTTTTCCACCATTTTATTTCTCAGTCCGTCATTTTCACTGATATGGCCTTCTTCCGTATGCTCATCAGAGTCCTCACAGATTATTTGATCGGGACAACCGGGAACCAAACGGGGCGAAATTCCAGACTCATTTATCTTATATCTTTTATAAGTGTACGGATCTTCAAGGCATTTAAAATTTAAATTCCCGCGGTTAACCGGTTCTATCGACATATCTGCCGCATTGATCGTATAACTCGAATCATTAAAACATTGGTCAGTAAGGACTATTACCGGGAGCTGATACTCTTCGGCAAGATTAAAAGCCCTGCTCATCACATAAAAACTTTCCGTTGCTGTGCGCGGAGCAAGTATTATTCTGGCAAACTCGCCATGACCGGAATACAGGGCAAATTTAAGATCTGCCTGCTCGGTTCTGGTGGGAAAACCCGTGGCCGGTCCGGGGCGCTGAGTAAGGATTACGACAATAGGAGCTTCGACCATGCCTGCAAGTGAAATCCCTTCGCTCATAAGGGCAAAACCACCGCCGCTCGTAGCTGTCAATGCTCTGACCCCGCCGTAAGCCGCTCCGATTATCATATTAATGGCAGCTATCTCATCTTCCGCCTGCTCAAAGACAATTTTATACTCATTTGCTTTTGCTGCAATATATTCCATTACCGCAGTTGAAGGCGACATGGGATAACCGGCATAGAATTTCACACCAGAGGCAATTGCCGCAATCGCAAGAGACTCAGCCCCTGTCATAAAAAGCCTTTTTCTGGAAGCAAGCGGCGCTTTTAATTCAAAAGACATAGCGCCGGAATTAGCCGCTACAAAATCATACCCCGCTTTTACTGCATTAATATTATTTACAACTACTTCTTCGCCTTTTGCGGAAAAATATTCACGGATCACCTCGTTACAAGTTGTCACATCCCATTTTAAAAGCGCAAGGACAGCTCCGGTTGCAACGGAATTGCTTGTTATTTTATCTTTTCCGGCTTCAAGAGCCAAGCGTTCAAGCGGTACCGGGAAGAAGCCTGATTCTATTTCTTCAAATTTTATTTTTTCCCCATCGTAAACGACGACACCGCCTTCTTTAAGCTTTTTTAAGTTAGAAATAACGGCATCACGGTCCAACGCAACAAGAATGTCAAAAGCATATGAGACCGAATTGATAGTTGAGTTCTTTGTCCTTACTATAGAAGTATTCGAACCTCCGCGGATACGGGACATAAAATCATGATAAATATAAACAAAGAACCCCTGCCGGGTAAAAGTTTTCCCCAGCGTAAAAGAGATAGACTGCATACCCTGTCCGGCCGCCCCGGCTATGGCGATTTCAACGTCGTTTGTCATATAACCCCTTAAATTGTTACACGTTCCCCTCCTACGCCTAAGGCTTCGGAGGACAAGCACGTTACTCACGTTGCTCACGTAAGTGCAAGTATGAGGTACGAAGTACAAAGTACGAAGTTTCACATTAACGAGTTATTAAATTTATTAGGAACTCCTTATAATAAAACTTTGTACTTCGTAGTTTGTACTTCTTACTTTTTTCTGACGTAAACTTTATGCACATCGCCTTCGGTATTGCTTCCTAAAAATTCATTCCCGGTTGTTTTTGCCCACGCAGGCATGTCCTTTAAAATACCGATATCATCAGCAGTTATCTCAAGCACTTCCCCGCTGTTCATAGTCTTTATTAACTGTGCCGTTTTCATAATGGGTACGGGACAGTATAGTCCCAGGCAATCCAGATCCTTGTCTGCTTTAATGTTATCCATAAAACTCCTGAAAATCGAATTACTAATGACTACTGACTAATGACAATTTTATGAAAGCGGCAAAAAGATGCCGCTGTTATTTTAATTATTGCTCAAATACATATTGGCGAAGGCTTTTATTCGCCTTCCGTAAATAGTCATTAGTCACTAGTCCTTAGTCATTCTTTTTTAAATGAATAAGTTAACGTTAGCCCCTTTCGCTTCCGCCAGATACGTCGCTGCTCCTGCCATCTCATCAACTTCGTCTATCAGGTCCGTTCTATCCACGCCCATAACTCCACAGGAGGTGGTGCAGGCGATGTATTTTACTTTCATCTCTCTTGCTGATGCCATCATATCAGGTAAAGAGGCCATCTTCTTTTGTTTCATTAGCATCTTCATCATCTCAGGACCGGCGCCGGCAAAGTTAAACTTTGTAAGAGGCAATTTTTCTTTAGTTCCTTTGTTCAAAAACCAGAACATCTTTTGCAAAAAGTTTTTCTTTCCCGTAGATATCCCGCCTTTTTTTAATACATTAAGGCCCCAAAAAGTAAAGAATATGGTTACTTCAAACCCCATCGCAGCCGCGGTAGTTGCCAAGGTAAAGCAAGCCAGGGCCTTGTCCATCTCGCCCGAGAACAAGATTAAAGTCATTTTGTCTGCCATTGTGCCTCCCGTAAAAACAATTAAGTGCAAGTACGAGGTACGAAGTACAAAGTACGAAGTTTTATCTCGTATTGTCAACATTCGTTGACAAGTATATATCTTTCATATCGAGAAAAGCTTTGCTTACATTAATGTGCTATTTAATCTATAAACACTCCCTAACATAAAACTTTATACTTCGTACCTTGTACTTTGTACTTTAACCGCTCCTTAGGATTTTTTGTAGAGCGGTGACATTTCCCGCAACTTCTTCACTATCTTGGTAAATTCTTCTGCGGCGAACTCTACTTCGGTTTTGGTAATATCTTTATTCAGGGAAAAGAGCATGGAGCCGTGGCACACTTCCTGGGGTACGCCGATGGAAAGTAAAACGTGCGACGCTTTAAGTGCTTTCGAAGTACAGGCCGAACCTGAAGAGGCGGCAATTCCGACGTCGTCAAGCCACATAAGCATGGACTCGCCTTCTATGAACTCAACGGACACATTGACATTTCCCGGCAGGCGTTTTTTTGCATCCCCGTTCAACCTCACCTGCGTTATATTTTTTAAAATAAGTTGTATCATAAGATCCCGTAAGGGTTCCATTTTTTTATTACGTTCAATCATCTCAGATTTTGCAAACTCAGCAGCTTTTCCCATGCCGACTATTGCAGGAACGTTCTCAAGTCCGGCTCTTCTTCCGCCTTCCTGAATACCGCCGTCAATAAGAGGATTTATACGGACACCGTTCCTTATATATAGAGCGGCCGCGCCTTTAGGACCATAGAAAGAACTCGAAGCCAGAGAAAGAAGATCAATTCCCAGTGCTTCCACATCCACGGGTATCACTCCGACAGCAGCAACAGCATCGGTATGAAGATAAACCGGCTGCAGTTTCCGCAAAACTCTGTCTGCATTAATCTTCTTTATAACCGCTGCAGCTTCAGCAATCGGCTGGATCGTTCCTATTTCGTGATTGGCAAGCATGATAGAAACAAGCACCGTTTCATCTTTGATTAAATTTTTGAGCTCATCAGTTTTTACTATTCCATCAGTCCCTACTTTTAGCTGGCTGGAAGTAAAACCCAATTTCTCCATCGACTTTACAGCCTGCAAAACGGAAAAATGTTCAATTTCCGAGACAATTATATGTTTTCCTCTGGCTTGATTTGCAAAGCAAACACCTTTGATAGCCATATTATTTGATTCAGAACCGTTTGATGTAAAGAAAACATTCTCCGGTTTAGCATTTAAAAGTAAACCAACCTGTTCCCGGGCTTTTTCCATGCCTTCTCTCGGCGCCAAACCGTAGGAATGAATAGTCGCAGGATTCCCGTACTCTTCCACAAAATAAGGCGTCATAACTTCAAAAACACGCGGATCAAGAGGCGTGCAGGCAGCGTTGTCTAAGTAAACTTTTTTCATAAAAACCCCCATTGAAATACAAACTCGAAGCTCAAAATCCGAAATTCGAAACAAAACAGATAAACATCAAATTCTAAACAAAAAGCAAGAGAACATTAGACTTTTTTACTTTGTTTCTTTTCCCTTTTCGGGTTTGTTTCGAATTTCGAGTTTAGAATTTCGAATTTCTGTCCGCTTTTTAATTTCTCATTAGAAATTTAAAAGCGGACAGCGTGGCTTTCGCTCCGTCCCCGGCTGCAATTATTATCTGTTTTTCCGGAACATCCGTTACATCTCCCGAGGCAAAGACACCCGGAACATTTGTTTCACAGGAGTTGTTCACTATTATTTCCTGTAATTCATTTTTTTCTAGAATATTTGCAAATTCGGAGTTAGGTATGAGTCCTATCTCAACGAAAATACCCTGGACCGGGATCTCCTTACTTGCGCCGTCCTCATTTATCACAATGCCGGAGACAACACTTTCCCCGGATATTTTTTCAACTTTTGCGCCGTTGATGATGCTGACATTGGCGGTTTTTATTAATTTGTCCCGCATTATTTTGTCACCGCCGAGAGCCGGCGTGTTGTTTATTATATAAATTTTCCGGGCGATTTTAGTAAGCTGAAGAGCCGCATCCAGAGCCGAGTTACCGCCGCCGATCACGGCCACATCTTTTCCTGCAAAAAGCGGCCCGTCGCAGGTGGCGCAATAGGCAACCCCTCGGTTTTTCCCCTCTTTTTCTCCAGGCACGTTAAGCTCCAAACTTCTTTTTCCGGAAGCAATTATCAGGGCCTTTGAACGGTACTCGTCTTTTTCCGTCTTTACTGTTATGATATTTGACTGCTTGGATATATCAACAACTTTTTCACTTTCTTTTATTGGGAATTTATACTTCCGGAGGTGTTCTTCAAATTTGAGAGTAAGATCAGAACCTGTCACAAACTGGTAGCCGGTGTAGTTCTCAATATCACCGCTCCATGCCGCCTGTCCGCCTATATCTCCGGCCAGCAGGAGAAAATCAATTTTTTTTCTTGCCGCATAGACGGAAGCTGTAACGCCCGCAGGACCTCCGCCTATAATTATTAGCTCATACACACCGTCAGTGTTCATACCAAACCTCGATAAAACCCCGGAAAACCAATCTTCGATCCATTACCTGATCACTTCTTTTATTCTTTTTCCTTTCCCAGAGTCTAGCGCCCAGGACCCAGAACCTTTTTTTTACATCTATTATGCCTAAGCCTCTTTTTCAAGAGGCTTAATATGAATTATCCTATTTCTTTTTGCCTTTCTTCGCTTTCTTCTTTGCTACCTTTTTCGCTTTTTTCTTTGCCACAGTTGTATCCTCCTTTGGCAAAGCCCATTACAATTAGGAAGGCCAGCCATTAATATAAGTTTATGGTATCGGGTCGCGAGTGGCGGGTTTCAGGTTTTTCTTTTTCCCGTTACTCGCAACTCGTAACCCGTTACCTTTTTATTTTACTTCCTCAAACATATCTTTTGTTACCCCGCACTGGGGACAAACCCAAGCAGAAGGGATCTGTTCAAACGAAGTTCCCGGAGCAATCTTTCCGTCAGGATCCCCGATTGCCGGATCATAGATATACCCGCACACAGTACAACGATATTTTTTCATAAAAAGTTCTCCTAAACAGTTTTTATCTTCTTTCCGAATTCAACGCCATATTCAAATAACTTTTTCATCTCATCTTTATCGGGCACGAACTGGCATTGAATTAGAGGAGCAGCAATCTCAACACCCATCTCCGTCAATTTTCCTTCAATACTCTTCGCCGCACCGCCGCCCCATCCGTACGAACCGAAAGCCGCGCCGATTCTTCCTTTTGGTTTCATATCTTTAAGGAAAGCCATAAAGCCTGCGATGCTAGGCAGCATGTCGTTACCATGAGTGGATGATCCAATAAGGAATCCTTTGGCATCGAGCATTTCTTTAACAACATCAGTTTTATCTGCAGTAGACACATCAGATATTACGACCTTAACCCCTGTTGAAGTAATTCCATCGCCTATGGTCTTGGCCATTATTTCAGTTGATTTCCACATGGTTTCGTAGGCAATAACTACTTTTGAGGTAGTTTCATTTTTCGCCCATTTAATGTAGGCGTTGATAATCTTCATCGGGTCTTTCCGCCAAATTATCCCGTGACTAGGGGCGATCATATTGATTTTTATCCCCATTTTTACCACTTCTTCAATCTTCCTTGATACTAAAGGGCTAAACGGCAGAAGAATATTTGCGTAGTAAGCGGCGGCCTCATCCATAAGCTCACACTGATCAATCTCATCATCAAACCTTTTTGAAGTGCTTATATGCTGCCCAAACGCATCGTTGGGCAGCAGAAGTTCCAGCTCCGGAATATATGTGAACATGCTGTCCGGCCAATGGAGCATCGGAGCTTCTACAAAAGCAAGGGTGTTTTTTCCGAGAGAGATCTTGTCCCCGGTTTTTACTGTTTGCCACTCCCAATTGCAGTAATAATTCCTATTCATCCCCAATTTACATTTTTCTGTGCCGATCACTTTGGCTTTGGGGCAGTACTTCATAATTTCGGGTACGGAACCTGAATGATCCCTTTCTACGTGGTTAACCACCATATAATCAATTTTTTCCAGAGGAACAACTTCTCTGATATTTGCGATTAATTCTTCCGAGAATGGAGTGTAAACAGAATCTATGAGGGCAATTTTTTCATCAACGACAAGGTAGGAGTTGTAAGTAGTGCCTCTTTTGGTAGTGTAGGTGTGACCGTGAAAACTTTTGGAGTTCCAATCTACTGAGCCGACCCAGTAAACCCCTTCTTTAATTTTTACCGCAGACAAAGAGCACCTCCCGTACTAATCTTATATATAGTTTACATCAAGAATCATTAAATTACAATACATATTAGCATTTTTTTTGAATTATTTTCTATGATTTCCGTCAACTTAGATTTTTATTTTCTACATGATATCTGTCATATTTATTTTTTTCAAAACATATTAAAATAATCCTAGAAAAGATTTTAATTTCACAAAAGGGGGAAATAAATATGGGCGGATGTTCATGTTGCGGCGGAAGCGGAGCGAGTTGCACCACGTATAAATGCGCGACCTGTGGAAAGACCAGCACCAAGCCGGGAAATTGCTGCGGTAAGCCGATGGCAAAGAAGTAACCCCGTACCACTCGTTAAGACTCGGGTGCAGGGTTCGAAAAGAAATATTATTTAGAATTAAAAAGGACAGATATTAATAGCATCTGTCCTTTTTGTTTTCACTTAGCCGTGCTGTTCTTATTCCTCGTATGTCCCCGACCACTCCCATCCTTCACCTGTTGGAGTTTGTCTTATATCAAAATATCGAGCACTCCAATTGATATTATTATTAATCCCTTGCCAACCGATAGTTTTCAAATACCCGTCAACTTCTCCAATAACCTTGATATCTTTATCTCCTTCCGCCTCATAATTCATTTGACCCCACCCGCTTACCTCTGAAGCATATTTTCCTCTTGCCATTATTGGACTTTGTAGTTTTCCCAAAGATTTAAAGTCTTTTTTATTCAACAATACCTTTATTCTTTCAATGAGATCTTTTCGCTCTTTAAATACCCATTTTTTATCACCTTTTATCCAGGCAATATAGCAATCCGCCTCTTCAATAGGATCAAAAGAACAAATAATTGGAATTCCCCTCTCGCTGCTAACTAATCTAAACATCTTCAATGCCTTATCAATATTTTTTTGCTTTAGTTCATTTTTTCCGGAAAAAACTATATCCGTTAAAACGCCACCGATATCCTCGGAAATCGCATTTTTGGTATCTGCATCCATGTCTTTGTCATTTTTTATTTTCCTTTTCAAATCATATAAGAATTCAAAGTCTTTAAAAACCACCCCGCGAGAATACGTCTCCATAATAGTTGCACCAACCAATAGTTTTGTCTTTGAATCAAAATAGCATCTCAGTCCATTTGTGCCATAATAAATTACATGTTTTTTTAAATATACATCATCAAACTCCTTAATATTTGTAAAATTTTCTTTCATTGATCTGCAAATACTAGTCACTTGCTCAATGTTCATCCCAATTCTTATTTTGTATTGCCCAAGTGTACTATAATCCTCTTTATTAGAGCCCATCTCTGAAGATTGCAAAACCACAGGTACATGTTCCGTGTTTATGTTTTCTTTTTTCCCGCAAGACATATTAAAAAATACCAATATACCCACTAGTAGGGACAGAACTATGCTTTTCATTCTCATTTCACCCTCATTGTGTAGTTGCCCGATTTCATCGAGCGCCCAATGAATTGGGCAACTACGAATAAAGACACTGGATTCCGGGTCTAAGCCCGGAATGACAAAAAGAAACTCACTTACCTTAAAAACCTTACAAACTTTACAAACCTTATCTCGCTATGTCAACAAATGTTGACATCTACACATACTTCCTATCGAGAAAAGCTTTGCTTATAAACTTTATAAACTTACAAAAGAAACTTGCGTTTCTTTTGTACCGAATTACTCTCTATTTCTTTCGCCACTTCGGGTTTTAAACCGGGCTTCTTCAGCTTGTAATACATGTAGTTTTTGTAGCTTTCCACGCCGGGTTGGTTAAAGGCGTTGATATTTAGAAGTTCACCCTCATAGGCGGTGGCCATTTCGAAGAAGAATAAAAGTTCTCCCCAGCTGAAAGCGTTTATCTCCGGCATAGTAATTGTGCAGTTGGGACGGTTTTCTCTGGTTAAAGCCCACTCCGTACCTTCCTGCGCAACCGACAGGAGTACACTGTATTTTTTACCGGCAAGGAAATCTTTTGTATCCGGAACCTTTACATCATTCTTAAATTTATTTATTTTTATAAATGTAAGAACCTTATTATTTTCGCCTTCAATATTATTTTGCTGGATAGAGTGAAGATCGTTGGTACCTCTGGCGGCGACAGGAGTACGTCCCGTGTTCAGGATATTTTCCCCGTTAACCCATTTCTCCACTCCACTCTCAAAAATTACTTTCCTTTCGAACTTTTTACCGGTACTTTCAGCCAGAAGCTGAATATACCAATCCGCAGTGGATTTCAGCTGTTCGGAAAAGGGCATCAATACGGCAATATCCATTCCTTTTTCTTTATATAGTATAGTATGGAGCAGTGCGTACATGAAAGCAGGATTTCTTTTAATATCTGCTTTCATACAACGTTTCGCCATAGCGCCGGCACCCGATAAAACATCTTTAATTTTTATACCAATAATAGCAAGGTGAAGTAATCCCATATTGAACTCAGAAAACCTCCCGCCAACGCCTTCAAGTAGAGGAAGACTCCTAAAAGAAAGCCCGTCCTTCCCGTTTGCTTCATTTACTTTCTTCCTGAGTGTTCCGGACTTCGGGTCTGTAATCGCAAAAACCTGCCTGCCGTAATTTTTCCCCGCACCTTTCTTTAACCAGTTAAGTGTAATTTCAAACGCCGCTTTCGTCTCCGAAGTTTCCCCTGATTTTGATATACAAACAACAAAGGTCTTTTTAGGGTTAAGATTAGAAAGAAGTACCGAAAGAGTTTCCGGGTCCAGATTATTCCCTTCAAAATAAACTCTGGGCCTTTTCTTCCTGGCGCCGGCAAAATCATTATGGTAAGGTGACAAAAGCGCGTCCTGCGCCGCTTTTAATCCGAGAAAAGAACCGCCAATCCCGAGAAAGAGAACATTTTCATATTTTTTCGCAATATCTGCGCCAAATTTCTGTATTTCGCTTATTAACTTCGCATCCTGCCTTGGCAGGTTAAACCATTCAAGAGAAAGCCGGATTCTTGCTTCTTTATCCGCAAAAAGCTTTGAAAGATGATCAAAAGCTCCTTGAGCGTCTTTCGAGTAATCTTTTAGCTCTCTTTCCGTAACTCCGTGGTTCTTCCCCACATTAAAATCAAACAGCCCGTTGAAATCAAATTTTAGTGACATAAGCCCCCTTTAAAATAAAATTACAAATTACGAATGACAATATAAGGGAGGATATAACTCATCATATTGTAATTCGTCCTTTGTACTTGTTGTTGACTGCAGTATACCTTAATTATTTTACCATATTATTTAGTGTTATTCTACTTTATGTGACTAGGGTCATATATAAATTTTGACAATAGGGTATTATAATGTTATATTGTTAAAGATTGAGCTGAAGGAGTTAAATATAAATGTCAACTTTCATAGAGACGGACGATATTAAATACGAAGGAGATATAAAGAAGAGTACAGGGTTGTTAGTTGTACTTTTCAAGTCGGAATGGTGCGCTTCCTGTAAAAGGCTCTGGCCCATCGCGGAGAAAGTATCAGAAGATTATAAAGATAAAGCAACGTTTGTCTGGACTGATGCCGCTAAAAACCTGAAAGTTGCTACGGAGTTAGGAGTTCTTGCAATTCCCACTCTTATTATTTTAAAGGGAGGAATCGAAAAAGCCAGAAATATCGGCTACATGCCGGAAAACGATTTAAAAGCTTTTATCGATAAAAACACATGACAGAAATAATAAATCAACTTGCAGGGAATTTAAAAATTGCGTTACAGAATGACGCTTTTCTGGCCTATGGATTAATATTTCTAGCCGGTATTTTAACCAGTTTTGAGCCTTGCATCTACACCATGCTTCCCGTGACAGTCACTTTCATCTCTAAATATTCGGGAGGTTCAAAGTTTAAGGGTTTTATACTCTCCGTAATATATGTGATGGGTATTGCCATAACTTATACTGTCTTAGGTATAGTTGTTGCTCTAACAGCAGGTTCGGTCTTCGGTCAATTTCAAACAAGCTTGTGGCCAAATTTACTTATGGGACTCGTCTGCATCGGTCTCGCCTTGTCCATGTTTGACGTCTACGAGATCAGAATGCCGCAGTTCATAACCAACCTGGCAGGAAAAAAAGTAGGCTCGGGGTTTTTCTCCATATTTTTTCTGGGTTTAATCTCGGGTCTTGTTGTAGGACCTTGCGCAGGCGCAGTACTTCTTGTTGCGCTTACTTATGTCGCCAGGAGTCATAACGTTTTCTTTGGAGGTACTCTTCTTTTTACTTTTTCCATGGGCATGGGAGTACTACTGCTTATCGTCGGTACTTTCTCGGGACTCTTAATGTCTATACCTAAAGCCGGAGAATGGATGCTGAAGATCAGGAAATTCATGGGCGTAGCAATGATAATTATCGGCTTGTATTTTCTGTATCAAGCCTATCAAGCCCTGTAAGGAAGCAAAGAAAGTAAGTGAAGCAGGGACAGCAAGTACAGAAAGAACAAAAGAAAAAGCAGGATCAGTTCTATAAAATAATACTACATTAAATTGTCAATCGTAAATCGTCAATTGTAAATTAATTCAACGGAGGTTTTCAAATGAAAAAGATATTTTTGGTAGTGCTTGCATTCTCGGTACTCTCGCTTGGTATGGGTAAAAAGCCCGCGGCAGACACAACGGCTCCGGCAACAGCGGCAAAGCCTGTGCAGACCGAACAAACCGGGACGGTTCAAACTGCTCCGGATTTCACGCTTAAGGACTTAAACGGGAAAGATGTTACGCTCACGGAATATAGAGACAAGAAAACAGTTTTGCTTGTTTTCTGGGCCACCT
>MFGS01000039.1:0-58533 GCA_001778355.1 Candidatus Firestonebacteria bacterium RIFOXYA2_FULL_40_8
TAAAAATGGCAAAAGAGCTGGACCCGACGCGGCTTCTTATCGATACGTGCGCGCACGGGGAGTTCGACCGCGACTATGTGGATTTTGATGTCCAGCACATGTCTTATTATTACCCGTTTGGAAAAACGTATACTATGTTTGAGAACACGCAGAACTGGTTGATCTACGGCTCCTGCACGGGGCTTCCTCTTATTGAACAAGACAAGCCCGAGGATTACTCGTACCGTATCCAGAGGACGATTGCGGCAAAAAGGCCTGTTATCGCCCATGAGGTCTGTCATTATGTGGCAATGCGGGATATTAAGGCGCTGGAAGATAAACTTAAAAAGTTCAAAGCAGAAACACCCTGGTGGCTTCCTGAGTTAAAAAAGCTTATCAAATTAAAAGGCCTGGAAAAAGACTATGCTCAAATGTTCAAAGCAAGTAAATTTATGCAGTCGCTCAGCTGGAAACTGGGAATTGAAGCGGCGCGCAGAAGCCCGCTCCTTTGCGGATTTCACTTCCTTCAATTGGCGGATTCAAATGATTATGAGAACAGCAACGGAGTTCTCGACTTTTTTGACGATCCGACCGGAGTAGACCCGAAAGAGTTCAACAAATTCAGTTCTGACTGTGTATTGCTTGCGGACCTTCCGCGGCGGACTTTCTTTGAAAAAGAAAAAGTTATTATCCCCGTGCTCGTTTCGCACTTTTCGCCCGAGATAAAAGGTAAGGCCGACTTCAGGTTTGAATTAAAAAGTAAGAAAGGTAAGGTCGTTCTCCTGACCGGCGGGCTGAAAGAAATAAATATGGAACTGGGGGGAAGGCGCGATCTTTGCAGATTGGAAATAAAAATGCCGGAAGTGAAAACTCCGGAGGCGCTTTCTATTTCTTTCTTCTTAGAGGCTGTTGACGGCTCTTATACTGTGGAAAACACCTGGAATCTCTGGCTGTATCCTGACCGGCCGGAGGCTCTGCCAAAAGTTGAATGCACTTTGGCTCTTGATGAAATAGACCTTGATACCCGTTATCCGCAGATAAAAAGTAAAGGTTCGCCGGCAAAACCGGAAAAGCTTCTGGTCGTTAACAGGTTTACGCCTCACGTATTTCAACAGCTGGATAAAGGCGGAGACGTGCTTATGCTTTATCGCGTGCCGGAGACCAGAGACCGTCTGGTTCCTGCGGAAAAAGAAAAATATTATCTCCCGGTGACGTGGGACCGTTTAAAAGGCGTTATCTGGGACAGAGGAACAAATTGCGGCGCTTTCATGAGAGAAAGTAAAGCGCTTGCGGGTTTTCCACATGAAGGTTATCTGGATCTGCAGTTTCATGGATTAGTAGATGACTGTGATAAAATAAATCTGGACGGATTTCCCGTGCATGTGGATCCCATAATGCAGGGAGTGGATAAAGCAGCGCGGGACAGATTTGATGTTTTCACTTTTAAACTTTCCGAACTCCAGCCGGAGTGGACCATGCGGAAGTTCGGATATCTGTTCGAACTGAAAGTCGGAAAAGGCCGTCTTCTTGTCAGCGGGTTTAATTTTACGGGAATTAATAAAGAAGTTCCCGAGACGTGCGCTATGTTTGAATCCCTGATGCGCTACGTCACCTCCACTGATTTCAAACCTAAAGCTTCAATTTCTGTTAAAGAACTCGAAAGTTATCTTCTTGAAAAAGGAAAAGGAAAGCGTATTCGGGAACGTATGATGACCCAGTACTGGCAGTTAAATAACGAGCCTCTCGAATCCGCCAAATACTGGAAAGAAGCGGAAGAGTACATAAGAAAAAACGAAGGGACCGAAAAATAATCTGTAGCGCCGCCTGATAATGCGACGACTCCTCCGTAAGGAGGTAGAATCCGAGAGCTTGCATGCGGCGCTGCATAATACTATCTCTAGCGTAAATATATATCCCAACCACAATATATTGTATTATATACACCCGCCAAGTTTTAAGGCGGGTATACATTAAATTGTCAATCGTAAATCGTCAATTGTAAATTCCTTTTCACTCTGTTATCAAATTCACATGGAAGAATAAGCATTATTTTGATATAATATACTTTCACCGAAGAAAAGGTGACGAGTAATTAGAAAATAAATGAGTAGTTCCTAGCGCCTAGAACCTGAATATGGGAATCATATTCAAGAGGAGTTACATATGACCACATCAAAGTTACTTATTAGCAGTCTTGCTTTATTATTTGCCGTCTCAGGGTATTCCCAGACGGCGGACCTGAAGCAGGAGTTATTGAATAAAGGTGTTGTAAGCAAGACTGATCTCGAAAAGCTTACTGATACTACTGTTAACAATAAAGAAACCGGTGAAACAAAAGCCGCCTTGCCCTCTAAAGAGGAGAAAAAGCCGGAAATTGAACTTCCTTCGGTCATTGAAGAGCTTTTTATAAGGGAAGTGAAGGAAAGGCATGATGGGTATATAGAGGCAGGGAAAGCAAGTACAGCAGAGAAAGCAAATACAGGAAGTACGGAAGAAGGGGAAGCAAGTACAGGGAAAAAAGATAAAGAACAGAAGTTTTTAAAGCAATTTGGGTATAATATATTTAAGGCGGCTTCTACTACGTTTGCGCCTACGGATAATGTTCCTGTCGGTCCGGACTATATTGTAGGGCCGGGGGACAATTTTGTTGTTTACGTCTGGGGTAAGCTGGTTCAGGAGACGTTCAGCCTGACCGTGGACAGAGACGGTAAGATCTCTCTTCCCAAAGCCGGGGCTGTGTTTTTATGGGGTATGAAGTTCGGGGAAGCGGAAAAACTTATAAAAGACGCTCTCTCTCAAAATTACGCTAACTTCTCCATTAATGTAACAATGGGCAAGCTTCGCACTATCCGTGTTTTTGTCCTCGGGGAAGTAAAAAAACCGGGCGGGTACACCATCAGCTCTCTTTCAACGCTCTTTCACTCTCTTTACGAAGCCGGCGGCCCGACAAAAGTGGGATCGCTTCGGAAAATTAAACTTATCAGAGATAATAAAGTTGTTTCGACCGTAGATTTGTATGATTTCCTCCTGATTGGCGAGAAAGGCCTGGATGTAAAACTTCAGTCCAATGATACGGTGTTTGTCCCATCAATCGGCGCGGTAGCAGGAGTAACCGGTAATATTAAAAAACCCGGCATTTACGAACTCGCGGGTGAGACAAAACTTTCCTCTCTCATGAAAATGGTCGGTGGCGTTACACCTTCCGGTTATATTTCCCGCATACAGATAGAGCGGACGATAAACGGAGAGAGAAAAGCAGTTCTTGATATTGAGTTGAAAACCGCGGATGCGATGAAAGACAGTAAGGATATCACAATAAATGATGGCGACCTCGTCACTGTTTTCCCAATTAACAAATTAAAATATAATTATGTCACCCTGTACGGCAATGTTGGCAGGCCTGCGGAGTACGAACTCACCCCGGGACTTAAAGTAAAGGACCTTATAGAAAAAGCCGGCGGAGTTCTTCCGGGAACGTATATGAACAGAGCCGAAATAAGCAGATATAAAAATGACAAAGCAAGAGAGATAGTTGCGTTTGACCCGGATAAACTTTTAAAAGGCGATGCGAAAGAAAACCAGTTGCTCAAAGAATGGGATGAAGTCACAATTTATGCCCAGTCTGAGATAATCCCAGTTTCACATGTAGAAATAAGCGGCGCGGTAAACAAAGAAGGAATGTTCGAACTTGCAGAAAAAATGAAGGTCTCGGATTTGATATTCAAAGCTAAGGGGCTGAAAAAAACGGCATCAATGGATTCCGCCGAACTCTTTAAGATTGTCTTCGGTAAACAGCCGGAAATTAAAAAGATAAACCTGAAAAAGCTCCTGGTCGAAGGTGTTTCAGATGAAGACTATATTCTTGAAGCCGGCGACCATTTATTCATAAGAGAAGAAACCTCCTGGACGAATAAAAAGAAAATAACTTTAAGTGGCGAGGTAAAATACCCCGGCACTTACGTAGCAGACAGCAATGAAAAGCTTTCAAGTATACTGGAAAGAGCCGGTGGTTATTCTGAAAAGGCCTGCCCTAAAGCAGCTGTTTTCACAAGAGAATCCGTAAAGACAATCCAGCAGAAGACCATGCTAAAGTATATGCAGCGCTTACAGCAACAAGTTGCCGCCGAAGGTGCAAAACTAGCTTCCTCTGCAAATGATGCTGAAACTAAAAAAGCAGCAGAAACGGTAAAAAGAAAAGAAGACCTGGTAAAAGTTTTAGGTAGTATTGATGTTCCCGGCAGACTGATAATCAAACTTGAGGACCTCAAGACATTCAAAGAAGGAAAA
This sequence comes from Candidatus Firestonebacteria bacterium RIFOXYA2_FULL_40_8, assembly GCA_001778355.1. Taxonomy (GTDB): domain Bacteria; phylum Oederibacteriota; class D2-FULL-39-29; order D2-FULL-39-29; family D2-FULL-39-29; genus D2-FULL-39-29. The sequence continues at coordinate 4,267 of MFGS01000039.1, forward strand.
GACGATATAATCATCGAAGATGGCGACACTCTGTATATTCCGCAAATTCCGTCAACGGTAAATGTCATAGGCAGTGTTTACAACCCCACAAGTATAGTTTACGAACAAGATAAAAATATCCATTTCTACCTTGACCGAGTAGGCGGCACCACCAAAGATGCGGACAGAGGCGATGTATACATAGTCCGGGCCAGCGGCGAAGTAGACAAAAACAACGCCTGGGGAAAGAATATAGAACGCGGCGACACCATAATAGTCCCCGCCGAACTAAAAACCGAAACAAATTGGTTAAAAATACTGACTGATACTTCGACGATATTCTTCAATGCGGCAGTTGGTGTCTCCGCGATAAATAGGTAACTAAAATATTGTCATCCCCGAATGTTGTTATCGGGGATCCAGTGTCTTTGTTCATAAGGTTTGTAAGCAAAGCTTTTCTCGATAGGAATGAGATATAGATGTCAACTACCGTTGACATAGCGAGATAAGGTCTAAAATCATGGAAGGATATTTAAAAGTTAGAAAGCAGCAAAAGTAGGGTGACTGTCCCGCTCTCTGTCGTAAGATCTCGACACAAAGTGGCGGAGCGACTGTCCACCCGGTGTTTACATCCTCATTGACAATGAGGATAAAGCGTGTTATACTCTCAATGGCATTGCGAATAGCAAATGACGGAGGGTCTATTTTGACCCACCAACGCTTTGTGGAGGGTTGCGGTGAACATAAGGGTTTTAAAGGAAATAATAGCCGAGCAGAGGGAATATATTGATTCTGCCGTTACTGGTGTTGAAAGGGATGTGCTTCCGCTCTTTGAAAAATATGTGAAACTGCCTCACACGGTTGTGGTCTCCGGCTTAAGAAGAGCCGGGAAATCTACTTTGCTGTGTCAGGTCATGAGAAAGCATTATAAAAATGACTGCTATTATCTGAGTTTTGAAGATGAGCGGCTTCTTGATTTTACAAAAGACGATTTTAACCTGTTGTACGAAGCCTTTATGGAAACGCAGGGAGAAAAAAAGGTTTTCTTTTTTGATGAAATCCAGAATGTGCCGGAATGGGAAGCTTTTGTAAGACGGATGCAGGATCGGGGTTTCAAATTCTTTATAACCGGTTCCAATGCTTCTTTGCTGAGCAAAGAGCTGTCGACCAAGCTTACCGGCCGGTGTGTCACGGTGGAACTTTTTCCTTTTTCCTTCGGCGAATATCTCAGGTTCAAAGGTGTTGTGTTTGAAAATGACCCGCTTACCGCGAAGAAAAAGGCGGGGCTTAAAAAAGAATGCTCGGAATATTTAACGGAAGGCGGTCTTCCGGAATTTCTGAAATATAAAGAAACTGTGATACAGGCGAGAGTTTACGAAGATATACTTTACAGAGATATTGTATCGAGGCATGGTATAAAGGAAATCAAGTCTCTTAGGGAAATGGCGCACTATTATATAAGTAATGTAGGTAAGGAGTATTCATACAATAACATAAAGGAAATGCTCAAGCTGGGAAGTGAGAACACGGTCAAGAGCTACACCGGCTATATGGAGGATTCCTATCTCTTTCTATCGCTTAACAAGTTCTCGTTTTCTTTGAAAAAGCAGAATCTTGCGAATAAGAAGATCTACTGCATTGACACGGGAATAGCGCACACTATGGCTTTCAAGTTCTCTATGGATCACGGCCATCTTCTTGAAAATATGGCCGCTGTTGAGCTTCGGCGAAGGTATAAAGATATTTATTACTATAAGACCGATGACGGACTCGAAGTCGACTTCCTGGCAAAAGAACAGGGTAAATATATCCTTCTTCAGGTAACATCTGATATGTCAGATAAGAAGGTAAGAGAAAGAGAAATAGCAGCTCTAACCGCTTCCATGAAAGAACTGAAAACAAAAGAAGGTTTTATCCTTACTGAGAATGAAGAAGAAGACATAAAGATAAAGGCCTTGAAGATAACAGTAATCCCCCTTTACAAATGGCTTCTCTCGGTAAAACCGTAATATCAAAGAAAGTGCGGTCACTGACCGCACAATGTTCCGCTTCTCTGTCGTTATTTTGGCTAAGAAAGTGGAGACAACAAAAGCAAGTACAAAGTAAGAAGTACAAGGTTCAAAGTAGAAACTTTAATCTTGTTATTCCGCCTAGGCGGATTTCGCAAAGGGTAATGGATAGATATTTATACCTTTGCTCAATTTGTTGCTTGTAGCCCGTAACTCGTAACCCGCTACCCGCAACCAGTAAGTGTATCAATGTAATCGGAATACTGGAGGACAGAATGAGTGAAATTAGTAATGAAACCAAAGAGCCAACTCTTTTAGACTATTGGAACATAATCTACAAATACAAGACCTTTATCATTTCCGTCACCACCATCGCCTGTATCCTTACTCTTATCATAAGCTTGCTTATGCCAAAGATCTACACCGCCACCACAGTCGTTCTTCCTCCGGAAGCCGAAAAAGGCGGCAAGCTATCTTTCCTGGGAAGCAGTTTCCTTTCTTCTTCTCTTCCTGACTTGATGGGTGGAGATGCAAATACAAACATGGTCCTTGCAATGCTAAAAAGCAAAAGAATGGCAGAAGACGTTGTTAATAAATTCAATTTGATTGAAATATATAAAGTAAAAACAATTGGCACGGCGATAGCATCTTTACAGAAAAATACTAATATTTTGTTAACAAAAGAAAAAGCTATTACACTTAATGTTGATTCTCCTTTGCCTCAGCTTTCATCGGATATTGCTAATTTCTATATTAACAATCTTGATCTAATGAATTCAGATTTATCAATTACCTCTGCCAAACCGGTTGTGAGAGTTCTTGACAGGGCCTATCCTCCGGAAAAGAAGTCAAAACCAAATATTTCTTCAAATTTAACTATGACTTTTTTCATAGCTTTTATCATCTCTGTTCTTATTGCTTTTATAAGAGATTATATAAAAGGGAAAGGAAAATAGATGAAAGTTTCTGTTATTGGCCTTGGAAAACTTGGTGTCTGTGTTTTGGCGTCCCTGACCGCAAGAGGAATCAAAGTAATCGGTTATGATATTAATAAAAAGACGATGGATACTCTTTCAAAAGGAATCGCACCCGTTGTTGAACCCGAACTCCATGAACATATTATTAAAGGCAAGAAAAACATTAGCGTCTCAAGCGATTTTAACGAAATAATAAAGAACACAGATGTATCAATATTTGTTCTACCCACACCAAGTAAATCAGATGGTAGCTTTACAGATGAATATTTAAAATCCGCAATACAACCTATAGCTTTAGCTCTGAAAAACAGCAAGAAAAAATATCATTTATTTGTTGTTGCTTCGACTTTATCACCCGGGACTATGGATAAAAGTATTATCCCTTTTATTGTAAAAAACTCCGGCAGAAAACTGAATAAAGGATTTGGCGTTTGCTATAATCCGGTATTCATTGCGCTGGGAAGTGTCATAAGGGATTATCTAAATCCAAGCTTACTTCTAATAGGCGAGAGTGATAAAAAAGCCGGCGACATTATGGTTAACATTTACAAAAAGGTATTAAACACAAAACCTCATTATGGCAGAATGTCTATTGTAAGCGCAGAAATAGCTAAAATAAGCTTAAATTCATATATAACAATGAAAATAAGCTTTGCTAATACACTGTCAACAATATGTGAAAATATCCCAAATTCAAACGTAGATGATATTACGAAGGCTCTTGGTGCCGATAAACGAATCTCCCCTTACTATTTGAAAGGCGGCCTTCCTTTTGCAGGTCCTTGCTTTCCCAGGGATAACAGAGCTTTTGCGGTATTTGCAAAAGAATATGGTTGTGAAGCAAATTTAGCCGTAGCAACCGATGAAGTAAACGATACCCAGGTAAATCATATTACCGATTTGATAGTAACGAATGTTTTAAAAACAAGAATTAAAAAAGTAGCAGTAATCGGCCTTGCATACAAAAAAGACACAAATGTCCTGGATGAATCCCCCGCAATTAAAGTAATTAAATTGCTCTTGAAAAAGAAAATCAAAGTTTTGGTTTACGATCCCCTGGCAATAGATAACACTAGAAAGGTGTTTGGACATGAGCTTGAATATTTAACCGGAGTAAAAGAATGCTTTAAAGAATCCCAGTTAATCTGTATTTTCACCGCATTCGATGAAATAAAGAACATAAATAACAGCTACATTAAACACAACCCAACAACCATTATAGATTGTTGGCGCGCCATAGACACAAGCAAATTAAAAAACATCAAATATATAGCCCTAGGCAAAGCCAGTAAATAATATTTTATTATGTGTAGTTGCCTGATTTATCAGGCCGCTCAATGCAATTGAGCAACAACAATAATGTTGTATAAAAGCGAGGACAGTTTGTCAGAACTAGAACCCGTAAAAACATATTGGAACACGCGCCCTTGCAACATCCGTCATTCCACAAAAGAAGTCGGCACCAAGGAATACTTCGATGAAGTCGAAGCACGCAAATATTTAGTAGAGCCTCATATCCCTCTCTTTGCTCAATTTGAAAAATGGAAAGGAAAGAAAGTATTGGAAGTGGGCTGCGGCATAGGAACCGATTCAATAAATTTTGCGAGAGCAGGCGCCGACCTCACCGTTCTAGAGCTCTCCGAGAAAAGCCTGGAGATATGTAAAAAAAGATTTGAAGTATTCGGTTTAAAAGCTAAATTCTATTCCGGGAATGCAGAAGAGTTAAGCAAGATCATCCCTGTGGAAAAATACGATCTGGTGTATTCTTTCGGTGTTATCCATCATACCCCAAACCCAAAGAACGTTTTAGAAGAAATAAAGAAGTATTGTGATAAAGACACCGAAGTAAGATTAATGATGTATTCGAAATACTGTTGGAAAACATTCTGGATAATTTGCACTTACGGAAAATGTGCTTTCTGGAAATTTAGTGAGTTGGTAAAAAAACATGCTGAAGCCCAAACAGGCTGTCCTGTAGCATATACACATTCATTTAAAGAATTTAGAGAATTAATGAGCGGCTACAATATCTTGGAAATGGAAAAGGATCATATATTTCCTTATGTAATAAAAGATTATATAAATTATAAATATAATAGAGTCTGGTATTTTAAGATCCTTCCAAAAGCTGTATTTCGCAGTTTAGAAAAATATTTTGGTTGGCACACTTTAATAACGGCAAAAATCAAGTAATCATGAAAATCCTTTTTATTCAACCCACCATGGACAAAAGAGGTCATTATGGCGTTTATACGTCGAACCTTTGCCAGGAATTAGGCAAAATATCCGAGCTAACCCTATTTACTAATAAATCAGTCGTTAGCAAGTATATTTCTGAAACTCCCTCGTTTGAGATTGTAGAATATAAAAATGGCAAATACGGTTTTGAGAAATTCGATGAAAAGAAAAATAAAATTCCATTTTATTATACATTTGGCTACTTAAGAAACTCTTTCATCATCATAAGGGCCGCCTTAAAGTATATTAGGAAGAACAAATATGATCTTATTCAGATATTTGATACAGAATACAGTATATTGTCATTATTGCTTTTGTTTTACGGGAGTTCGTCTTCAAAAGTCGTAGTACATATTAGTGCTCCAAATTTTGCTTACAATGAATACAATGGACCTTTTATTTTAAAATTATATAAAATGCTGCAAAGAAACATCCTGGCATATTGTATTAAAAAAAGAGTGAACGGAATAAACTCCCTGGGTGAATATCACAGAGAAATGTTGATAAAACAACTGGAAATACCGGAAAGCATTGCCATGGGGGTTATTTATGACGGTGCCGACTTCCAGAAGATTGAATATACTCAAGAAATTGCCAGGAATAAACTGAATATTGATTACAAAGGGTTTGTTTTTCTATTTTTTGGAATCTTAAGAAGAGATAAAGGGATTGAATATTTATTAGAAGCAGTATCTATTATTAAAGACCTTGATTTCAAAATCATAATTGCCGGTGCATTGTTTGATTATAAAGAAGCTGAGTTACAAGCGCTCATTAGTAAATACGGTATAAAAGACAAATTAATTGTTAAATTTGAATATATAAAGGATGAAGAAATCCCGTACTATTTTTTTTCTGCGGATGTCGTTGTTTTTCCTTATATAAAAAAATACAGGGGGGGTAGCGGCCCGTTATTAAAGCAAGCTGCAATTTATAAAAAACCAGTTTTGGTTACAGCTGTTTCAGAAATGGGAAGACTGGTTAAGAGTAGAAATATGGGGATTGTCGTAACATCGGAAAATGTTACAGCTTTGGCTGATGCAATGAAAGGATATATGCAAATTCCCCGAGAGAAAAGACAACAATACGGAGAAAATGCTTCAAAAACTGCGAACACCTGGAAGAGTATGGCTCAAAAGTATTTAAATTATTTTGAGATAGTGGTCAAATGAAAAGAATAAAAGCATTGTTATTTCAAAATACTAGCGTTAAACAGACAATATTCAAGAATACATTCTGGATAACTTTTGCAGAGATTGTAACAAGATTACTAAAGTTTATTTTATTTGTATATGTAATTAGATTTTATGGCGCCCTGGAGTTCGGAATATTTTCGTTCGCATATTCTATTGTCGCACTCATAGGAATATTTTTTGATTTTGGTCTGTCAAATATTATCACAAGAGAATTTGCAAAGCATAAAAATGAAGAAAGAGTATTTCCTTCTATCATCGCCTTAAAACTGATAATGGGCATACTTACAGTCGTACTTATCTTGATAGTTTCATTATTGCTGTCTAAAGACCCTTTAGTAATTCAAAATGTCGGGATATTGGCAATATATTTGTTTTTAAGTGATTTGAGCGCAACATATTATGCTTTTATAAGGGCAAAACAAAAGATGGAATATGAAGGGTGGTTGAAAATATTAAGTTCTGTAATGTTGGTTGTATTAGGGTTTCTGACCTTTATTTTTATTCCTAAAAGTACAGGTCTAAGTCTAGCTCATCTTGTTTCAATGCTAATACTATGGGTTTGCATTATAAGCTTATTCAAGAAGGGCCAAGCTAAATATGAGATAGATCTCGAAAAAGATATAATTATCTGGAAAAAGTATTTAAGTTATTCCTGGCCATTGGCAATTACGACTGTAATATTGACTGTATGTTACTATACTGATTCTGTAATGTTGGGATATTTTGGATTAATTAAAGATACCGGTGTTTACAACGCAATATATAAGGTTATTGGGATATCAGCAATTGCAATACCTCTGATTACACAAGGATTTTATCCGCTTTTGAGCAAGAACGCTAGAGAAAATAAAACATTGGAAAAGTCTTGGGGATATCAAAATCAAGCATTGATGTTTTTAGCAATTCCTATAACTATTGGAGGCTGGTATTTAGCTGGAGATATTATAACTCTGTTGTTTGGTGTTGAATACATTCAGGGTGTAGTTGCTTTGAAAATATTATTTATAAGTTCATTTATGCTGTATGTTGCAGTATCTTGCAATCAATTATTAATAGTAAAGAATTATCAGAAGGAAATGTTTTTTCCAGTTTCTTTTGGAGCCGTGTTGAATATTATCTTAAACTATTTGCTAATTCCCAAATACGGATTAAATGGAGCAGCGATGGCCACCGCGATTTCAAATATGTATTTACTTGTCGTTGGTCTTATTTTGGTGAGAAAGTTTTTAAATTATAATATGATAAGTTCTGAATATTTAAAGACAATTCTGTGTTCGATGGTTGCAGGGGTTCTGATGCTGTTTTTAATTAAAACTTTGAAAGTAAGTTTGATAATAAATATTGCGATATCCGGAAATATTTATATTATTTGTTTTTATGTGATGAATAAATATTTAATGAGGAGGAGTATTTATGAATTTGAAAAATAAGAGAGTTATGGTAATCGGAGGAGCAGGCTTTATTGGCTCACATACTGTTGATGAACTTATTAAAAGGAAAGCGAAAGTCGTTATTGTTGATAACCTGTCAACTGGAAGAAAGGAAAACATTAATTCGCTAGCCAAGTTTTATAAGTTGAATATTGCCAATGATAAAATTAAGGATATAATAATTAAAGAGAAACCAGAAGTAATGTATATTTTTTCTTTCTTTGTTCTAGTTCCGCGATCAACCAAAGACCCTTTGCTAGATATTGATAATATAGTCGGAGCAATTAAAATATTACAGACAGCGAAGGATATAGGTGTTAAGAAAATAATTTATAGTTCTTCCGGTTTTTTATACGGAAATAATCCTAATATGCCGGTTAAAGAAACAGAACCGATAGATCCTGTTACTCCATATGTTGTATCAAAAAGTGCTATTGAAAATTACCTGAGATTTTATAAAAAAGCATATAATTTGCCTTTTGTTATACTCAGGTATTCGGCCGTATACGGCCCAAGACAGGTAACAGGCGCAATGGCAGATTATATTAGAAAATTATATAATAACAAACAGGCCGACATTTGGGGCGATGGAAGAAAAACAAGGGACTATGTGTTCATAAAAGATATTGTTCGGGCGAATATAATGGCATTAGATGTTGCGAATAATCACGAGAATCCGGTTTTTAACCTCGGAGGTGGGGTTGAAACTACATTAAATAAATTATATCAGACAATCGCATCATTATTAAAAAAAGAATCTAAACCAATATATCATTCTGATAGACCCGGCGAACAAATAAGATATTGCCTGGATAATGAAAAAATTAACAAGTATTTAGGGTGGGATGTTTCATGTCCTCTTGCCAAAGGCTTAAAAGAAACTGTAGAATATTGGAAAAATACCTGGTCGAAAAAGAAATAATAATATATTCTATATAATAAAAAGCATTTAAATGGAGAATATCAGAATGAGTAAAGTTTCAGTAATAATTACAACATTTAACAGAGAAAAGCACATTGGTTGTGCAGTAGAGAGCGTATTGAATCAATCTTATAAAGATTTTGAATTGTTAATACTTGATAATAGTTCAACTGACAATACAAGAAAAATAGTTGAAGGAATTAAAGACAGCAGAATTAGATATATTATTCATCCTGCAATGAGCATTTCTAGCGCGAGAAATCTTGGAGTTAGAGAGTCAAAGGGCGAATTCATTGCGTTTCTCGATGACGATGATGAATGGTTGCCTGCAAAAATAGAAAAGCAATTGAAAGTGTTCAATAACAAAGATACCGCTCTTGTATATGGAGGATTTGAAAAAATAGATAGTGATGGTAAAAACATTGGAAATCACAGGCCGGTTCTCAAAGGGAAAATACTAAATGATCTTTTATCTCTAAAGGATGATTTTACGGCATCTGCATCAAATCCCATGCTTAGGAAATCTGTCATTATTGAATTGGGTTTGTACAATGAAAAGGTATTAACCGGAGAAGATTATGAATTGTATCTGCGTATAGCAAAAAAGTATTTGATAGATTACACGCCAGAAATAGTTTTAAAAATAAAAACTCATTATGGGTCGAGACTTGGAGATAGACTAAAGGATGCTGCAGAGCTAGAGCTAATGTTACTTGATGATTATTGTGAAATATTTGATAACGACGGGAGATTAAAAAGTTTTTATTTACAACGAATTGGAGGAAAGTATATTCGGATAGGTGAAAATAAATTAGGCAGAAGTTATATAATCAAATCAATAAGATCTTATAGTTTAAATCTGATTGCCTATGCTCAATATCTAGTGTCTTTCTTAAACATAAAAGTATACAGATTCTTACATGATAAATATCTAAAAATACAAAGAAAATTAAGGAGCTAGTTGATGAATTGTATAGTATGTAAAAATAGCAATAATAATTTGATTTATAAAAATCTCAAAGACCGTCTTCATCAAGATATCGAAGGCAAATATAATTTGAAAAGGTGCAATGTTTGCGGTTTAATATTTCTAGATCCTCAACCCACAACTAAGGAAATAACGAGGCATTATCCTAGTGAATATGGCGTATATAATAGTTCAAGCGAAAGTAGGAAAAAGTTCTTAGTAGCAAAATGGATAAATAATGTATTCCTTAAAAAAGAAAATAGTAATATATTTCTAAAAGCAGGTTTAATATTTTTCTATTACAAATTGGCACATTTGCCTGATTTTATAAAAAGTGGGAGAGTTCTGGATGTCGGGTGTAGTCTCGGAGATAGATTGTTAATGTTAAAATACTTGGGTTGGCAAGTCGAAGGGGTAGAGATAAGCAAAAAAGCTGCAGTTATTGCAAGGTGTAGGCTGAAAAAATCAATATATAATAGTACATTTGAAAAAGCCAAATTGCCTAACAACTATTACGATGCTGTTTATCTTAACAATGTATTTGAACATTTTAAAAAGCCAATGTTTTGCCTCAAAAAAATAAGACATATTCTAAAGAAAGGTGGACAACTAATAGTTGTTGTTCCAAATAGTAGTAGTTTGTCATTTAGAATATTTAAACAAAATACATTATTAATTGATGTTCCAAGGCATTATTATACATATAATGAAAATAACTTAACAAGAATTTTAAAAGAAGAGGGATTTATTGTTAATACGGTAGTATATTCTAATTGTTTTTCGTCGTTTTCTTCTGGCTTTGCATTATTGTTAGGGAAGAAAGTAGATTATTTCAAGCTATTAGATAAGATGCTATGGCTTATGGGGTTTGTTTTAGATCCCATCCTAAATGTATTTGGAGTTGGAGATTATTTGATTATTAAAGCCGAAAAGGTCAATAAATGAAGATATTTTATTATATGCCATATCATAAGAGTCTGGGAGCCGATTATTGGATTTATGAAGGTTGGAAATATGCTTTTATTGATTTGGGTCATGAATTTATAGAGATTAATAATTTCTCGAGAGATATAAAAGAGTATACGAAATTTGGATTTCCAGAGATATTATTTATCCCCAATATCGGTGATGTAATGATAAATGAATGCGATACACTTGAATGGGTTAGGAAAAATGGTACTGTTGTTTTTATGGTTGTTCATTGGCCAATGAAAGAACAGGAAATAAAGTCTATACGATCGCGGGACATTGCAGATGTTTATTTTAGTGAAAGAGAACCGGAATCTATGGGTGAATTTTACAACATTACCGGAAAAAAGTATTTTAATATCCCTCAAGCCGCAAATAAAAATTGGCATTTTCCCGTAGAATCTGCTAAAGACTATGAGTATGATATTTTATATTTAGGCGCCAGATTACCAAAAAAGGAGGCAATGTTTAAGAGTGTGCTATTGCCCCTTAAAAAGAAGTATAAAGTGGGAATATTTGGCCCTTATTGGAATAATGAAGACAATTTCCTGCGTTTAGTACAAAAAATATTCAGAAAAATTAAATATGAAAAGTGGGCAAACAAAATCAACGAAATAAGATTTAAGAAATATATTTTTCCAAAAGAGATTCAGAATATGCTATATTCGTCATCAAAAATATGTTTAAACTTTCATGAAAGGGAGAAAGACGGGAGTCAGCCACATCTAATATTAACTCAAAGGACTTTTGTTATTCCGGCTTGCGGAGGCTTTGAAATATGTGATTATGTGCCACCTTTAAGAAAGTATTTTTCCGAAGAAGAAATGGTAATGGCAACAATGGATAAAGAGGATTGGTTTAAAAAGATAGAATATTACATGAATAATGAAAAGGAGCGAAACACGATAAGACAAAAAGGTACTAAACGTGCGTTGTCTGATCATACATATCATAACAGAGTAAAGACGGTAATTGATATTTACACCGAAGTAAGAAATAAAATGTCAGAATATTAGGGACGTGAACTTGTGCAAGCAATAAGGTCTATAGTATTTTAGCAGACTCAAATTCAATAGGTGAGGTCATTAAATGAAAAATATAAAAATACGATTTAGCAGAAAAATGCCGTTTTTGATTTTCTGGTACATTAAGCAATATTCAAGAGCAATAAGATGGATGCTTACAAAAAAAGATAAAGATATAACCGCAATTATTAAGCACAGGATGATTAGAAATTGGGCTAAGGAGGTTAAAATATTTGTTGAGACAGGTACATATTTAGGTGATACTTCATGGGCCGTTAGAAATACATTCAGAGAGATACATACTGTTGAGATGAGTGAAGAACTATATAATGAGGCTCTAAAAAGATTTAAAAATACAAGACATGTTCATTTGTATCAGGGAAATAGTGAAGATATTCTACCATCGATTACATCAAAAATAACGGAAAATGCTGTATTCTTTCTTGATGCCCATCATTCTGGAGGGGTAACTACAAAAGGAAACGATAATACCCCAATTGTAAAAGAAATAAAGGAGATATTTAAGCGTGAAAGAGTCGGTGATATTGTCATCGTAGACGATGCCGATTCATTCACCGGTAAAGATGGATATCCTACAGCTAAAGAAATGCAAATACTCGCTGAAGCCAATGGATTTGCAATGGAAATAGAATGTAACATGATGAAACTGGTGAAAAAATGAAGATATTATTAATAAATCCTCCTCATCTGCAAAAAAAAGGCGCTTTTCCGAGAATAGTATTTGAACCAATAGGATTAAGTTATATTGCTGCGATTCTATTAGAAAATAATTATAAAGTCGAAATTCTAGACACAATTGGATTAGGTTTTAATAAAAAGACTGAGTTGGACGAAAAAAGAGAATTAATTGGGTTGAATTACTTGGAGATTGAAAATGTAATCAGAGAAAAAAATCCTGACATTGTTGGAATAGCGGTTCCTTTTACAATGAGAGCAGAAAGCGCATTTAAAATTGCATCAATAGTTAAACTGATAAATAGCAAAACTATTACGATCCTTGGAGGCATACATATTAGTTCATACTCCGAGGAAAGCATTAAGAATCCAAATGTTGATTATGTTGTCACCGGCGAAGGTGAGATAGCAACCTTAAAACTGGTAAAAGCTATTAAAAAAAATGACATTGAATCTATGAAATTTATTGATGGAATAGGTTATAAGTTAAATGAACAATATATACTAAATCCGCAAATTTCAAAGATCGACAATCTGGATGAAATACCTTTTCCGGCCAGGCAACTATTACCAATGAGCGAGTATGTGAAAGCTTCAAAATTATTATTAACAGGAAGGACTGGAAATAGGTTTAACAGTGTGGTTACCAGTCGAGGATGTCCTTTTAAATGTACTTTCTGTGTTTCGTACAAGCTGATGGGCAGGCAATGGAGATTTAGAAGTCCTGAAAATGTTGTTAACGAAATAGAACACTTAGTAAAAACCTACAAAACGGATTTTATTCATTTCGAAGATGATAATCTAACCTATAAAAAAGAAAGAATAATGAAAATATGTGATTTAATTATTGAAAGAAAGCTAAAAATAAAATGGGATACTCCAAACGGCGTTAGAGCAGATACATTGGACGAAGAGGTTGTCAGAAAAATGAAAGAGTCTGGATGCTCCAAAATTTATGTTGCCCCAGAGTCAGGGAATCAATATGTAGTAGACAATATTATAAAAAAGAAAATGAATCTTCAAAAAGTTGAGGAAGTTGTTAAATTATGTAAAAAACATGGAATAAAAGTAGAAGCTTTTTATGTTATTGGAAATATGGGAGAAACAAAAGAACAAATACAGGATACTATTAATTACGCAAAAAAACTCAGAAAATATGGAGTATCTAAGTCGCATTTTCATATTGCTACACCTTTTGAAGGGACAGAATTATACATAAAAGCGAAAAATGAAGGGTGTCTGGTTGATGCCTACGAGAATGGTGTTAAAGCTGAAGCACAAAGGATACAAACGAAAGAATTTACAGTCAAAGATATTGATGATTTTCTGATGAAGGGTAGTAAAACTAACCCAAAAATACCATTAGATAAAATACATCTAAGTATATTACTATTTATAAGAAACCCTTTGAGATTATTTAAAGCCGTAGTAAGTTACATTTTCAAGGGTAATAGCGGATTGAATAGCTTTTTATAATAACAATTAGTGTGGAGAGAAATATGCTTTTTGTGTTATTTGTTTTACTGATAATAGCATTAGTACAAAGTAAGCTGTTTTACAAAAAAATATTAAATCCGTCTTTAATATTTTTTATTGTATGGTTTGTCGATTTCATATTTTATCAGATAGATCAATCGTATTATGGATATTTTACGCCAATAAGTACCCGAGCCCAGATAATATTTATTGTAAGTGCAATATTTTTTTTAATTGGAACTTTTACTGTAAAGAGAACGAATGGCTTAATAAATAATGTAGAAAATGTAATTAATGACTTACAGTTGAATTTACTGTATAAAATATGTAAATTCATTATGCCGGTGTTCATTATAAGTATTATAGCGAAATGCGTAATATTTGTTAAAAGATATGGCAATCCATTTCAAAGCATGATTTTAATACGGGATGAATATGTTCAAGGTGTATTCAATTTTCCATTTCATTTGGACTTTATTATAAATGTATGTGGCTATCTATTAGTGTTGAATCTGGTAATCATTTACATGCTCAAGAAAAATAAGAAAATATTGCTATTTATTGTTATTGCATTTTTAGGTGTATTTATAAATGATTTTACAGTTGCTGGCAGAGGATGGACGCTTGTTTGGTTTTTTATGCTGATTGGTGTGATATTTATGACTTACAATGTCGTAAATATAAAATTTAAATTACGTCATATTACAGTCCCTACTTTTTTAGCTGCCATTTTTACAGTAATGATATATATTATTTTTGGATTAAGATCTCAGAAAAGTGATGTATCATTTTATGGAATGGTTGTATTAAATACTTTTCAGTATTTTGTATGTAATATTTCTTCATATGGTTATTTTGTTAGCAATCCACTTCCTTCTGGAGTGTTCGGATATTACACATTTGGAGGATTATATAAGATATTCGACGACATTATTAATAGTATATTTAGCATGCATATATATCCAACTTACGACTCATATTATTACTATGCTAATATAAGCGATGGACCAGTTAATTCATCAATTCACCTGAGTTTTTTTTATGCTGATTTTGGAATTGCTGGCGTCATTTTAATAAGTTTTCTTTGGGGATTGTTAGCTTCATATCTATTCTATAAATTGATTTATCGTAAGAGAATAATTGATATACAGCTAGCAGCAATTGCAATTTCAACAATTTTGTTCAGTGTTAGAGGAATATATGGAGAGGGAAGGTTTTTTTGGATGTTAATATTGCTGGTGTTTATTCAGCATAAATATATCAAGTTATATGGGAAAGCAAAATGAAAAACTATCCTCTTGTTTCCATAATAATGCTTGCTTATAACTCAGAGCTGTACATTAAAAGAGGAATAATAAGTGCGTTAAATCAAGATTACAAGAATATTGAATTGTTGATAATAGATAGTAGTCCTAACAAAAAGACAAAAGAGGTAGCTGACGAAATTAAGGATTTAAGAATTAAATATCATTATATTCCAAATTTGGAAATAGGAGCTGCCAGGAATGCTGGAATAAGATTTAGTACTGGAAAATATATTACTTTTTTAGATTCTGACGACAAGTATCTTCCGGAAAAAGTAAAAAAACAGGTTGAATATTTACAAGACAACAGTAAATATAAAATCGCATACTGTAATGCGCTTCATTATTATCAAAATAAGCCCGGTGTGTTTTATAAAAAAGAAATATGTTGTAAGAGCGGAAACGTTTTGTATGATTTACTGGAAACATCTTTGGTAAATCCAAATACAATAATGTTTGAAAAAGAAGTAATGAAGAAAGTAGGGCTAATAAATGAAAGTAAATATTTCCCTGAAGATTGGGACCTCTGTTTAAGAATGGCAGTTGAAGGTTATGAATTTGGATATTTAAATGAAGATCTCGTAATTGTAGAAATGAGAGAGAATAGTAACACAACGTTTGATATCCAAAGTAAATTAAAAGAAAATGCAATTATAATGTTCAATAGCTTGAAGGAAAAAGTTGATAAAGAATATGGGAGTGCATTCAATAATATTATTTTCAAAACAAAAAGATCGCTAGCGCTTGCCTATCTTATAAATAACAACAAAATAATGTTTAGTAAAACTATTTTTGAAATATATAATAAAGGCATTGTAATTCAGGTTATTGTCTTCATGGTTTGCCTCATTCCTAAAGAGATATTAAGAAATATTGTGATATTTACATGGAAAATGAAAAGAAAAAAGAGTTTTGGGCAGGTGGTAAAAAATGACCAAAGATAATATATTAAGTCCCTATATTTCAATTATACTCCCGATTAGAAACGAAGAAAGATATATTGATAGATGTTTAGCCGGTATCTTAAAGCAGTCTATTCCAAAAGAAAAATATGAAGTTATTGTGATAGATGCAAAAAGCAAAGATAAAAGTAAAGAATTATTGAATAAATATACAAAAGTAATTAATATCCGGATATTCGATGATAATAAAGGCAAAATAGCAAGCGGGTTGAATATTGGTATAAAAAACGCATTAGGTAGAATAATAATAAGAGTTGATGCAAGAACAGTTCTTTCGGAAAATTATATTAAGATGCTGCTTGAAACACAAGAGGAAACAGGGGCCGACAATGTTGGTGGAGTACAAAAACCAATTGCAGATGGGGTAACACAGCAGGCTATCGGGATTTCTATGTCAAGCCCTTTTGGGGTTGGAAATGCTCAATTCAGGCTTGGGAACAAAAGCGGTTTTGTGGATACTGTTTACCTGGGGTGCTTTAAACGGGAAATATTCGATAGGATAGGCTATTTTGATGAAGGAAACTCGCTGATCAGTGAGGATTCTGATATGAATCAAAGAATCAGAGAAACTGGTGGTAAAGTTTATTTAAACAAGGATATAATCGCATATTATTATCCGAGAGAGAGTTTTCTCGATTTCTGGAAACTATATTTTCATTATGGCGAAGCGAGGGCCGGAAATATTATTAAAACAAAAAAACTTACCTCTTGGCGTCAAAGTGTGCCACCACTCCTGATAATATCTCTTTTGTTAACTTTGATTGGTGGACTATTTAGTATAGTTTTAATATATATATTTATAAGTATTGTTGGCTTGTATTTGGTTTTGGATCTAATTATATCTGGTATTGTAAGTTTTAATAAGAAACAAGCTCGATTGCTTCCATTACTATTTATAGCTTTTCCATGTATGCATTTTTCATGGGGATCTGGACTAATAATACGGCTATTTACAGTTCTAAATCAGGTGGTACTAAGAAGACTCTTTAATTACAATCCTCAGGTTTAAAAACAACATTATCTGCTTCAGTAAATACATTAATATCTTTCTCGTAATTCGAATTTAAAATATTATATGCTTTGTATCCATATTGTTTCATATACTCTAATAGATCATTTCTAGTATGTTTGATAAATTGATATGCTTGAGGCACTATTTCACATATAATAATTGGCCTATCTTTTGTCTTCTCGAAATATTTTGACAATCCTTTGAGAATAAAATATTCAAACCCTTCCGCATCTATTTTTATTATTCTAATTTTATTTAAATTATTATTTAGCAAATAATCATCTAGTCGTATAACTGGTACCTGAATCGTCTCTATAGGGATAGCCGCATTTGCATTCTTCACTAGTCCTTTAACTAATGAGCTGCCTCCCCAATGGGGAGGTTTTAAATAATCCATTTCTATCATCCCATCCTTCTCTCCTAAAGCTTTATTATTTGCTTTTATCTTATAGGATGGATTCATCTTGGTAAATTCATTTACATATTTATAATAGTTTGGAACTGGCTCAAAACTATGAATTTCGCCTTCCGTTCCAACTATACTGGCAGCAATAGCTGACATATATCCAATATTTGCTCCCACATCAATAAAAATATCTCCTTTTTTCAAATACTTATATAAATTATAAACAGTTGATACTTCATAACAATTATAGAATATTTGTTTGCTGGCTCGGTCAATGCCAAGAGATTTAAAATCTATTAGTAACTTCACATTCCCTAATGTCAAAATATTGTTTTTCGGTTTAAATTGAAAATCGCTTAAAAATAATAAGAAATTAGATTTAAGATATTGAAATAGTATTGTGGGATTCAAAAATAAGGTAGTAAATCCTTTTTTTACTCTGCGAAGCTCATAAGTTATTCTTTTTTTGTTCATTAATTCCTCCAAATATATTCTATAGAAAACATTTGTGCGTGAAATATTATAATTATTTAATGCAATTTCAGATTTTGATATTCATTCAAATACTCCTAGATTTGCTTGCAAAATATTATGCTAAGGCAACCTACGTTAGTATATAGAAAAAGAGTGTTAAAAACAAGAATTTAATTCACTGCTGGCATGTTAATGAAGTGATGAAATTATGATGAATATCTGATATAATAATACGATTTTTAAATTTACGGAGGGTAAAATAATGTTTAGGAACAAGAAAATACTGGTAACTGGTGGCGGTGGTTTTATTGGCAGTCATCTTTCGAAGGTGTTGTTAAACAATGGGAATTTTGTGAGGGTGGCGGATATTAAGTGGGATGATTATATGAAGGAAAAGTATTATAGTGAAAAAATGACGGCTGACCTTCGGGAGAAAAAGAACTGCATTAAAGCTACAAAGGGTATGGATTTTGTATTCAATTTAGCGGCAAATATGGGGGGAATAGGGTTTATAGAAGAAGTTGCGGCGGAAGTGATGCATGACAATGTGCTTATAAATACTCATATGTTGCAATCATGTGTTGAGAATAAGATAAAAAGGATGTTCTACTCTTCCTCGGCTTGTATCTATCCTACATACAAACAGACGAAATCTTCTATTGTTCCTTTAAAGGAAGAGCATGCTTATCCTGCTGATCCGGATAATTTCTATGGTTGGGAGAAATTGTTTGTTGAAAAAGAATGTGAGGCCTACCAGAGGGATTATGGATTATGTGTAAGGGTGGCAAGATTCCATAATATTTACGGGCCTGAAGGTACATACAAAGGTGGGCGCGAGAAATCACCGGCAGCTATATGCAGGAAGGTGGCGTTTGCAAAGAATCCGGGTACAATAAATATTTGGGGTGACGGGAAACAGACAAGGTCCTATTGCTATATTGATGATTGCGTAAGAGGGATAATAATGCTTATGGAATCAAAATATGAAAAACCGATAAATATTGGTTCTGATAGAGGTATTTCGATCAACGACATGGTTGATATTGTCGCTGGTTTTGAAAATAAAAAACTAAAAAGAACGCATGATTTAAGCGCGGCGCAGGGAGTTCGTGGGCGTAACGCGGATTTAACGCTTGTGAAAAAGGTTCTTGGTTGGAAACCGGAGATTAGATTGGAGGATGGATTGAGGAATGTGTATTTCTGGATAAAGAAGATGGAAGGGTTACGATAGAACAAATTCGAAGAACTAAACTCGAAATTCGAAACAAAATCGGTGTAAGATATGGGGAAAGTGCAAAACGAAATAAATGACCCCCAACCATACCTTCCCCCTATTAAGTGGAGGGGGAAGAGAACGAAGGTGAGGAAGACAACATGAAAAAGAATTTTTGTAAAGAGTTTTTGAAAGAGATGAAGAAAGCGGCTGACCTGATTGAGGTTAGTAAGGTTGAAAGTATTGTTAATGAGCTGGTGAAGGTTAGGAAGAATAAAGGTCGGGTGTTTATGCTGGGAGTCGGCGGAAGTGCGGCTTCGGCAAGTCATGTTGTTAATGATTTGAGAAAGCTTTGCAGTGTGGAAACTTACGCGCCTATGGATAATGTGTCGGAACTGACAGCCAGGACAAACGATGAAGGGTGGGATACCGTGTTTGCGGAATATCTCAGAGGTTCTAGGCTTTCAAAAAAGGATGCGATATTTATTCTTTCTGTTGGCGGCGGTAATGCTGAAAAGAATATCAGTCCGAATCTTGTTAAGGCAATTGATTTTGCAAAAGAAGTAAAAGCTTCTATTCTTGGCGTTGTCGGGAAAGACGGCGGCTATACGGCAAAATCTTCAAAAAATGTAGTAATAATACCGACGATTGATCCAAGCCACATTACTCCGGTAACGGAGTCGTTTCATTCAGTTATTTGCCATTTGATAGTAACTCATCCGAAATTGAAGACGATGCCGACGAAATGGGAGTCTACGCGATAACCGAAGGTTATCTGGATGCTTGGCAAGAGCAGTAGAGCAGGGAATGCAATTGGCGAATAAAAAGCTTTTACCCGTAACTCGTAACCCGCTACTCGTAACTAATAGGAAAATGCAAATATGCAAAATAAAGCCGTATTCTTTGACCGAGATGGGGTCATTAACAAACCGGTGATAATAGATAATAAACCGTTTACGCCGGAGAGTTTAAAGGAACTTGTTTTTACTGATGGGATAAGGGAAACGCTAGTAGAGTTAAAGAAATCTGGGTTTCTTTTGTTTGTTATTACGAATCAGGCGGATGTGGCTCGAGGGAAGAGAACTAAAGAAAACGTTGAAGAAATAAGCGCTTATATATTAAAAGAATTACCGTTGGATAAGGTGTATTGCTGCTATCATGACAATAAAGATAACTGTAATTGCAGAAAACCAAAGCCCGGAATGCTTTTAACTGCTTCAAAGGAATTTGATGTTGACCTGACAAAAAGTTATGTTGTTGGCGACAGGTGGAGCGACGTTGAAGCAGGAAAGAATGCGGGATGCAAAACGATATTTGTAGATTACAACTATGATGAGAAACTGAGAAGTGAACCGGATTATACGATAAGTAACGTAACCGGAATTTTGGGATGTATTAGGAGCCTGTAATGAAAAAAGTAAAAGATCTAAAAATAAAAATATTTGCGGATGGGGCGGATAAAAAAGGGATGATGGAGATGCACAAAAAACCCTTTATCAAGGGCTTTACAACAAATCCGACCTTAATGAAAAAAGCCGGGATAAAAGATTTTAAAGCATTTTCTTTGGATATTTTAAAAGCGATTCCTGATATGCCGGTGTCTTTAAGCGTTTTTTCGGATGACTTTGCCGATATGGAAAAACAGGCATTGGAAGTGAGCAAATGGGGAAAGAATGTTTATGTTAAAATTCCGATTACTAATACTAAAGGCGAAGGAAGTTATGCTCTGATAGAAAGACTTGCGAAGCAAGGTGTTAAGCTGAATGTGACGGCGCTCTTATCATTGGAGCAAGTACAAGGTGTCGCGGATGCGGTGAAAAATAACGTTTCCTGCTTTGTTTCTGTTTTTGCGGGAAGAGTTGCCGATACAGCGGTTGATCCTGTTGTACTTATGACTGAAGCTATGAAGATAATCAAGCCGTACAAAAAAATGGAATTGCTTTGGGCAAGTCCCAGAGAGCTTTTAAATATTTTCCAGGCGGATGAGATAGGATGCCATATAATTACTGTCACAAATGATATTTTAAAAAAGCTGGATCTCGTAGGGAAAGATTTGAACGAGTACTCTCTTGAAACAGTGAAGATGTTCCATAATGATTCAGTAGAATCCGGATATAAGCTATAGTTAAATAAAAATTATTGGTAGCCGCATCCCTTTAGGGTGCGTCTCGCAGGCTAAAGCCGTGCGCCTACCTTTTACAAAAGAACTATTACCAAAGAGGACAATAAATGAAATATTTTGTGACAGGCGGGGCGGGTTTCATAGCGAGTAATCTTGTTGATAGATTATTATTTAACGGAGAGCAGGTTGTCGTATATGATAACTTTTCTACAGGAATTGAGGAATTTTTAACTGAATCGAAGAAAAATAAGAGATTCAAATTAATACGCGGGGATCTGCTCGATCAAAAAAAGCTTGGCAGGGCAATGACCGGTTGTGATTTTGTTTTTCATCTGGCTGCAAATGCAGATGTCAGATTCGGGTTGAATCATCCGGAAAAAGATTTACAGCAAAATACTATAGCTACTTTCAATGTATTGGAAGCAATGAGGAAAAACAAGATCAAAAAAATAGCTTTTTCTTCAACAGGGTCAATATATGGAGAAGCAACGGTAATCCCCACCCCTGAAGATGCTCCACTCCCTATCCAAACATCTTTATACGGTTCTTCAAAACTGTCAGGAGAAGGTTTGATTTCTTCTTATTGCGAAGGGTATGGCTATCAGGCATGGATATTCAGGTTTGTATCTATTCTCGGGGAAAGATATACTCACGGGCATGTGTTTGATTTTTATAAAAGCTTATTGAAAAATCCTAAGGAATTGTATGTTTTAGGCAATGGTAAACAAAGAAAATCGTATTTATATGTTCAGGATTGTATTGATGCCATTTTCTTTGCCATAACCAAATCTAAAGATAAAGTAAACATTTTCAATCTTGGGACGAATGAATATTGCTGTGTCAATGATTCAATCGGCTGGATAACCGGTTATCTTGGAATGAAGCCGAAGTTAAAATACTCCGGAGGGGAAAGAGGATGGATAGGTGACAATCCTTTCATTTTTCTGGAGACGAAGAAAATCAGAAAGCTCGGATGGAAGCCTAAACTAACAATAGAAGAAGCCATAATAAAGACGGTTAAATATCTGGAAAACAATAAGCAAATATTAGGAAAAAGATAATGAAGATCTGTGTTTTTGGTCTATGGCATTTGGGAACAGTTGTTTCTAACTGCCTTGCGAAAATTGGACATGATGTGGCCGGGTTGGATTTTGATAAGAAAGTAATAGCAGGTTTAAATGAGGGAAAAGCGCCGCTTTTTGAACCCGGACTGGATTATTTATTAAAAGAAACCCTGAAAAACGGGAAAATCCGATTTACATCAGAAAAGAACGCTGTAAAAGAATGCGAAGTATTGTGGATTGCTTTTGATACTCCGGTTGATGCCGATGATAATGCGAATGTGGAGTTTGTTGAAAAGCAAATCCTATCTGTTATCAAATATTTAAAAAATGATTCTAAAGTCGTAATCTCCTCTCAAGTACCCGCGGGCTTTACCAGAAAACTAAAAAATAAATATGCAAAACTTTTCCCCGGCACAAAGGTATATTTTGCCTGCTCTCCTGAGAATCTCCGGCTGGGCAAAGCAATTAAAGTGTTTATGGAGCCGGACAGAATAATTATAGGAACTGAAAAAGAAGAGAAAATAAAATTTGAAGAACTATTCCTTTCAATAAGCAGCAAGCTTGAATGGATGGGCATTGAATCCGCGGAAATGACAAAACACGCGATAAACGCGTTTCTGGCCGCAGAAGTTAGTTTTGCCAACGAACTGGGTACGATATGCGAGCAGATTGGCGCCGATATGAAGGAAGTCGAAAGAGGACTTAAAACGGAAGAAAGAATCGGACCGAAAGCCTATCTCAAAGCAGGGACGGCTTTCTCAGGCGGTACGCTGGCAAGAGATATAAGGTTTCTTTCCGTTCTGGGGGATAAATACAAACTACCTTTGCACCTTATCAGGTCTGTAAAGAAAAGCAACGATGAACATAAAAATTGGATACAAAACAAATGCAAAGAATGTCTGGGTGGGTTAAAAAATAAGAAAATTGCAATCCTGGGACTAACATATAAACCCGGCACGGACACGTTAAGAAGGTCTCTTTCGGTTGAATTGTGTAAGGAGCTTAAAAAAGCAGGAGCTGTTATTTTGGCATTTGACCCTGCGGTTAAAAAATTACCCGCTGACTTGAGTAAAATAATTAAACTTTGCGGAGATATCAAAGAAACTGTAAAATCTGCTGATTGTGTTGTTATCTCCACGGAATGGCCGTTTTTCAGGGAAATGTCATCAGGCAATACTGATATTATAGCTTCGAAACATGTGATTGACGCGAACGGATTTATGAAAGAGCTATTCAAAAAATATAATAAAATGAAATATTATTCTGTCGGAGGGAAGTAATGGAGCTTGAAAACAGAAGCGCAATTGTTACCGGCGCTAATCAGGGTTTAGGACTTGAAATTGCGAAAGAATATTTAAAAGAAGGCGCGTCGATTCTTATCTGCGCCAGGAACAATGCTAAACTTAAAGAAGCGGAAAAAATATTAAGAGCAGGACTTACAAATAAACAAAAGCTTATTGCTGTTCAGGCAGACGTCTCCAAAGAAGCTGATGTTAAAAATATTATTAATTCGGCAATAAAAGAGTTTAAAAAAGTAGATATAGTTGTGAACAACGCCGGTGTTTACGGACCAAAAGGGGCAATAGAAGACGTAAACGGTAAAGAATGGATAGATGCTGTAACTATAAACCTGTATAGCGTATTTTATATGTGCAAATATATAATCCCTCATATGAAGGCAAATAATTACGGGAAAATTGTAAATCTATCAGGCGGTGGGGCAACTGCGCCTTTGCCAAGAATAAGCGCTTATGCGGCTTCA
Organism: Candidatus Firestonebacteria bacterium RIFOXYA2_FULL_40_8; assembly: GCA_001778355.1. Taxonomy (GTDB): domain Bacteria; phylum Oederibacteriota; class D2-FULL-39-29; order D2-FULL-39-29; family D2-FULL-39-29; genus D2-FULL-39-29. Next base: position 28,470 of record MFGS01000039.1, read on the forward strand.
AAAGCGGCTGTGGTAAGGTTGACGGAAACATTGGCGAAAGAATGCGAATTAAATAAAATAGATATAAACGCAATTGCTCCCGGTGCATTGAACACCCGGCTTATTGATGAAGTTCTTGAAGCAGGGCCGGAAAAAGTCGGAAAAGCGTTTTATGAAAAAACAGTTAAGCAAAAGCAAGACGGTGGCACTCCTTTAAATGTCGGCGCGGCTCTTTCTGTTTACCTTGCCTCAGCAAAAAGCGACGGGATAAGCGGAAGATTAATAAGCGCAGTATGGGATCCCTGGAAAGACCTTGAGAAACATAAAGCTGATATGCAAAAAAGCGATATATATACTTTAAGACGGATTGTTCCTGAAGACAGAGGACAGAAGTGGAGCTAAAATGAATATTGGGATAATTGGCTGCGGTCTAATTGGAAAAAAGCGGGCGTTAAATATTTCTTCCGAAGATAAGATATTTGCTGTTTGCGATATTAATTCTGTTTCCGCAAAAGAGCTTGGCAGTTTATATAATTGCAAAAGCCTAAACAACTGGAAGGAGCTTATTGCAGATAAAAGTGTAGACATTGTTGTAGTTTCTACTACTCATAATCTGCTTGCAGAAATATCTTTAGCCGCTATAAAAAATGGCAAGCATGTTCTAGTCGAAAAACCTGCCGCAAGAAATGCTGATGAGCTTCAAAAGGTCTTAAAAATATATAATAAAACAAAAAAGATAATAGTAAAAGTCGGTTTTAATCATCGGTTCCATCCTGCAATGCAAAAAGCAAAAGCCATGATAAGTAGCGGAGACATTGGCAAATTGATGTTTATTCGGGGAAGGTATGGCCATGGCGGCAGGGTTGGCTATGATAAAGAATGGAGAGCTGTTCCTCAAATCTCAGGTGGTGGCGAATTATTAGACCAGGGAATGCATTTAATAGACCTGTCGAGATGGTATATGGGCGACTTTTCAAAGTCAACCGGAATAACGAAAACATATTTTTGGAATATGAAAGTTGAGGATAATGCTTTTATGCTGCTTACAACTAAGAATAGGCAGGTGGCACAGCTTCATGTAAGCTGGACAGAATGGAAAAACACATTTTCCCTTGAAATATACGGCAAAACGGGTAAAATAGCAATTGACGGCTTAGGCAAGAGTTATGGAACAGAGAAGTTAACATATTATAAAATGAGTGAGAAGATGGGACCTCCTGATACAAAAGTATTTGAATTTCCCGGAGAGGATAACTCATGGAAAGAAGAATGGCTGGATTTTAAAAAAGCAATTAAAACAGGAAAAGAACCGTGCGGCAACTTAGAAGATGCTTGTAAGGCTTTACAAATAGTAAAAGCAATCTATAAGGAGAACAGGAATGATTATCGTTAGAAGCCCTTTGAGAATATCCCTCGGCGGCGGAGGCACCGACTTGCCTTCCTATTATAAAAAGTTCGGCGGGTTTTTAATTGCCTCTGCTATCGATAAATACATCTATATTACCGTGCATGAAACATTTATTGACGATATGATAATAAAATATTCTAAACTTGAAAGGGTGCCGGCAATACATAAGATTGAGCATCCGATAATAAGAGAAACTGTAAAAATGCTGGATATTAAAAATATGAATATTGAATTAACCAGCATGGCTGACATTCCTGCCGGGACGGGGCTGGGGTCTTCGGGGAGCTTTACTACGGCGCTCCTGCAGGCGCTCCATGCATATAAGCGGAACCTGGTACATCCTCATGAACTGGCGGAACAGGCGTGTCATATTGAAATAGATCTATTGAAAGAGCCGATAGGAAAACAGGATCAGTACATTGCTGCCTACGGAGGGATTACTTGTTTTGAATTTCACAAGGATGACAAAGTCAGGGCGTATCCTTTAAAAATAGATAAGGAAACATTATATAATCTGGAGGATAATTTACTTTTGTTTTTCACGGGGTATTCGAGGTCTGCAAGCGGAATATTAAAAGACCAGCATGAAAAAAGTAATAAAGATGACAAAGAGATGCTGGATAATCTTCATTTTATAAAAGACATAGGGCATAAGACAAAAGAAGCTCTTGAAAACGGCAACTTGCATGAGTTTGCAAGGCTTATGGATGTACATTGGCAAAAGAAGCGGGAACGCACCAAAGGTATGTCGAATGATAAGATAAACGAGTGGTATGAGCTGGCAAAGGATAACGGCGCTTTAGGCGGAAAACTAATCGGGGCAGGCGGCGGCGGATTTTTGATGTTTTATGCGGAAGATAAGACAAAGCTCCGCCATGTAATGAAGGAAGCGGGCCTTAAGGAAGTAAGGTTTAAATTTGATTTTGAAGGAACCAAGGTTATTGTTTCATGAAAGGAATTAGTGTTGTAATAATTGCCGGAGGTCTTGCTACAAGGCTCCGGCCTATCACGGAAAAGATTCCCAAGTCCTTAATAGATATAAACGGAAAGCCCTTTCTGGAATACCAGCTAAGATTACTAAAAGAAAAAGGATTTACGGATGTTGTTTTATGTTTGGGGTATTTAGGATCAATGATTGAGAAAGAGTTTAAAGACGGCAGTAATCTGGGAATGAGTATACAATACAGCTACGACGGTGACAAGCTCTTAGGCACCGGCGGGGCGGTTAGGAAGGCGTTACCGCTGCTTAGCGATGTTTTTATAGTGATGTATGGGGATTCTTACCTTGATGTTGATTATAATGCAATAGTAGAAGCTTTTAATAATGACAAAGAGAAGCCACTGGGAATGATGACAGTTTACAGGAATGACAACAAATTTGACAAAAGTAATATAGTATATAAAGACGGCAGAATAATCGCCTATGACAAAAAGAACAAATTACCCGGAATGGATTATATAGATTGGGGATTAAGTGTTTTCAGGAAGGAAGCGTTTGAAGAAGTGAATAAAGCAAAAAATGCAAGTAAAGCAAGTACAGAAACAAAAGAGAGTAAAGAAAAGTTTGATCTTGAAGAATTGATGAAAATATTGATTGCAAAGAAAAAAATGGCGGGATATGAAGTAAGAGACAGGTTTTATGAGATAGGTTCAGTTGAGGGCTTGGAAGAGTTAAGAAAGAAGCTGGCGAACGAAGTGAGTAAAGTGAATAAAGTGGGAACAGCAAAAGAAGTAACTGAAGCAAAAACAGAGAAATATTGAAGTTGCAACTTCTAAAATTCCCAAGAAAGATTACTCTTTTCTGAAGCCTATTTGCTTTACTTTTTTAACTTTTTTTGGGGAGTCTTACTAATGAAGAAAGAGGGACAGCCACACTTGTAGGTTGAATTCCTCCCCTCGATGAGACCTTTAAAACGTTTATGATCGCCGTAATTGTCGGCTTTTAACCTTTCCAATCGGACAAAGATTCTACTCACCCCTTGAGCAACCGAAAGGTTGATCATACCGAATGAGAATGGCGGGAGCCCTCTAAAAATTACTGTTATAGGTTTTTCATTAATAGGTTTGTGCTTTCCCCTAGAGAGCATAAGCCGAAGAGCTTGTAACATTAAAAGGCAAGCTACTGTGAAGTCCAGGGCGAGAGGTTGCGCCTGCGTAAATGGCTTCTCCGTAGCCGGCCGGCGAATATTAGATTGTGCCCTCCATTTATTTGATAAACCTCGAGACTGGTATCAAGTAAAATACAGCCAAAATAAGCGATTTTAACGAAAAATACTATATGCTATTACATTGACATATAGTACTTTTTGTGATATATTTCTTTTGTTATGATAAAAAGAACATTTTGGCAAAATAATATTGAAGCGGCTTGGAAAAGACACTCAGTAATCTGGCTTTCCGGTATAAGAAGAGCCGGCAAGACATTTCTTTGCAGAAATATTGAAGGTGCCGATTATTATGATTGCGAACTTCCAAGTATTAGAGAAAAGCTTAAAGATCCTGAGAAATTTCTTAATAATAATAAAAATAGAATACTGGTTTTTGATGAAATCCATAGATTGGGTAATCCTTCCGAACTGCTTAAAATAGCCGCAGATTATCACCAAAATATAAAAGTTATTGCTACTGGCTCATCAACACTTGGCGCATCGTCAAAGTTTAGGGATACTCTTACGGGGAGAAAGAGTAATATCTGGATGACACCAATGATTTATACCGATATTTCAGAATTTTCAAATGTTAATATCAAACATCGAATGTTAAAAGGAGGGCTTCCTCCATTTTTTATGGCAAAAACTGATAATGAAAAAGACTATCAGGACTGGATAGATTCATACTGGGCAAAAGATGTACAGGAATTATTTAGATTAGAAAGCAAGAGTTCATTTCAAAAGTTTTTAGAGCTTCTTATTTATAATAGCGGTGGAATGTTTGAAGCAAACACATATGCTGTTCCTTGCGAAGTAAGTAGAGGTACCATCTCAAATTATTTAAAAATACTTGAGGAAACATATGTTGTTACTGTTGTTAAACCTTTTAATTCACATAAACCTACGGAGATTGTGTCTGCTCCAAAAGTATATGTTTTTGACACCGGTTTTGTATCTCACTTTAAGGGATGGCATGATTTAAAAAATAAAGATTGCGGAATACTCTGGGAACATCTAATTTTAAATGAAATATTAGCAATTAGTCAAAGAAATATGGCATATTATTGGAGGACTAAAAAAGACTGCGAGGTTGATTTTATTATTCCATTAAAAAACAAAAGCCAAGTAGCAATTGAATGTAAATGGAGCTTCAAGTCATTTGATGCGCAAAACGTTGTTATTTTTCGTAAAAACTATCCTACGGGAGACAATATTGTTGTAGCACATGATGTAGAGGATGAATTCTTTAAAGATATAAACGGAGTAAAAATTAGATTTCTGAATTTAAAAAACTTTGAAAAATATTTAGTTTCATTGTTTCCTGCATAAATTATTATTTTGAGAGTAGCCAAGGCGAGAGATTGCATTAGCATCTTGAGTCTACCCAGCCACCCTTATAGGTTGAATTCCTCCCCGGAAAAAGGTAAGAATAAATGAGGGACATTAATGTTTTTGAAAAATACTACTCTTTCCTGAAACCGATTTGCTTTACTTTTTTAACTTTTTTTGGGGAGTCTTACTAAGTCCAACTTCCAATTCTTTAATTGTAGGAAAGCTTGATTTAAGTTTCTTTGGTAATGAATGGGACAATATATATTGAGAAATGCCGATTGGTTTACGAATATCACTCAAAGCATATTCGGCGACCATTTTATCTCTATTTTTACAAAGCAAGAGTCCTATGGTTGGCAGATCTCCTTCGCTGCGTAACCGGTTATCAACTGCCTTGAGGTAAAAATTCAGTTTTCCTGCATGTTCCGGTTCGAAATCTCCGGTCTTTAGTTCAAGCACCACATAACAATGAAGACGAGTATGGTAGAACAAAAGATCGATAAAAAACTCGCGTTCCCCTACTTGAACAGGCACCTGTCTGCCAAGAAATGCGAACCCTGTGCCCAGTTCCAGCAAAAACTTCATTACATGATTTACCAAGGCATTTTCAAGTTCGTTTTCGTCATGTTCTTTTGACATGTTCAGAAAATCGAAGATGAATGGATCTTTAAGCGCTTGTTCGGCGAGGTCTGAGTTTGACTTTGGCAAGACAGACGCAAAATTATTAATGGACCTGCCTTTACGTTTATATAGGCCATTTTCTATCTGATGGACAAGAACATTACGGCTCCAGCTATTTGAAAGAGTGTTCTGTATATAAAATAGGGCTTCGTTTATGTTTTTACATTTGGACATAATGGCGATATTATGCCCCCATGGTATTTGGGTTAATTGGGCAACAACTTGTTGCCCAATTGGACTATTTTTTGTATAAAACAGATACCATTGACGGATATACTTAAGATTTCGTAATGAAAAGCCTTGCATGGCGGGGAATTCCGAAGCAAGGTCTTTACTTAAATGGATTAATAATCCTTCTCCCCATTTTGTTTCTTTTTGTTTAAGTACAATATCTTTTCCCATACTCCAATACAACTCGAGTAATTCAGTGTTGACCTTCAGAGTTGCTTTAATCTGAGCATTACGCACTCTTATCTTAATATCAGAGAGCCATGCCTTATAGACTTTATCAAAATGAATTTCAGATTTCATATATTTCTCCCTTGAGAAAATAGATAATAGTATTTTACAGAAAAACAGAAGAAAAAGCAAATAAAGAAAGAGAAGCAGGGGAAGCAAGAACAGGAATAACAGTGAGTAAAGTGAAGAAAGTGGAAACAGGGACGACAGTAAGAGAAGCAGGAGAAGTAAAGGAAGCAAGTACAGTAAGTGAAGCAAAAGAAGTAAGAACAGCAAAAACAGAGAAATATTTAAATTCTTGCCGTTACTCTCTTTAATCTGCTATAATTAGTCCAAGGTCACCTAAGGGGTGAGATAAAGGCAAATTCGAAGCACTAACCCTCCAAAAAGATTGGCGGGTGACTAATATTTATATACTAAGGTCAGTCAAATTCGAAACTTATTGTATTAATAAAGCTCAAGGGGGAAAGGGTATGTTTTTGAAAGAATCCGAAGTATTAGAGTTGAAAAAATCAACGTCTGAAATTAAAGAGGCAATAGTTTCTATCTCTTCTATCCTGAATAAACATCAGAGGGGCGAGTTATATTTTGGCGTTAAGAATGACGGGGAGATTGTAGGTCAGACAATCGGAGCGTCTACTCTGCGGGATATTTCTCAGGCAATATCGAATCATATCGAACCAAAGATATATCCTTCAATAGATGCGGTTAATATCAGAGGTAAAACCTGCATTAAGATTGAGTTTCAAGGCGAAGATATTCCCTACCATGCTTATGGCCGGGTTTATATTAGAGTCGCAGATGAAGATAGGCAGTTAAGCCCTAATGAAATAAGAAAAGTTATTTTAAAAAAGAATAAGGATAAATATATATGGGAATCGGAATATTCAGGTTTCGATATTAAAAAGGTAAGCGAAAAGGCAGTAAAAAGCTTTATCAAAAAAGCGAAAATATTTAAAAGAATAGATTTTGGTTTCAGTGGTGTAAAAACAGTTCTAAATAAATTAGGATTGATGCGCAATCAGAAGCTGTTAAAGCCGGCAGAGCTGCTGTTTTGTAATAATGATACATTTGAAGTACAGGCTGCGGTCTTTGCCGGTACTGATAAAATAACATTTTTGGATATAGATAAATTTACTGGAAATTTGTTTGATATTTTGGAGAAATCCGAAGCTTATATAAGAGAGCACATTAATTGGGGCGTAAAATTCGGGAGATTGGAGAGGGAGGAAGTTCCGGAAATACCTATTAAAGCGATAAGAGAAGCTCTGGTAAATTCGTTGTGTCATAGAGATTATTCAGTTCCCAAGGGCAATGAAATTGCGATTTTTAAGAACAGGGTTGAAATATACAATCCTGGTGAATTTCCGGAAGAGTTATCGCCGGAAGATTTTATAAAAGGTAAAGAAAGATCTGTTTTACGAAATCCGCTTATTGCCGAAGTATTTTATAAAGCAAAAGAAATAGAAAAGTGGGGTTCCGGGCTAAAACGAATTAATGATGAATGCAAGGCGGTTAAAATAAAAGTTGAATTTAAAGTTCTTAAAACAGGATTTATGGTTGTCTTCTATAGGCGGGAAAAAGCCGAAGCACCAGTTCCTAATAAAACACACAGAAAACACACAGAAAACACACAGAAAATAATAGAGGCTATAATTAAAAATCCGGCAATATCAAGAAAGCAGCTTTCAAGAGATACTAAAATGAGTGTCAGCAGTGTTATTCATCAGCTGAGAACATTGCAGAAAGACAAATATATAAAACGTGTTGGCCCGGACAAAGGCGGCTATTGGGAAGTAATAGAAAACAGCTAAGGGAAGAAGAGAAAGCAGTAACAGTAAAAAAAAGCAAAAACAGTAGAAGAATTAAGAGAAGTAAGAACAGAAAGAAAAGACCCTGGATCTCCACCACAAAGCGTTGGTGGATCAAAGACCCGCTATTAAAAACTACAGGATGACAAAGGGAAAGAAAAGTTTGACCTGGAAGAATTGATGAAAATATTGATTGCAAAGAAAAAATGGCGGGATATGAAGAAAGGGAAGCAGGGGAAGCAAACAAAGCAAGTACAGTAAGTGAAGTGAAGGAAGTTGAGGAAAGTCTAAATATCAGACAGGTATACTTTCCGAAATCCACCTAGGCGGATGAATAAAGTGGGAACAGCAAAAGAAGTAACTGAAGCAAAAACAGAGAAATATTGAAGTTGCAACTTCTAATATTCCTATGAAAGATTACTCTTTTCTGAAACCGATTTGCTTTTTGGGTTTGGTTGGTTGATTTATCATCCTTCGAATCTGGCCAATTATATCTTTTATTACCTCGCTCCTCCAAAAAGATTGGCGGACAGGCGTGGGTTTCTATTTTGTTGTCATGTAATTCCATTTTGCTTTCAATTTTTGCAAGTTTTTCAAGTATTTCCTTGTGGGTTAATAAATACCTTCTAAATGAAACAAAAACACGCATTATTTCTATGTTAATTGTGATGGCTCTATCGCTGTTTAAAACACCCGATAGCATTGCGATACCTTGCTCTGTAAAGGCATAAGGATTGTAGCCGCCTAGATATTTCCTGGATGGTATCGCAAATTGCGATACCATGGTCGCGACTTCTTCATCTGTTAATTGAAACATGAAATCTGCAGGGAAGCGCTTTATGTTTCTTTTAACTGCCTCGTTTAAAATTCTGGTCTCAACCGCATACAATTCCGCAAGATCCGAGCTTAACATTACGTATTCGTTCCTTATAAGGTGTATTTTGCTTTCTATTGCTTTTAAAACTATCGGATGTTTTTCAATCATTTTGTTTCTCCCTTGAGAAAATAGATAAGAGTATTATGCAAAAAAATAGTAGAAAAAGCAAATTAAAGAAAGAGAAGCAGGGAAAGTGCGGACAATGAGCAAAGTGGAGAAAGCAAGAGTAGCAAGTACGAAGTACGAGGTCCAAAGTAAGAAGTTAAAGCAGGAAAAACAAAAGCAGTGAAAAGGGATGACAAACAGGGAAAAGTGAGGCAGGATAAAGACAGAGGTTTAGATGGTTGTCCGCCAATTATGTTAGGCGGATCTCTGGAAGAGATGCTTGGAGGCTTGGCGATTGCAAAAAAAACAAAGGGATGACAAACTAGGAAATGTGAGATACAATGAAGATAGACGCGCGGAGGCTCAGAAGCGCAGCAAGAACTGATATATTGGATGGATTTTTATCTACTCTCGATTTTCGATTGTCTATTTTCTGCCATGACTGCTTCATGGCTAGGGGGATTATGAAAACCTTTAAATTACACTCCAGGGTGATAATAATTGTTTTGGTGTTGGTTCTTTTTGCTATGAATAGCAAGGCGAGGGCGGTGGAGATTCCTGATGATAAGTTTAACCATGCTATGATAGGGTTTGCCATCGGGGCTATTTCTACAAAATGGATGGACGCGCAATATACTTTGGAGTATAAGACTTGTACTACAGAAGGACTCCTTAAGATTTGTGATAGAAGAATGAAAGAAAAAGACCTGTGGTTCTATACCGTTCCGGTTCTCACGATTATAGGTTATGCTCTTATAAAAGAAATAACGGATAGTAATTTTGATGAAAATGATTTTCTTTATTCGGTAGTGGGTGGAGTAGCGGGAATAACGCTCATTTCATGGTAACGGATGGAAGCGCAGAGGCTCGGATGCTTGGAGGCGCGGCAAAAACAGAAAAAACAGTGAAGAAAGTGGGTAAAGAAAAAAGCCTGGTCGCCGGCTTTTAGGCGAGCAGTCCGCCAACGCTTTTTGGCGGAAAGAGCAGTAGAAGAAGGAATAGAATCAAGAACTGCTCCTCATTAATTTTGCACTCATTGTGTGCCGATTTCCGGAAAGATTGTGAACGCTTTGCGTTCATAATTGAAAATTAGGTTTCTTTGAAAGTCAATTCTTGACGCAGTCTGTCGATAATATTATGACTGAGTTGACCAACAGGTTGTTGGCTGATTTAGCCCTCCTCTTGACATTATAGACATATGTTGCTATAATTACTGTAGTATATATGACAGCATTGTAAGGTGGTCAAATATACAAAAAGGAGAATAATAAGATGAAAAAAATTAAGACGATGGTTTATCTTGATCGAGACTGTAAAAAGAAAGCTTTAGAACTCAAAAACATTACTCATAAGAGTTTAAGCTTTCTGGTTGAGGAAGGTCTGGAAGCAGTTATATTAAAGTATTCATTGAAGCCTAAAACAATGAAAGAAGCGATAAAAACTTCTTACGGATCCATACCAAGCATTAAAAATATGAGAGATGAATTAAACAAAGATTTTGAGAAACGCGCTGAGAGGATAAGATAATGAAAGAAAATGCAAAGTATGGCATTGAAAAAACTAAATATCTCCTGGATACGGATGTTTTAATAAACCATCTTAGTAAAAAAAGAGATACTTTGAATAAACTTTCAGAAAAGGAAAATATAAGCATTTCTTTAAGCGTGCTGAATAAATTTGAGCTATTTCGCGGCATAGATGATATTAAAGATAAAGATACAGCGGACGATGTTATCAGGTATTTTGATGTATATCCGGTAAGTGAATTAATTGCTGATAGAGCTTCAGAACTGGCTAAATTAAAAAATATCCCGGCCGGACCTGTAGATATTTTGATTGCGGCTACTTGTATAGAAAACAACCTGATTTTAGTTACAGAAAATATAAAACATTTCAAGAATATACCGGGACTTGTAATTTATAAGGAATGAAAAGGGACACCTTATAGGTTGAAATCACTTAAAGGGAAAGCAGGTGAAGTAAAATAAGTACTTAGATAAAATAATACCACCAATGAAAAAGACTTTCGACCTTACGAACCTTATGGACGGTTTTTAAGAGCCCTTTTTTGAGACTATTATCCAGAGGGTTTTTATCAGGATTATTATGTCCAGGGCTACGGACATGTGTTGGATGTAGAATTCGTCGAAGAACCATTTTTCGTGGGGCTTAAAATGATATGTGCCTTCTACCTGGGCGAGGCCGGTAAGGCCGGGGTTTACGCTAAGGCGGTCGCCCTGAAGCTCTCTATGTTGTCTTACGAAGAAAGGGCGTTCTGGCCTCGGGCCTACCAGACTCATATCGTCTTTAATAACATTCCAAAACTGTGGGAGTTCGTCGATACGGGTTCTTCTTAAGAACTTTCCTAAAGTTGTAACTCTATTATCATTGTGTTTTGCCCAGACGGGGCCTGTGTGTTTTTCTGCATCAGCAACCATGCTGCGGAATTTATAAAGTACAAAAATCCTGCCGTACCTGCCGACACGCTCCTGCGCGTAGATAGCAGGGCCTTTGGAAGAAAACCTTATAAGAATAGCAATAATTAATAATAAAGGGCTTAGAACAAATAAGGCAAATATGGAAAGTATAAGGTCTATAATACGTTTTACAACAAAGAAAGCAGCCTTATTTTCTTTAATATGCAGCCATTTGTTTTTACTGCGGTAATCCAGTCCAAGCAGGTCTTTGTATGCTTTCAGTTTGCTATGCGGCGACACGTTTGTTCCTTTCTATTCGATATCAAACATCCGCATTAATATACAGTGAAAACAGGTGTTTGTCAATCCTTATAAGCCCTTTATAACCGGCTTAAATTGTGAGTTTTTACACAAGCGAATATACATTACATTGCCTAATCAGCAGCCCGCCTGAGGCGGGTTCAATCGAACCCGAAACTAACCTGGAATCTCAATATTTTAATGCGCAAAGGTAAGTGTTTTCTGCTTCGAATTCGGGTTCCATTGTACTCTTTAATTTATGCCGGCTAAAGTGTATACTATTAGAAAATCGCTTTGCTGCGATAATGTATGAAAAGAAAGGGAAAATATGAAGAAAATAATATATTTAGCAGGTGTTCTGGTCTTTTGTTTTTGCTTTCAGCTCAGGGCGGAATACACTCACCTCACCTGGGAGGATGATCCTAAAACTTCAATGACCGTTATCTGGCAGAAATCCGAAAAAATTGACGGGAAAGTTAAATATGGTTTGGAAAAGGAAAACCTGGATCAAACGGTAACTGCCAGGATGGAGACAGTTAAAGATATAGAAACCGAGAGAAAAAAACGTATTGAAACAGAAAAAGAAATATTTTTTAGAGATGTTAAAACGGAGAAAGGCCTTGTTTATATTTATAAAGCAAAACTTTCCGGGCTGAAGGCGGGAACGCAGTATTTCTATTCTATAGAAGGAGACAGTAAAGGAATAAATACTTTTACTACTGCTCCGGAAGGGGATGCAAATTTTACTTTTATTGCAGGCGGCGACAGCGGGGATAATAATACAATGCTGGTCCAGTTAATGAGAGCCATCCAGCGTTACAGGGCAAAATTTTTCCTTCACGCGGGAGATATGGCGCATGAAGCGGCGGATAGCGCAAAAATATGGAATGAATTTCTTATCTCTATTCAGCCGTTCTCATTTTCGATGCCGGTCATGCCGACTCCCGGTAATCATGACGGGGATGAAGACCCGGAGTTTGTCAACTATTTAGCGCGTTTTGCTTTGCCTAAAGGAAAAGATAACGGGCTTAACTACAGTTTTAATTACGGTAATTGTCATTTTGTCTCACTTTTTGCTTCGGAAACAAAAGTCAGCACGGATAAATATTCAAAAACAGCCGTGTGGCTCGAAGAGGACCTCCGCTTGGCAAACTCCGCCAGATACAAGATAGTTTTTGCCCATGCGCCGCTTTTCAGCACGGGCGATCACGGTTCGGATGAAAAAGCCAGAGAGCTGTTCGCTCCTCTTTTTGATAAATACCGGGTTAACCTTTATATTGACGGGCATGACCATGGGTATGAACGTTCCAAATCCATAAATTACACAGTATCCAAGAAAAGCGCGCAAACCAGTTATAAGAACGGAACGTGTTATGTCGTAGCCGCGGGACTGGCATCTGCCTACCGTAAAGTCAGAGGCGACTGGTGGACAGCCAAAAGCATGCAAAGAGATTCGAAAGGTAATAACAAGGACAAACATTATATAATGAAGATAGACGTTACCGACGACAAACTCAAGGTGCAGGCGATAGGTGATGACGGTAAAGCCCTCGACGATTTTGACCTTCCTAAACGGGACAAATAAGACCTTGACAAACTCCCTTTTGTAGCGTACACTGTTAGTAACAATATATGTTACTAGTGGAGTATGAGCAAATATGCTTAAAAACGAGATGAATTACATACTAAGAAATACCGCAACGGTTTTTACGATCAGGGAATTGGAGATGCAGCTTGGCATGGAAAAAGCCGGGCTGTTAAAAAGGCGTCTTAATTATCATGTTAAGACCGGCGATTTGTATGCTCCCCGGCGGGGAGTATACTCAAAAGACAAAAAATACGATAGTTTTGAACTGGCGGCAAAACTCTACTCCCCGTCCTATATAAGTTTTGAATCGGTACTTTCAAAAGAAGGGGTTATTTTCCAGAGATATCCGGGGATTTATATTGCTTCATACCTGCGCAGAACACTTGAAGTTGATGGCAGGGAATTTAATTACAGAAAGCTATCGGAGAAAATCCTGTATAATCCGTCCGGTGTAGAAAATACCCGCGGTTATGCCATGGCTGTAAAAGAAAGAGCTTTTCTTGATATGCTATATTTGAATAAAAGATATCAATTTGATAATATTCGGGGTTTAGACAAAGAAAAATTATCGGCACTTTCCGCTCTGTATCAGGACTCCAAGCTTGAAAAACGGTTAGCCGAAATATTGGGAAAGAAGAGGGGAAAAGAGTGTTGATAATTAATAAACATAAAAAAATATTGCTCGACACCCTTTTTGCGATTTATTCGGACAGAGAACTGGCTCCGGTCCTTGGCTTTAAAGGCGGGACAGCGGCTCTTTTGTTTTACGGTCTTGACCGTTTCTCTGTGGACCTGGATTTTGATCTTCTTCAATTAAATATGAAAGACAGGGTCTTCGCCTGTCTTTTTAAAATAACAGGTGCTCAGGGCATAATAAAGGAAAAGTATATAAAGAAAAATACCATTCTGTTTGTAGTGTCCTACTCGGAATTAAACCAGAATATCAAGCTCGAGGTCTCGACAAGGGATTTTGGTTCAAAATATGCCATAATGAATTATCTTGGCATTCCGATGAAAGTAATGGTAAAGGAAGATATGCTTGCCCATAAATTAGCCGCTATGAGTGAGAGGATGGGGAGCTCGAACAGGGATATATATGACGTAAACTACTTTCTGAAGAATAACTGGTCTCTCAATGAAGGAATGCTCGCAAAAAGGGTTGGCGGGGACTTAAAAAGTTTTCTTGAAAAAACGGCAAAACAAGTGGAGAAAATTAAAACAAATAAAATATTGGACGGAATAGGAGAACTCCTTGATAATAAAGCAAAAGCTTGGGTCAAAAATAACCTGGCTAAAGAAACCGCGGGAAGATTAAGGATTCTCAAAGAAAGTATTAATAATTAGCCCGGGATGGTAATATAACTTGCGGACGATTGATTATGCATTTGCGCAAAGTTTATGGAATACGGCTGAACAAAACCGGTTTTTCTGCTACTAAGTATGCAGGAGGAACCAATGAAAAACAGTATACTAAAATGCTCAATTTTGCCTCTGCTTTTTCAGTTCCTATTTATAACGCCTTTTAACGCGGAAGCAAACCCTCCTGTTGACACCGTAGAGCATGAATCCTCCGCAAAGTCCGCTGTACGGCCCGAGGATAACGCCGCGGCAGAATTCTTTGCCCAGCCGGAGTATAAATCCAGGGATTATGTCCAGCCGGTGGAATTTAAAAATGAAGGTCTTTATTGGGCTCTTAGAAGACTGCGCTTAGAGGTGAATTCAATAAATTTTGTTATAGATTTGAAGTTCGAAGAAAAAATGGAAGAAAATACTATAGCGTATGCAGGTGTCAAAAACATAACAGTAAATTTTAAAGAGAGAACGGAACTCCACGAAGCTTTAAAGCAGGTCCTTGAACCTCTTGGTTTGGCGTTTTATATTGATAATGTTACCGGCGCAGAAAAAGTTTATCATATTAACTATAAGAACAATCCTGATAAGCTTAAAAGAATATTCGTAAAATACCCGTTTCAGAATAACATCTACGCGGATATAAAGAAGTTGAATTCAAAAGACGGTATAATGAATTTATTATATTCAGAACTGTCTGTCCAGGTAAACGACTATCCCGAAGTACATAAAAAGATAAGAGAACTCTACAGGAATATCAGGGAGTCCGGACAAAAAGTAGCGGAAAAAGAGAGAGGCAAAATAGTGGCAAAAATTTATCCTATTACATATGTCAACGCAGGGGAACTGACACGACAGATTATGTCCGTGCTTACAAAAGATGGTACAATAGAGTTTAATACTAAAGGTAATTATCTGACAATTACAGATATTGCCGAAAATCATATTGCAATTGGAACCCTTCTTAAAGAACTTGATAGTACCCGGTAAATATAAATCTTTCAGTGAACCGCTTTTAAATAAAATAATCTTGTTTTGTTGTGAATTTATGTTGTAAGATATCTGATATTGCTTTTAATTAACTACAGCTAAAAGGACGGAAAAAGTATGAAAAAGAAAATGCCGGGGTGGTTATCTAACGCGGTTTTTTATGAGATATATCCCCAGAGTTTTAAGGATACGAACGGGGACGGGATAGGCGATTTAAAAGGTATTACGTCAAAGCTTGACTATATCAAAGGTCTCGGCTGCACGGCGATCTGGATTAATCCTTGCTTTGTGTCACCTTTCCAGGACGCCGGGTATGATATTGCGGATTATTACAAAGTGGCTCCCAGGTATGGTTCAAATGCGGACTTGAAAAAGCTTTTTAAAGAAGCTCACAACCGCGGTATGCGGGTTATCCTGGACCTGGTTCCGGGGCACACTTCAATACAGCACCCGTGGTTTAAGCAGTCCTGCGAGCCAAAAAGAAATAAATATACCGACCGGTTCATCTGGACGGACGGAACTTTCATTACGGCTATGCCCGAATGCCGTTCTATATCCGGGTATTGCGACCGCGTCGGACAGTATGTAGTAAACTTTTTTTACAGCCAGCCTGCGTTAAATTACGGGTTTGGACGTCCGGATCCGAAGAAAAAATGGCAGCAGGGGTATAATGATCCCGGTCCGAAATCTACCCGGGCGGAGCTTAAAAAGATTATGAGATTCTGGCTGGATATGGGAGCCGACGGCTTCCGCGTGGATATGGCGGCGTCGCTTATGAAAGGTCCTAAGAGTTCGAGATATATTAATAAAATCTGGCGCGAGATACGACAGATGCTGGACCGTGATTATCCGGAAGCAATGATAGTTTCCGAATGGGGAAGTCCCGACAGGGCTATCAAAGCGGGGTTCCATTGCGACTTTATGCTTCATTTCGGCCCTCCGGCGTATAACTCCCTTTTCCGCTATGAGACCGAAACAAAGAATAAAAAAAGTTTCTTTAACCGTAAAGGCGGTGGAAGCGTAGTTGAATTTGTTGATTATTATAAGGAGATATATAAAGAAGCCGATAAGAAGGGATATATATGTATTCCGTCAGGTAATCATGATATGTTCCGTCTCGGATCGGGAAGGACCGATGCAGATCTCAAAGTTATTTTTGCTTTCCTTTTGACGATGCCCGGAGTTCCTTTCGTTTATGCCGGGGATGAAATCGGGATGAAACATAATGTAAAGGTCCGGAGTAAAGAAGGCGGTTTTGAAAGGACCGGCGCCAGGACCCCGATGCAATGGGACAGCTCCAAAAATAAAGGTTTTTCAAAAGCCGTCCCGGGAAAACTGTATCTGCCGGTAGATAAAAAAGGCCCCGAGGTGGAAAAGCAGATGAACACCGAAGGTTCATTATGGCAGACTGTGAAAAGATTAATTGCTTTGCGGCATAAAATCCCGGCTCTTTCCTCGGACGGTTCCTTTAAGGTGCTTTACGCCCGCCATCGTAAAAGTCCGTTCGTATACGAGCGCGAACTTAGCGGTCAAAAGTATATCATCGCGGTAAACCCGCTGGCAAAAAAAGTGAAAGCGGTTTTTCCATATAAGAAGCATAATTCCTACACATGTGAAGTAGAAGGCTCGGGGAATGAGCTGAAGCTGTCAAAATCCCGCGTATCAATAGCAATGGGTCCGGTGTCGTATTCCATCTATAAGGTTTAAAGAAGCAAGGAAAGCAAAGGAAGAAACAACAGTAAAGGAAGTAAAAGAAGGAAGGGAAAAAAGAGTCAATCCGAATTAAAATTAAGGGACTGTAATGCAGAATATATTTGAGAAAAAAACGTTTGAAAATGAAGATTGGTCTAAAAGAAAAATAGCTTCTTTTGATATTTCCAATTGCGCATTTAGCGGTTGTGATTTTACGGGAGCGGATTTTCTAAACACAAAATTCATTGACTGTGTTTTTACAAGATGTAATTTTTCGAATTCCAAAGTTTCCGGGTGTAGTTTTCGTAATGTTAGTTTCAGAGAATGCAAGATAATAGGCGTCGTCTTCAGCGAGATAAACAAATTCCTTCTCTCCTGGGAGTTCAGCAAATGCACGTTAAACCTCTGTGTTTTTAGTAATCTGGATATCAGAAAGTCAAAATTTACAGAATGCCTGATAAAAGAAACAGATTTTACAGATGTTAATCTGACAGAATCCGATTTTTCAAATTCCGACCTGAGAGAAAGCCGATTTGCAAATGTAAACTTAACCGGTTCAAATTTCACCGGCGCCAAAAACTATTTCATAAATCCCACAACGAATAAGATAGCCAAAGCCAAATTTTCCTACCCCGAAGTCCTTGCACTGCTAGCCGCTTTTAATATAACTATTAAGTAAATGCCAATAAAAGACACAAAGAAGAGTTCTAAATTCCTTGACTTCATCATCTATAGCCTATATAATCCAGTAAGGTGAAACAAATACAATTATATGAAATAAACAGAGGATCTTTTCAAATCTCTTTCAACTGTTTTCATTTGTTTTAATGTAATTATTCTGCTATGGAAAAGATTGCATAAGTATGGAATCAAATCCATAACAAACAGGGTGGAAAATTAAGTTATAGAAAATATTATAAATTCGCTTATAATTAAAGGGCTAGTACTGGTAAAATACCTGAAACATGGCATGATGTTTGCTACACTAAAAAGTAGGTATATTGAAATATGAAAAGATATTTTATCTTTAATTAGAGAGGTATATGAAAAAAGCGTTATTATTAAACATAATATTTTGGGTTGCTTTATTAGCTACTAATGTATCTGGATTTGTAGTAACAGGCATTCCTACTATTGGTGGTTATTCACCAAAGGTGGTTGTTGATTCAAACTATATATATATTGCAGGAATTTCAGGGTTTAGTACATGGCAGATAGAAAAAAGGGATATAACTACAGGGGCATTAATAAATGGATTTGGAACAAATGGAGTTGTTGATAATGGTGTAAATGGATTAGTCATGTCCATGGCAATAGATACTAATTATATATATATTGCTGGCGGGGATGATAATACTACTTGGCGGATAGAGAAAAGAGATAAAATAACAGGAGCGTTAATTGTGGGATTTGGTACAAATGGAAATTTAGTTTATGTTCCGCATGTTGGTGAAAATGGAATTGCTCGAGATATTTGTCTTGATGCTAATTATATATATTTATGCGGAGGCGGCGGGGCCTTTCCGTGGCGGATAGAGAAAAGAGATATTGTTACCGGGGCGTTAATAAATGGATTTGGTACTAGTGGAGGCATTGATGAATCTCTTGCCTGGGGACAGGCATCTTCTTTATCAATAGATACTAATTATATCTATATTGTCGGGTGTGACAATCTTGGTGGCGTAGAATGGCGGATAGAGAAAAGAGATATTGTTACCGGGGCGTTAATAAATGGATTTGGTACTAGTGGTGTTGTTGAAAGTGTTAATGGTGGAGTAGCTAGTTCGGTTATTATAGACTCGCTATATGTATATATTATTGGTGATACTAATAACAAAGGCCGGATAGAGAAAAGAAACATTACAACAGGAGCATTGATAAATGCGTTTGGTTCAAGTGGAATTGTTGAAAGCGAAGCTGTTTCATATATTGGTTTTGCTTCAGGTTCTATTGATTCTAGTTATATTTATGTCGGAGGTATTCATCAAGGACCTGGTGTTGGTGAATGGCGGACAGAAAAAAGAGATATTACTACCGGAGCGTTAATAAATGGGTTTGGAACAAATGGGGTTGTGCAAAATGATCCGAGTGATAGTGATTCGGAGTTTGTTGGCTCTATAACCGTTGATTTAAATTGTATCTATTTGGCGGGTATTTGCAGATATCCTGATAATTTACAATGGTTGTGGCGTCTTGAAACGAGAGATATTACTTCTGGTAATTCAAATCCCAATTTGGAAAATGCAAGCGTGAGTCCGAGTTCTGGCGATCCCAATACAAATTTCTTGTTTAGTGTTAAATATACTGATATAGATAATGATTTGCCATTGAGCGGATGTCCAAAGTTAAGAATAAAAAAAGATGGAAGCGAAATTTTAGGCAGCCCTTTTAATATGTCCTCCTCCGGTGTAGATTATAAAAATGGAGTAACTTACACCTGCACGTCTCAGCTTTCTGTTACTGGTGATTATACATATTACTTTGAGGTCAAGGATATCAATAGCCTTGATGGTGTTGGTAGCGCCGCTCTATCTCAAAATGGCCCACACATTACAAATGCTCCTATTCTATCTTGGACCGGAGAAGAAAACTATACCTCCGACGGAATAAATCTCGAAAGCGGTAGTGCAAATACTGCTTTTATTTACAGGGTAAAATATTCTGATATTGATGGCGATGCGCCTTTGGCCGAGCAACCAAAGGTGCATATCCTAAAAAATAGTTCAGAAATATCGGGAAGTCCTTTTTCTATGAGCCTGGTAAGCGGTAACAGCCTAACCGGTGCCAGTTACAGCTATTCAGCTTCATTGCCGGTATCGGGAAACGATTATTCTTACTATTTTGAAGCAAAGGATATTTGGAGCGGTACTGCGACCGGAGTACCAACCTCAACCACTAATGGGCCTACAGTATTGGGTAATAATTTAGGCAAAGACTTAGATAATCAGAAATCATATTCTGATGATGGTACTAATACATATATAACTATTCCTAAAGGTTCATTGATCTCAAATGTAACATTGACTGTTAAGAAGGATGATTCTATTACGGATGGTTTAGCATATAATTTTGAAATGAAAGATATGGCGGGCAATATTGTTCATGAATTTTTAAAACCTGTTACAATAATTATTAATTATTCAATTACCAATGGAAAGATAACAAATACTAATATTTTAGAACCAGAAGCGGCAACAAAATTAGCGTTATATTATTTTGATGGTGCAAAATGGCAGCAAATGGCTAGTGCGGTAGATACTTCAACTAAAACTATTTCTGCAACGACATCTCATTGTTCATTATATGCGGCCAAAGTGAAAACAAGCTATGGTGATAAAGCATATGCTTATCCAAATCCCTTTACGCCAAATGGTGACGGGGTAAATGATACAGTTGGCTTTTATTTTGATAATTCAAATAGCGAACAAGCAACAATCACAATATTTAATAAAGAAAATAAACTAGTACGTACGTTGACTGCAATTAATCCTATCTGGGATGGAAAAGACGACTCCGGTAGTCTATGCCGGACAGGTATCTATATTTATCAATTGACTGTAGTTGGACAGCAAAAGAGAGGGATAATCTCATTAGCCAGATAAAGAGTTACATATTAGTAATACTGTTTTTAACCGGACTTGTATCGGTAATGTCTGCGTCATTTGAAGATATTCCCGGAGCGAGGCCTATCGGAATGAGCGGAGCGTTCACAAGCATTGCTGATGATGTAAATGCTTTGTTTTACAACCCTGCGGGTTTAAGTAAGTTGGGGCGGATTGAAGTTACAGGACTTTACGAACAACAATATGCGGGATTGGGAGAAAATATTTGCTACAGTTACTTTGGCTCTGTTCTTCCGTTGGGAGATTTGGGCAGATTTGGAATAAGTGGTTCAATGTCCTATACTTCCTTATATCAGGAATATATGGTTGCTCTTTCTTATGGCTTGAAGGTCAGCAAAAGTCCTTCTGTGAGTTTGGGTGTCAACATTAAATGGCTTTCCAAAACATTTACGCAAAATGAATATACCGCAATAGACCCTTTATTTTTGAATAGTGGGTTAAATATGAATTTCTGGAGTTATGATATTGGAGGGTTAATAGATATAACGAAACAATCTCGCATTGGGGTAATGCTTATGAACATAAATCAGCCGGTGGATTCTTATGACGGAGATAGATTGCCGCTTAAAATAAAAGCAGGGGGGATGTATAATTTCGATATTTTAACTGCTTCAGTTGAAGGAGAATATGGTTTGGCAAGTATTAACGGACATAAAGACCTGAACCTTTCGGCCGGTATAGAAAAATGGATCTGTGAAAACAACCTGGGACTAAGAGCAGGGATTTCATTTTTAAGATACAGCATAAGATCTATTTCCGTAGGGGCAACGTATAAAATTGACGGTTTACAAATTGATTACGCACTTCAATATCCAATATCAGGCATTACCGGGACGCTTGGAAATCATATTGTTCAGTTGACCTATAAGTTCGGTTCCCCGATAAGCGATGAACCGTTAATAAAAGTTGATGTAAAGCTGCCTGATGGAATGAAGAAGATGGCTATTGCTGTGCTGGATTTAGAAGGGAAGAATATTTCTTCTGAAACTACTTTGTATGCTTCGGAGCTTTTACGGTCAAAGTTATTTAAAGCGCGGCTTTATGATGTTGTAGAAAGAAATAATATGGATAAAATATTAAAAGAGCAATCATTCCAGCTTACAGGTTGTACCAGTTCAGAATGTGCCGTAGAAGTTGGAAAGATACTGAACGCTTATTATGTTGTAATGGGTAATATCATAAAGCTGGAAAACAGCATTTCTATACAGGTTCGATTTGTAGATGTGGAAAAAGGCAATATTGTAATGGCTGAAGAAACAACTTGCAAGAACGAAGATGGTTTAGGAGAAGCAATTTCTGTAATGGTTAACAAAATAAGCGAGCAAATAAATATAACGGGTAAGGATGTTGTGAAATAAGGTAATTAGTTTCAGAATTTGACCTTCCTGAAGATTCAACTTGAAGAAAACCCTTATAGAGGTTATAATACCCGAATAGCGTATTTTAGTAGTCAAAAAGTGAGCCTCTATTAAGCCATAGGCTTCTCTTAGAAGAATATATCTAAATACTCATTTCTGCCTGTTCTATTTAAACATGAATAAGAGGAACAATAGCAATTAGCTTAAGGAATAAAATGAATAAAATAGTTTTGCTTGCTTTAATAATACTTTCTTCCGTTACTGCTGCTTCCGAGACTTTTGATATTAAAAAAATAGCAGAAAAAGCGAAGCAGAAGTTTAGTGTTTTTATGAACGATGAAAAAAATATTCAATTTGAATCAATTGAGACCTGGGAAACAAGCCGTATGGTTTATAAGAAAAAAAACGAAATATTAATAGAATTGATCACTTCATGTTTAAGCCCGGATTTGAAAACAAAACAGACAATAGGGAAATTGTTTTATGATGAAACTATAGGGAGTAAATTCGTTGTGAGTAAGGAGCCTCCGATAAAATTTAGTAAAAGTTCTAATGATTTTCCTCTTGGAGGTGGTTTTTACATTGTTTTTAAAGATTGGTGGAATCTTGATTTGCGTACCGCGCATGTGGAAAAAATAGAAAGAATCGGATCCAAGGATTGTTATCTTATTAAATTTGATGAATTGGATCAAGTAACAAAAAATTACAGGATTTGGGTGGACATGAAGGAATTCTGCATAATTAAAGAAGAAATCAAAAATGGCCTAACAAATAAAAGTGAAGAAACAAAATATACCGATTTTAGAAGAATAACTGACACTCGGGAAATGGCATTTGTTATTGAGCATTATTATGACAAGAGGATTGTATATAAGACAAAGATTAATTTAGTTGGAAATTTTAAGAAATTTCCAGATAATCTATTCAAGGAATTTGATGAATACATAGCTGGAATCAAAAAACAGTAGGAAGGAAAACATCTTCAAGTAATATTTTAAATTATGAAAAGACATGTATAGATCTGCAAATCATTAAAGTAGCAGTCGAAATGAAAACCCTACCATTTGAAAATATCATATGATATAATACAAAAACTGTAAATTGAGCAGCAGCAGAAGAAGCAAATGAAGAAAAGGAAGTAAAAAACTGAGCAAAGCGAAGTTGTGGCGCATTGGTCGTCATATTCCGTTATGTAGCGAAAGCGAAATGATTCAATATTAAGTTCCAATCGGATCAGACGAATGCAGTCAAGTAGAACATTAGAATTCAAGAAATATAGAGTTATAGCAAGTTTACAAGTAAACCCATGGCGCATTCGTCTATTTGGTTAGGACGCCACCCTCTCAAGGTGGAGATGACGGGTTCGAATCCCGTATGCGCCACCAAAATTTGCTGGACAAATTTTGGAGAAAATCGAGATTTGATGAAATCTTGAATGAAATCTAAAAACCCATCAACTAAAAGGTGCAATCTTGACAAAAGGACAGATAGAAGGGCAAATATCGGAAGCTATCATTAAATTTGAAAAGGAGTACATGGGGCGGGGACCCGTGGAAACCAGGACTTTTATTATTGAAGACCTTGTTGTGGTCCGCTTAAAGGGAGTGCTTACTCCGGCGGAAGAACAGCTTACGAAAACCAAGGACGGGGCTGAGCTGATAAAGAGAACGAGAGCTTTACTTATAGAGGAAGGAAAGACACTACTTTCCGAAATGATAAACAAGATAACAGGAATAAAAGTTATAAGTTTACATACCGATGTATCCACCAAGACCGGCGAAAGAATAATAGTTTTCACATTAGAAAAAAAGTTCGAATAATTCAAATTTGAGAACCTAACATTTTTCATCTTTAAATCAGTGGAATCCCGTAGCTTTGTAATCGGTGGAATCAATCCCGAATAGTATATATATCATTCTAAAATTCGGGATATAAATTGACATAGCTGTAAATATTGTGTATAATTACTTTCGGAAGATTTGACGGGTTCCAAAAGGGAAGCCGGATAATAAGCCAACTAAGCTCAAAAAGAGCGCAGTTGGCTTTTTTGTTTTTTGTCTGCGTATCTTAAAAGAGAAAGAGAGTTTTTCAGTTTAGTGCTTAGAATTTAGATCTTAGTTATTATTTTTTATGGGGGTTTTATGAAGACAAAAACAAAGGCAAAGATCGCGTCACCAAAAGTGGCGAAGTCGGCGTACTTAAGCCCGTCAGCGCTTGTGACGGGGAATGTTCTTATCGGCGGAGATGTTTTTGTCGGACCTCACGCAGTTATCAGAGCCGATGAGCCCGGAAGTAAAGTAAAAATAGAAAAGGGTTGCAATATTCAAGACGGCGTAATAATTCACGCGCTTAAGAAAACCGCTGTAAACGTGGGGGAGCATAGCTCGCTTACCCACGGCTGTATAATACACGGCCCGTGCAGGATCGGCAAAGATGTTTTTATAGGATTCAGGTCCGTTATTTTTGATGCCAACATCGGGAATAATTCAGTCGTTAAAAATATGTGTCATATAGAATGTGTGGATATCCCTGCAGGCCGTACAGTTCCCTCTTGCAGTAATGTTGACCTTAACAATGCTTCTTTAATACTTGCCGAGACAAGTACGAAAGAAAAGAAATTTTCCAGGTCTATTGTGAGAGTGAATAAATATCTGATTAAGGCGTACAAAGGAAAGAAGATAAAAACTGCTAAAACGCACGCGCATCATTATTAGCAGGCTGCTGGAGAACTAAATAATGGACCTTGAGCAGCCTAATACCTCGCCATTTGGTCTCAAATGGCGGGTAAAATGATCAAAACGGAAGCTGAAAAAGTGTCAAAAAAGTTTTTCAGCAATCTGTTAAAATGGTTTAACAAAATGTTGACAATCCGGTTGATTGCCTGTAAAATACTTTACCAATACAGCAAAGTAACGGATTACGACGAAAACGGAGGCAAAAACCTTGGCAACACCGCTTGAGAAATGGATAGAAGAGATAGCAGAGCTTACAAAACCCGAGAAAATCCACTGGTGTGACGGCTCGGAAAAAGAAGCCAGAGAACTGGTAAAAATCGGTATTGAAAAAGAAAAACTTAACGGAAACCCTATATTTTCCGAGTTAAACAAAACTACCTATCCGGACAGTTATCTTCATAGAAGTCATCCTAACGATGTAGCCCGTACAGAAAACCTTACATTTGTATGTCATCCAAACAAAGAAATGGCGGGGCCTAATAATAACTGGATGGACCCGAAAGAAGCAAAAGCCAAGATGCTTGGTTTGTATGCAGGTTGTATGAAGGGGAAGACGATGTATGTAATGCCCTATATGATGGGGCACCCGGATTCTCCTTATGCAAAGGCGTGTGTACAGGTTACGGACTCTGTTTATGTCGCGGTCTCGATGAGAATAATGACCCGCCTTGGCGGTAAAGTTGTAGAAAAGATAGGCAGCAGTGATAAATTTGTAAAAGGCGTGCATTCGGTCGGCGAACTTGATCCGAATAGAAGATATATTATGCACTTCCCTGATGAGGGACTGGTAATGTCCTACGGTTCCGGCTACGGCGGGAATGCGCTTCTCGGGAAAAAATGTTTTTCCCTCCGCATTGCCTCGTATCTCGGACTTAAAGAGGGGTGGCTGGCGGAACATATGATAATTATGGGAATAACCGGTCCGGATAAAAAGACTTTTTATGTCGCGGCCGCGCTTCCTTCGGCTTGCGGTAAGACTAACCTTGCAATGATGCAGCCGACTATACCCGGCTATACTATTACGACTCTGGGTGATGATATTGCATGGATGAATGTAGGCCCGGACGGACAGTTGTATGCCATCAATCCCGAGTACGGATTCTTTGGCGTGGCTTCCGGTACTTCCATGAAGACCAATCCCAATATGATGAAGACGCTCCACGCTAACAAGTTTTATCCGACGCTCTACACCAATGTAGGGCTTGATACGGATAAGAACGAACCGTGGTGGGAAGGAATGAGCGAAGCGCCGAAAAATGTAATTGACTGGCAGGGAAAGAAGTACGACGGCAAAGAAAAAGCCGCCCATGCTAACTCGAGATTTACCGTATCCATCAGAAATTGTGAAACTCTCTCGCCCGAGGAAGAAAATCCGAAGGGTGTACCGATATCAGCAATAATATTCGGAGGCAGAAGGAGTTCGCTCCTTCCTCTCGTTTACGAAAGTAAATCCTGGCAGCACGGAGTGTTCTCCGGCTCCATTATGGGTTCGGAAACCACCGCCGCCGCCGCGCATGCAGCAGGTGTTCTAAGGCGCGACCCGATGGCGATGCTTCCCTTCTGCGGCTACAATATGGGAGATTACTTCTTTCACTGGCTGGAAGTAGGCAAGAAGATGAAAAATGCCCCGAAGATATTCTTTGTTAACTGGTTTCGGACAAATGAAGAGGGCAAATTCATGTGGCCCGGTTTCGGCGAAAACATCCGCGTAATGAAATGGATACTGGAAAGAGCTATCGGTAAAGGCAAAGCAAAAGAAACCCCTATCGGAAGCGTCCCCACAGTAGACGGTTTTGATATGACAGGACTTGATGTTTCCAAATCCGATATGGAAAAACTTTTCCGGGTAAATATAAAAGAATGGGGCGAAGAAATAAAATCCATAGAAGAACACTATAAAAAATTCGGCGCAACAATGCCGAAAGAGTTGCTGGCAGAGTATGAGAGTTTGGTGAAGGAATACGAGAAATAACAAGCTCGAAATTTAAAACTCGAAACTCGAAAAAACCAAAAAGAACAAAAAAAGCAAAAAAAGTGACAATTTGGGGACAGGCACGTGCCTGTCCCCTTTTTTTGTTGTAAATCGTAGTTGCCTGATTTTATCAGGCGCTCGCCTTCGCCGGAACGGCCTAAATCGAACAACTACGGTAAAAAACTTTGTTTTCCGGATGTGTTTGTGATAAAATAAAAATATATCAAGACTCAAGGGGGCAGGACAATGAAATTGTTTGAGGTTCCAGGTTTATGAGATGCTTTAATATCTATTCTGATGAAAGTAGGCATAAAAATGAAAGATTTATGCTTTTAGGCGGGTTATGGGTTGATGAAGTAAATCTAAAAGTATTGGAAGACGAAGTGCAAAAACTTCGCAAGAAAAATGGTTTTGTAAATAATAATAGTAAACATGTTGACTTTGTTGGTGAGTTGAAATGGTGCAAGGTATCTCAAAAATACCTGCATGTATATGTAGAACTTGTTGACCTGGCGTTTGATTTGATATTTAGAGATATTATTAGAATAAATGTAATGTTGATAGATACCGGAAATTCGGCTGTTATTGAACACAGTAATATGAAAAAAGAAGGATTCTTTAAACTCCTTTATCAACTCTATTATCATAATTGCAAGATCCCCGGATATTACAAGATATATCCGGATAGCATTACTAATCCCGAGCAGGAGAAGGTTAACTTCGTTACTTTGGCAGGTTATTTAAATTCCGGATTAAAGAATAAATTTGCTTTACAGGTTAATCCTATAGAAGTTCCTTTTGGCGGAAGGTTTGTTAAAAGTATTACACCGGTCAATTCAAAGCTGAGTCAGGCTGTTCAAATAGTTGATGTTATGATCGGGGCCATTGGTTATTTTCAGAATCGCTTGTTTGAAGTACCAGGAGCAAGGCAGTCAAAGATAACCCTGATGAAACATATTTTTGAAAAGATTGTCTTATCCGGCGGGATAAAAATTGAGGGTAAAAAATATTTAGTTGCGAAGTCAACAAAGTTTAACATCTGGTTGTTTCGTCCAAATAAAAAGCCCCCTTGTTAAAGGAGGCTTTTTAGAGTCCTGGGAGCTGGGTCAGTGCCCGGTGTGACATTAGTCACAGGATACGTCACCCAGTAACTCTAAGAAATTATATCAAATTATATATAGTAATGCAAATATATTTCAAAAGAATAGAGCGTGTTATTCGTTATGTCGGCAAAATATAGTGAAATCCTAAGGTCACAATTTGTTTAATGTGGTCCAAAAGATCAGATTGTCGCGACGGTGTCACGACAATTGGAAAACACAATAAGATTATCAAGTGCTTCGCTGTCGCTTGTTATGGTAGAATAAGTCAGATGCACGGAAGTACAGATGCTTAGATGGTTGGAAGGTCAGAGGTTTAGCAAAAACCGAAAAAAAGCAGTTTTTGAGGTCACAATTTGTGACCTCAAGTTGGAGAAAAGATGGAAATAGATATTTTTACTAAATTTGATATAAAAATGGATATAATGCGTATTGAAGAAATCTTATCCACAAAAATATTTGATATAGAAAATATGCATAATCCTTTTGTTAATTCTGCATTTATTGAGATTCTTATCTTACTAAGAGACCTTATGGCTAAATGTGAGAAATATTCATCTAGGATATCTTTTAAAGATGATATAATTATTCAGTCGGATATATATGATGTTACATGTTTAATAAAATATGTTAGAGATGCATTGTGCCATATTGATAGTGACAATCATTTGACAACCTCAGGTAGTAAAAACACTTTAAATAAAGGATATGGCAAAACACATATTGTAACTATTGGTAATATAAGAATTATGTCTGATTATGATGATGAAACTTGTTTTTGTTTTGGAGAGCAGAAAATATATTTTAAAAGGCATATCGTAAGAGCATTTGATGAGGCTAAACAAAAGTTATTTCCGTTAATATCGTAAGAGATCTAGTTTTATACATATAAAATTGTGTTTTTAATTATTGCTCGTAGTGTTAAGTAAACGCTGCTTGATAGTAAAAAAGGACATCATGAATTTCAAACTGCTAAAAAAAGAAAAACATACTAAAGCACGCCATGGCATTATTTCTACGGCGCATGGGGATATTGAGACGCCTGTGTTTATGCCGGTGGGCACGACCGGGACTGTTAAGGCGATGACTATGCGGGATATGAAAGAGATTGGGACCGAGATAATGCTCGGGAATACTTATCACCTTTATCTTCGGCCCGGCTTGGAGATAATAAAAAATGCTGGGGGACTGCACAAGTTTATAGGATGGGACAAGCCGCTACTCACTGACTCAGGCGGGTTTCAGGTGTTTTCTTTGAAGGGGCTTCGGAAGGTGACGGAGGAAGGGGTGTTGTTTCAGTCTTTCCTGGACGGGTCGGAGCATATGTTCACTCCGGAAAAGGTAATGGAGATTGAAAATACACTTGGAGCGGATATTATTATGACGTTTGATGAGTGCGTGCCGAATCCTTGCGAGAAAGAGTATGCGGTAAAGGCGCTTGAGAGAACTACGGCTTGGGCGAAGAGGTGCAGGGATGCGCATGACAGTAAAAATAGAGCGCTCTTTGGAATTATTCAGGGGAGCGTCTTCGAAGATTTAAGAGTACGGAGCGCGAAAGAAATTACCGGGATAGATTTTGACGGTTATGCTATCGGCGGGCTTTCTGTCGGTGAGAGCAAGGATCTGATGTATGGCATGATAGATGTCGTTGAGCCGTTCATGCCTGATAATAAACCGAGGTATTTAATGGGAGTCGGAACTCCCGAAGATATCTGGGCGGCGGTGGAAAGAGGCGTGGATATGTTTGATTGCGTTATGCCCACACGGATAGCCAGGAACGGGTCAATATACACAAGCGGTGGTAGAATTATCATCCGTAACTCTACATATAGTGGAGATTACAGCCCTCTGGACCCGGAATGTGACTGTTATACATGTAAAAACTTTACAAAATCATATCTTCGGCACCTTGCGAACTCAGGGGAGTATACCGGGAAGCAACTGAATACTTTACATAACCTCGCATTTATGATAAAATTACTAGCTACTATTAAAACAGCTATTAAAGAAGATCGCTTCCTTGAAGCCAAGGATGCTTTCTTTAAAAAATACGAAAGCAGCAAGGAAAGCAAAGACAGTAAGTGAAGCAAGTGCAGAAAGCGCAGTAGAAGAAGTAAAGGAAGTAAAAAAGGTTTGT
>MFGS01000039.1:58601-76417 GCA_001778355.1 Candidatus Firestonebacteria bacterium RIFOXYA2_FULL_40_8
GGAAGCTACAACCCGTTTGACAGAGTGAAAGGTTTGATAGTTGACAGGGTGAAAGTTGACGAGTGGGTAAAAAAGGGCGCGAGA
This sequence comes from Candidatus Firestonebacteria bacterium RIFOXYA2_FULL_40_8, assembly GCA_001778355.1. Classification (GTDB taxonomy): domain Bacteria; phylum Oederibacteriota; class D2-FULL-39-29; order D2-FULL-39-29; family D2-FULL-39-29; genus D2-FULL-39-29. Next base: position 58,686 of record MFGS01000039.1, read on the forward strand.
CTGTCCAACACCGTAATGAAGCTTCTTAAGCATACTAAACCGGCTTAAATGCATGTCGACATAATTTCAATATTCCCCTCTATGTTTGACTCGGTGCTTAATTCAAGCATTCTTAAAAGAGCCGTCGAAAAAGGAAAATTGGAAGTAAAGATCCACAATTTAAGGGACTTTGCAGAAGACAAACACAATACTACCGATGACGCACCGTACGGCGGCGGGGCGGGGATGGTGATGAAGGTAGAGCCGATAGCAAAATGTTTAAGGAACGTAGAAAAAAAGAAAAAAGGTTTCAAGATACTTTTAACACCGGCCGGGAAGAAATTCGACCAGGCCCTGGCAAAAAAATTAGCCAAAAAGAAAAATTTGATCTTTGTTTGCGGGCATTACGAAGGGTTTGACGAGCGGGTTAAGGATTATATCGACGAAGAAATTTCCATCGGAGATTATGTCCTGACCGGCGGTGAAATACCGGCGCTCCTTATTGTTGACGCCGTTATGCGGCTCCTTCCAGGAGTGCTCGGGAATGAAGAATCAGCTAAGAACGAATCATTTATGGACGGGTTACTCGATTACCCGCACTATACGCGCCCGGCGGATTATAAAGGAAAAAAAGTACCGGAAGTTCTTCTTTCGGGTAACCACGAAAAGATAGCCAAGTGGAGAAGCGAAGAAGCGCTGAAACTGACAAAAGAAAAAAGACCGGACCTGCTTGCGAAAGCGAACAAGTTGAGCAAAGGTGTATATATCTGTCCGTAAGCCCTTTGCGAAATCCGCCTAGGCGGAAAAAAAGACCGGATTTACTAAAAAAGTGAAGAAATATATTTGAAGGGGGAAGTGTAAAATGAATTGGCAGGAAAAATTTAAGAGAAAAGATCATCTGGAGTTCAGGGTCGGCGATGAAATAAAAATCGGCGTCCGCATTAAAGAAGGCGATAAGGAAAGAATTCAATCCTTTGAAGGTCTGGTCTTAAGTATCAGAGGCGAAGGTCTTAATAAAACTTTTAAAGTGAGAAAGGTGACCGGCGGTATAGGTGTAGAGAGGACTTTCTTATTCCACTCGCACGCGGTTGCCACCGTAAAAGTATTAAAGAGCGGCAGAACCAGAAGAGCGAAGCTCTTTTATCTCCGTGATAAAGTCGGCAAGGGTTCCAGGCTAAAAGAAGATCTTACGCTTATGGCGCTTCCGGCGGAAGAACCTAAAGCAGCTGCTCCTGTGGCCGCGGCTCCTGAAGCTGCTGTGACTGCAGATGCGCCCAAGTGAGCAGGAACGTTTAAAATTATTATTAAAAATTGAAGACTCCCTCTTTGAATCAGGAATTAAGGTTCTGGCGGGAGTTGATGAAGTAGGCAGGGGGCCGCTGGCCGGCCCCGTAATAGCTGCTGCCGCAGTATTTTCCCCTGAAAAACTGAAAGACCTTTCGATATTTGCCGGAGTAAATGATTCAAAAAAAGTAAAACCGGAGCTCCGTGAAAAACTTTCCGAAATAATTATGTCAAAAGCGGATGCTTTTGCCTTTGGGATTATCGACGAGAAAGAGATAGATAAGATAAACATATTGCGTGCGTCTTTAAAGGCAATGGAAATAGCCGTCGCCGGGCTTAAAATCCCGCCTTCTATGCTCTTAATTGACGGACAGTATGAGATTAAGTCAACCTTGCCGCAAAAAGCAATTATCGGAGGGGACGCAAAATCCTTTGTAATAGCCGCCGCTTCCATTATTGCAAAAGTAAAAAGAGATGGTATAATGGTTGAATATGACAGGGAATTCCCTATGTACGGGTTCGCCAAACACAAGGGGTATGGCACAAAAGAACACATAGCCGCGATAAGAAAATATGGCAGATGCAGGATACACAGACAATGTTTTGGAAAAAACTTTTAGGAAACAGCGGCGAAACGTTAGCCGCTATATATTTACAAAAGAACGGGTATAAGATAATAGCCCGTAATTACAAATGCCGTTACGGCGAGATAGATATCATCGCAAAAGAAAAGAACACCTGGTGCTTTATTGAAGTGAAAGCGATAGCAAAATCAAAGTCAGAGTCACCCTTTGATACCATAGGCAAAAAGAAGATGGAACATATAGAAAATACCGCGGCGCATTATGTGGCTGAGAATAAACTGGGAAATGAACGGGTCAGGTTCGACGCCGTCGGCATTCGGATTAGCGCCGGCAAACAAGAAATAGAACTGGTAAAAGGTATACTTTGATACAGAGTAGTTTTGAATACATAGGCAAGAAAGTAACCATGTTCCTTTCCGAGGCGGGGAAAATAACCCGGCTTTTCGGTCAGGTATTATTTTGGACGTTTAAAAAACCTTCAGAAGTAAAAAGTATATTTGAACAGATGGTAATAATCGGGAATAAATCCCTGGCGGTGGTGACTATTACCTCGCTTTCGACGGGAATGATACTCGCGCTTCAGACGGGAACAGCTATTGAAAGAAAGATCTCCGGCGCGGCAAATATGCTCGGGGGTATTGTATCGCTGGCGCTTACGAGAGAGCTGGCGCCGGTTCTTATAGGTCTGGTTATGGCAGGAAAGATCGGCTCAGCTATAACGGCAGAGATAGGAACTATGAATGTAACCGAACAGGTGGATGCTTTAAAGACGATGGCTACCAATCCGGTAAAGTATCTCGCGGTTCCGAGATTCCTTGCGGCGATTTTTATGCTGCCGCTTCTTACTATATATGCGGACCTTCTCGGAACACTGGGCGGGCTGTTTATCAGTTTAAATATCTTTGACGGAACCACGGGCGGCTATTTTGAAAGTTTGAATATGTACATGCGCCTGGACGATGTTTTTAAAGGGCTTTTCAAGACAGTGTTCTTTGGCGCTATTATCGCGGTTGTCGGTTGTCAAAGAGGGTTTGAAACTGAAGGCGGGGCTGAAGGCGTGGGTAAGTCGACTACTTCCTCCGTGGTTATTTCTTCAATGCTGATACTGGTCACTGATTATATCCTGACCGCGTTTCTCTGGTAGAAAATGATAAAAATAAGCAATGTCACAAAATACTTCGGCGCGCAGAAGGTAATGCACGGGCTTTCTCTGGATATTCCGGATAAGAAAACCGTTGTAATTATCGGAAGGAGCGGATGCGGAAAAAGTGTTTTGCTTAAACATATGATAGGACTTTTAAAACCGGATTCCGGAAAGATCCTTGTTAAAGGGAAAGACATTGCAAAACTGGATGACAAGGAGCTGGATGAGGCGAGAAAACATTTCGGTATGCTTTTTCAGGGCGCGGCGCTCTTCGACTCGCTCACGGTTGCCGAAAATGTAGGGTTCGCGCTTACGCGTTTTACAAAAAAGAGCCCGGCTGAGATTAGAAAACTGGTAAAGGAAAAACTGGCGCTTGTAGGACTTGAAAATGTTGAAGATAAAAAGCCTGCGGAGCTTTCCGGCGGTATGAAAAAAAGAGTGGGACTCGCCCGGGCAATCGCAATGGACCCGGAGATAATGCTTTATGACGAGCCGACTACGGGATTGGACCCTATAATGTCGGATATTATTAATGAACTTATAGTTGAGCTTCAGAAAAAACTTAAAATGACCAGTGTGGTAGTTACGCATGATATGAAAAGCGCGTATCAAATAGGCGATAAAATCGCCATGATGTATGAAGGGAAAATAATAGAAGAAGGAACACCGAAAGAGATTCAGCATACAAAGAATGCTGTGGTGAAGCAGTTCATTAAAGGAAGCGCGAAAGGACCAATACAAGTTTTAGGATAAAATCCTAAAACTTGGATGCTTAGATGTTTAGAGGGTTGGATGGTTGGCAAAAACTGAGGACGGAAGTCAGAAGACGGAAGACTGATTTTGAAAAAGGCTTTGACTCGTAACCCGTCACTCGCTACCCGTAACGTTTTTTACAGGAGGATTTATGGCTTTATCAAATGAAGTGAAGGTGGGGGTGTTTACCGTGGTGGCGCTCGGGATACTTCTTATGGGGACGGTTTATATCGGCGGGTTTACGATATTTGAACCGGGGTATAAGGTCAATGTTGTGTTTGATTCAGCGCCTGATTTAAAAGCTCGTTCCAAAGTGAAATATGGCGGAGGGGTCAATATCGGCAGGGTTAAAGAACTTACTTTAGCCGGAGACGGTAAAATAAATGTCGAACTCTTTATTTTTAAAAATACTAAAGGTTTTGAATTCCGGAAGGACAGCTATATCTCTGTCTCCTCAACCGGCGTGATGGGCGAAAAATTCATAAATGTTTCCGGCGGATCGAAAACCGCGGATCTTGTTGCTCCCGGCGATGTCCTTTCCGGCAGGAGTTCTTACGGTATTGACGCGGCGCTGGAAAGCATGTCCCAGGCCTCGGCGGAATTAAAAGATGTTCTCGGCGCTTTAAATAAAATAGTGGGCGGCGTGCAGAGTTCTCTTGTCGGGTCCGTCCAGAATGTAAATGATCTTACCAAGGTGACTAAAGGTATTGTAGAAAAGAGCGGACCGGCGATCACCAGATCTGTGGAAAATTTTGAGAAAACTTCACAAGAACTGGCGCTTGCCACTAAAAATTTACAGGAACTCACGGGCCAGTTAAATAGCTTGATAAAAGATGTAAACAAAGCGGACCTGCCGAAAACTATGGATAATCTTAATAAAGTTTCGCTTAAGATAGATGAAACGGTCTCCGCGCTGGATTCTGCCGCAAAAAAGATAGACAAAGGCGACGGCACGCTGGCAGTGCTTATAAACGATAAAAAAATGGCAGAAGATCTGAAGTCTTTCATAAAAGACGTGAAAGATAACCCGTGGAAGATATTGTGGAAAAAGTAAGAAAAGCAATGAGAAAAGAAATTACTAAGTACTATTGACTAATGACTATTTAATGAAGGCGGAATGGAACGCTCCGCCGAATTTTGAATAACAAATAATATAAATAAAGCTTTTTCGAGATGTGACCTTTATAGACCTTATGGACTTTTAGACGTGCCGGCCAAGGGGTTGTATCGGGGAAATAAGAAAAATACAGGAGTCCAAGGAAGCGTATGAAAGCCAAGGTTAAGTTCGTTTGCCAGCATTGCGGGTATGAATCGGCCAGATGGCTCGGGAAATGTTCCGAGTGCAACAGCTGGAACTCTTTTGTGGAAGAGAAGACTGTTACCGAGAAAAGTCAGAAGTATACTTTTGAAGCGGGGAAGGTAAGTAAAGTTTCCGCGATAACGGATGTAGAGGGAAAAGATGCAGATAGGTATGATACGGGAATTAATGAGTTAAATAAAGTGTTAGGCGGCGGGCTGGTTATAGGGTCGCTTGTTCTTATCGGAGGAGAACCGGGAATCGGAAAGTCCACGCTGGTTCTTCAGATGTGCAATGAACTCAGTAAAAAGTACGGTTCGGTGCTTTATATTTCCGGAGAAGAGTCCATTGCTCAGATAAAAATGAGAGCTACCCGTTTGAAGGCTGTCTCAAAGGATATTTTTCTGGTTTCGGAAACCAATATTAAAGTTATAGAAAAACATATATATGAAACAAAACCAAAAGTTGTAATAATAGATTCCATTCAAACCATTTTTAATGAAGATATACCCTCCGCGCCGGGCAGTGTCTCCCAGGTGAGAGAAAATGCCACAAAACTAATGTATATCAGTAAAGGAAGCGGAGTTTCTATATTTCTTGTCGGACACGTTACTAAGGACGGCAATATCGCAGGACCGAGAGTACTCGAACATCTTGTAGATACTGTGCTTTACTTTGAAGGAGATAAAAACCATAATTTCAGGATTCTCCGTTCGTATAAAAACAGATTCGGGCCTGCCAATGAAATTGCCGTATTTGAAATGGCGGAAGGCGGGCTTAAAGAAGTGGAAAATCCTTCTGCGTTATTTTTGGCGGAAAGAACAGCTGACGCATCCGGCTCGGTAATAATTTCAGCGATGGAAGGCACAAGGCCGTTTTTAGTAGAGATACAGGCTCTGGTATCACCTTCATATTTTGGTATGCCGCAAAGAAGGGCAAGCGGTCTGGATTATAACAGGTTCACGCTTTTATCAGCGGTTCTGGAAAAACGGGGCGGGTTTAATCTTGCCAATCAGGATATTTTTGTAAATGTAGCCGGGGGAGTTTCGGTCGATGAACCTGCTGCGGATCTAGGTGTTGTTGTTGCCATTGCCTCAAGCATCAGAGATATTCCCACGGATGCAAAAACAGTTTGTTTCGGGGAAGTAGGCCTCGGCGGAGAAATACGTGCCGTTTCCCAGGTAACGGAAAGAATAAAAGAAGCCGCACGGCTCGGGTTTACGAAATGTATAGTTCCCCAGTCCAATATGAACGGACTTGTGATAAAAGAAAAGATACAAGTGCAGGGAGCGAGATACATAAGAGACGTCTTGAATACCATATTCTAGAAGTTGACGTCTCTGAGGCTTAGATGGTTGGATGGTTAGAGGCGCAGCAAGAAAGACCCGAAGACGGAAGACAGAGGGCGGAAAGTACGAAGTGAAAAAAAGGTTGGCTCTGGGCGCTAGGTGCTTGGCGGGAAAAGTACAAATGACAACCCTGTACCGTTCCCTTAAATAAGGTCAGGTGCAGGGCCATGAACCTGAACAAAGAGAATGGTTCATGGTTTAAGGTGGGCCTGCCACAGAACACTGGCGGGGAAATCTTTAGAGCGTTCCGGAAAAAAGCACTCCGCCAAGATAATATTAATACCACATTAATGTAGAACGTGAGTAACGTGAGCAACCTGGAACGTTCTAACCATTATTAAGGAGCTTGGTATGCTGAAAACGATTAAAAAGACAGTAACCGCTGACAAAAAGTATCTCATATCTTTACTCGGCAAGCTCGTGGAGATCCCTACTTTATCGGAGCCTGGATTAAATTATGAAAAATTGGTCAAAGTGCTTGAGAAAGAGTGTAGAAGTATCGGGTTAAAAACGAGGATCATTAAAGTTACTGACAAGAAGTTTATTAACACCTTAAAAGAGGAGTTTAGAAGTTACCCGCGGTATATTCTTATGGCGTATTGGAATACGGGGGCAAAAAAGACCCTCCATTTTAACGGGCATTATGATGTGGTGCCGGCTTCGCTCGGATTCTCAAAAAATCCGTTTAAACTTAACATAAAAGGTGATAAAATAATGGCCCGGGGAGCGGCGGACATGAAATCCGGGATTGTTGCAATGCTTGGAGCCGTACGGGCGTTGAAAAAACTAAAAGTTAAACCGGCGTGGAATCTTGAGTTTTCTTTTGTGCCGGATGAAGAAATAGGCGGATACTGCGGGTCGGGGTATATCTGCTATAAGAAAATACCGAAGGCGGATGTGGTAATAGAAGGTGATGGCGGCGGCGGAAATAATTTAACCGTAGCTCATCGGGGTATTGTAGGTTTTCGTGTCACGGTTATCGGAAAAGCAGTACATGCGGCGTTGCATACGAGAGGTGTTAATGCTTTTCTAAAAGCCGTAAAGATAGTGAATGAACTCGAAAAATTCAGAAAGAAGATTGAAAAAAGAAAGTCAAAGTATTGGGCGAAAGTTCCGATATCAAAAGCAGCTACCATGATGATTGGCGGGCTTTCGGGCGGCGGATTAAAAAGTAATTCGGTGCCGGATAAATTTACCTTCACTATAGACAGAAGAGTAATACCCGAAGAAAGTATGAAGAAAGCAAGAAAAGAAATTATTGATCTCATAAATAAAGCAGTAAAAAAAGATGGTACGTTCAAAGTTAAAATAGAAGCTTCAGAAGCAACGCATTCGAGTATAAGTGAAGACGCGCCGATTTGTAAATTACTCGGAGGGATTCTTGAAGAGTATTACGGAGAGAAATCCAGAATGCTGATGACGGGAGGAAGATTGGATTCCGCTTTCTTCTCCCGGGTGCTGAAAAAACCGACTTTGGCATTCGGAGTAAACGGCGCAAAGTATCACGCGGATGATGAGTATACGACAGGAAAAGATATCATAACGGCAACAACGGTTTACGCCCAATTGATGTGTAAAGGATATTGAGGATTGGGCTAAGCAAGTAAAGCAAGTACAGCAAGTACAGTAAGAGAAGTAAAAGAAGAAAAGGAAGCAAGTTGAGCAAAGTTTAAATATCTAACCATAAATCTTTGCGAAATCCGCCTAGGCGGAAACAGTAAAAGAAGTAAATGAAGCAAAAGAAGAAAGTACTGGTTTGTATCAGTGGAATCAAATAGTTCTGCAATCTGTGGAATCATCTTAATAAAGGAGGAAATATTATGATCGTAGGTGTACCGAAAGAGGTAAAAGAAAATGAGTTTAGAGTTGGTATGGTTCCGTCCGGAGTGGAAGCTCTGGTAAAGGCGGGGCATAAAGTAATCGTTGAGAAGAATGCCGGAGTCGGAAGCGGTATAACGGATGCTGAGTTTAAAAAAGCGGGCGCTCAGATAAAGGGTACGAATAAAGAAGTTTACAAACAGGCTGATATGATAGTAAAAGTAAAAGAGCCTATTCCGATGGAATACTCCCTGCTTCGTGAGAACCAGATAGTATTCACTTATTTTCATTTTGCAGCAGATCTTCCTCTTACTAAAGCAGTCGTAAAAAGTAAATGTATCGCGATAGCTTATGAGACGGTGGAAGAGGGCGGAACACTTCCGCTTTTAACTCCGATGAGCGAAATTGCGGGAAGAATGGCGGTACAGGAAGGCGCGAAATATCTGGAAAAACCGATGATGGGACGCGGAGTTCTTCTTGGAGGCGTTCCCGGTGTTGCCCCTTGTGAAGTGGTGGTTATCGGCGGCGGTATAGTCGGCACCAATGCAGCAAAGATGGCTGCAGGTCTCGGAGCAAAAGTAACTCTCCTCGATGTAAATCTTGACCGGCTTAGATATCTTGACGATATAATGCCGAAGAATGTGACGTTCCTTATGTCCAACAGTTACAATATCCGAGAGCAGGCAAAGAAGGCAGACCTTCTTATCGGCGCGGTTCTTGTGAAAGGCGCGAAAGCTCCGACTCTGGTATCGAAAGAGACCATTAAAGCGATGAAACACGGCGCGGTTGTCGTGGACGTGGCAATTGACCAGGGTGGTTGTATTGAAACCGTGCGGCCGACTTCGCACGCCCATCCGACGTTTATTTACGGCGGAGTTGTTCACTATTGCGTGACGAATATGCCTGGAGCCGTGGGAAGGACTTCCACTTTTGCATTAACCAACGCAACATTCCCTTATGCCATAAAGATAGCAAATCTTGGCGCAGTAGAAGCCATAAGAAGAATGCCTGGCTTAGCAAAGGGACTCAATATGTTCAAAGGAAAGATAACGTACAAAGCCGTTGCGGATACGTTCAAAATGACGTATATCCCGGTAGAACACGCGCTGAATTAAAGAGAGAAAAAAGAAAAGGCGGAGAAGGAAAAAGGCTCCGCCTTTTTATTTTTAAAAACAAATAATCTCAACTTCTTGACTAGGGACTAAATATTCTTTTTGAGCGTTTATTTTATAAAAAACCCGGATTTTATGTTTCCCAGGTGTAAGTTCAATATTGGCCGCATTTTTATCATAACGGTAGTATTCTTTTTTGCTCTTAATTTTCCTGAAATAATTAGTGCCAATTCCTATTTGGGTGTAAGTTTTTCCAAGCGGCATTGGAGAACTTTTACCTCCAAAATCATCCTCGGCGTAAAAAAGTCCATCAAGTTCGATCAAAAATCTATGCCCTCCTAGAATTATACCATCTAAGCTAGTATTTTCGATATTTTCTATTGAAGCAAATATCACGAACGGGCCGTTGTCTTTTTTAGGAAGCTCTATACTCGAAATAGATACAACTATACCATTTTCGACTTTTCCGCGAGTATTTATTTTTATTGTTTTATTTTGTGTTAGAGGCTGGCTGCATCCGACAAGAAAAAATAATATGAATGATAAAAATATTCTCATTTTGTGTTACACCTTTCAAACATTAATTTTTAATACAATCTATTGCTAACTCCCCACCGCATGCAAAAGGGTCTTCCGGATGCTCATCTTTTCCTTTTTTTATATTAACTATCTTAAACCTGGCAGAAGTAACTTCTTCAATAATCTCTTTTGATAATCTGTAGCTTGCCCATTCTTTGCCGTCGCGGTAGAAAGTGCCTTCTTTCGGACTCCATCTAAAACTGCCCTTTGTTATCTCAACTTTAGGTTTTTCATCACTGTGCTGGGCGGCGATATAACAGAACCCTCCGGGTTTTAACACTCTGTTTATATTATCAAAAAAGGTTTTTCTTGCTTTTCCGCAGACATAGTAGGAAACTCCGCCGTCAAAAACAAAATCAAAAAAAGAGTCTTTGAAATCCTTTAAGAGCGCAGCATCGCCAACGGAAAGCCCCGCTTTTACATTTTCTTTCCCTGTTTTTTCCTTCGCCCAGCTTATTGCTTCCTCGGAGTGATCAATCCCGTAAACTTCAAACCCCTTTTTAGCAAGATAGATAAGATTATTCCCCGCGCCGCACCCGAGTTCCAAAACTTTCCCGATATTCTTTACATATCCCGCAGAAAGTATCCTGTCAATGTTCTTCGCCGCATTGGAGTAGGATTCTTCCGTGGACCACCCGTTTTTGCCCTGTTCACGGTTTTGTTTGTACCTTTTCTCAAATATTTCGGAGTTGTTTGGCATATATTAATTATATCAGTTATATAGTTGAGTTCAAGCAAAATAACATTCAGTTTCCTATTTAGAAACAGGCCGTATTTTGCTATAATAACTGAAGTCCACCACATCCTAAAATTCCGGGGTAGTGTAATGGTAACACAGCGGCCTTTGACGTCGCCCTTCGTGGTTCGAGTCCACGCCCCGGAGCTTAAACTAATCTTTGCCTTTAAGGCGCAAAAATAATAACCAGTTTCTAAATAGGAAACATTGAAGGACTGGTCTAAAGACACTGGATACCGGATCTGAGTCCGGTATGACAGTAAAAAAGGGATAATACGTGAAAATGCAAAAAAGTAAAGATGCATTTGGAAGGTCTCTTTATGCGTACTATACTAAACGAATCAATTTCCTTTTGGCGGAGAGGGATGACGGGTATGTCTCGGATGCGGGCGGGGTTAAGGTTTATTTTGACCCTTATGAAAAATGGCCTGTAAGGGAAAAGCGGGCGCTGAAGCTGATAAAGAAAACGGATAAAGTATTGGATATCGGGTGCGGCGCAGGAAGACACGTCTTATATCTTCAAAGTAAAGGAATAGATGTGACGGGGATTGACAACTCGCCGTTGGCTGTTAAGGTGTGCAAACTCCGAGGGGTGAAACAGGCGAAGGTTCTGGCAATAGAAGAGATATCCAAAAAGACAGGATCTTTTGATGTGATGCTGCTCCTTTGTAATAACTTCGGGTTGTTTGGAACGGAGAAGAAAGCGAAACAACTTCTTAAAAAGTTTTATAAAATAACCTCGCCGGGAGCGAAAATAATTACCGAGAGCTATGATTCTAATACTTCCTTCTTTAGGGATTACCGTGCTTTTAACAGAAAAAAGAGGCGGCATCCCGGGTCGTTCCGGGTAAAACTATTTTACGGCCGTTACGGAACTGACTGGTTCGAATATATCAGAGTTTCCAAGCGCGAGTTGGAAGAAATAGTTAAGGGAACCGGATGGAAGATAAGTAAAATATTCCCGACCAAAGATTATTCTTACGTCGCAGTTTTGAAAAAAATGTAAAAAAATTAACAGTTGTAATATACTCAATAAATGTAAACCTTTCCTGCAGTAAAACGTCTAATTGAATGATCTGAAAAACCGCGATAAGTCCGTTTTTCCTGTACTTTTAAAGAAAAGAAAAAGTAATTAAGTATTACATGTCGGGAAGAATGGTGCAGCGCCGGAGAGTATAAATAAGGTCTGAATTCAAAAGGATAATATGTTTTCTGTAAAAAACAGGATAAAACTTTTACTATTAATGTGTTTGATAATAATATTCCCTGTTTTTGCTTACGGAGATAGTTCAGAAGGAAAGATTGGGGTTGGATTAAATTATCCCGGCATGAGCGTAAGATATTTTTTATCCGATATAACATCCTTGGAATTGAAAGGACAGTACGAACAGGATATTTTAGTGCTGGGATCGCGATTTTATTATTATTTTGACTGCAAGTCTGAGGTGCTGCTTTTCGGCGGAATAGAAGGTGATTATGTTTCTTTCAAAGGTGAAGAAAGTCAAGGGAATGGTTTTGCCTGCGAATTGTTTGTAGGTTTAGAATACTTTTTTACTAAAAAACTTTCTTTTCAAATGGATATAGGGCCTGCCTGGATTTATCTTGCTGACAGAAATTATACAAGTGTTACGGTGGCCGGATTCGAATATGTTGTTAATTTAGGTTTTAACTATTATTTTTAAAAACAGGAGACAAAGATGAAAAAACTGAAAAGCGGGGTTTTCTTATTACTATTTATTATTTTTATTTGCGGAACAAATTATGCCGCAGGTATAAGACTCGGTATCTCCGGCGCTGTTAAAGAGAAAGTAAAAGAATTAGATCAAAAGGTAAGAGAAGCTAAACAGCAAAACGTGACTATGAATACTGATACCGCCGGTTCTGTTACTTTCAGTTCCGCTGCTTTATCCGGAACCGTTAATCCTAATGGTCTAAACAGCACAGTCTATTTTGAATGGGGGACAACACAAACATACGGAAATACTACGGCGCGCCAGTCTGTAGGAGGCGGGACAACTAATATTAATGTGAATGCCGCTCTGACGAATCTTTCAGCGGACACTCTGTATAATTACCGGATAGCAGTAACTAACGGTGCCGGTACAACTTACGGGTCAAATCAGACATTTACTACGGGTCCGCTGGTTTTTGCGCTGAGCGGTTATCGAAACAGTGTTTTTGCTTTTTCCGAGTATCAGCAGCATATTTCTTATCTGGGAATTCAGCAAATCCGGCTTGCCGGTCCGGATGCCGCGTTTTGGAATATAGGTGATGCTAATAAGGACGGTATACCTGATCCCTCTTTTCTCAGCAAAATAGACGGCGTTATTACAGAAACTGTTCAGCTCGGGTTGAAGATTACCTGTATCATTACATTAAACTCTGAAGCGGGTAACACGTTTTTGAATGAAGGAACCGCTAACCGTACAGCGTATATTAATTTTGTTAAAACAATCGTGGAACGGTATGATGGTGACGGAGTGAGTGATTGTTCAGGAAGTCCGAGGGTAACCATGTGGCAGGTCGGGAATGAACCCAATGCTGTCGGCGGAGCCGGTGTGTTTTTGGCAAGTGAGTTTGCAAAAATGGTATCGGCAACGGTTACTGCGATCAGGCAATCAGACTCAAACGCGCTGATTGCTTTGGGAGGGACTTTTGGCACGGAACAAGGAGGGACCGGCTGGGAAACATATTACGCGACTGTCCTGCAAAATTTAGAAACAGGAGCTCCGGGACAGCAGCTGTTTAACACGGTAGATATCCATCTTTATGGCAATGCCCAGGGTGATTATAGACGCATGGTTCAGGACGTTAACAGTTTTCGCACTATCCTTGCCGGCTATCCGCAATACCGGGACGTAAGGATTATTACTACGGAAACCGGCACCTACTCAGGCGGGGATGGCGGCAGTTGTCCTCCTTTCCAGAGCGAATCGGAAGAAGCTGCCAATATGGTAAAGCGGTTTGTATTAAATATTGCCTCCGGTGTGCGCCAGATACACTGGGCCAGACTTATTGAGTCTCCCGGTACCGAAAATAAGTATTTTGGTCATTGCGGATTAATTTTTGACGGTACGGATGATTCAGGCGACACTGCTCATGACCGGGGGGCTAAACTTCCAAAACGTATTTATTACAGTTATCATCTTCTTACTAATGCGTTGTTAATGATTGACTGGTCGCAGTCCGTATCCGCTCAGACCCTTAGCCCAAGCATAAATATGTATTCCTATCGTTTCAAACGGGCAGGACAAGCGGATCTTATCGCAGTCTGGTGGGATTATTTCAGCGACGGGGCTTCTTTTAATGATACGCGGACTATTAATTTAAACGAGTGGAATCTATCGGAAAGTCAAATTAATCAGATCATCAGCGCTGTAACCGACATTAACGGGAATACCAGAACAGTCTCCGTATCAGGAGGGTCGTTCAGTATAAATGGAGAACCCTTATTAATCGAACTCAAATAATTTGTCGAGGATTGGCAGCCGCAAGCTTTAGCTTGCGCAATTTCGAAGGCTAAAGCCTGTGCCTACCGTAGCCGACGGACCTGTTACTAAAAAAATATTTAGCGGACATTCTTACTTTGGCTTGACAAAAAAATATTTAGGGTTTTCCCTGAAATATTGATATAATATGCTTAAGTATTTTGCTCGGGGTATTAACATCTGGAGTATATATGGAAAGTATTAAAATAACTGAACTTGTTAAAAAGTATGACAAAGTGACCGCGGTTGACGGGATTAATCTTACTATTGAAGAAGGGGAGATATTCGGGCTTCTCGGGCCGAACGGGGCAGGGAAGACGACGACTCTTATGATGTTATCAACGCTTCTAAAGCCGACTTCGGGGACAGCTATTGTCAACGGTTTCAATGTTGTGACGCATCCTGATGAGGTCAGGGCTTCTATCGGGATGGTATTCCAGGACCCGAGCTCGGATACACTTCTGACGGGCTATGAAAATCTAAAGCTCCATGCTCTCATGTACAATCTTCCGTGGAAAAGCATAGATAAGAAAATAGACAGTGTGCTTGAACTTGTAGACCTGCAAAAAAGGAAATTTGATGTAGTTAAAAAATACTCAGGCGGAATGAGAAGAAGACTGGAGATAGCAAGAGGGTTGCTCCACGAACCAAAGATATTTTTTCTGGATGAACCAACATTAGGGCTCGACCCTCAGACCAGGCAGCATATCTGGGAGTATATAAGGGCACTGGCGAAAAAAATAAGGATGACGATAATTGTGACTACGCATTATATGGAAGAAGCGGAGAAGCTTTGCAGCAGGATAGGGATTGTTGATCACGGGAAGATAGTGGCACTGGATTCCCCGGCGTATCTAATACGTTCGACCGGCGGGGATATTGTAAACATTAAAGGTAAAAATCTGAATTTAAAGGAAATAGAAAAGCTTCCCTTTGTTAAAGGGATAAAAAATGTCGAGGGGAAATATTTGATCTCTGTGGAAAATGCAGGAAAAAATCTCCAGCATCTGCTTGGTCTTGCGGGGGACGTCGAATTTGTTGAAGTACGTTCTCCCGATCTGAACGACGTATTCTTGTTTTATACCGGAAGAGAAATGCGGGAAGCAGGCGAAGAAGTAAGTTTTATGCAGGATGCTATGAGGACAAGCTGATGGATATAAGAAAAACGCTAAAAGGGCTGTATGCGCTCTGGTTCAGGGAGTTTCGTGTTTTTACCCGGGAGAAAAGCAGGGTTTTTTCTTCCGTTGCGCTTCCGCTCTTCTGGTATTTTATTTTTGGAAGCGGCGTAGGTTCAATGACGACCAACGTTGCCGATTACCAGCATTTTATTTTCCCCGGTTTCTTAGCCATGACGATAATCTTTACCGGATTATTTGCAGGCGCCTATATTGTCTGGGATAAAAAAATAGATTTTTTGAAGGAAGTTCTGATAACTCCTCTTTCAAGAACGACGGTGTTTTTTGGAAAAGCTATGGGCAGTATGACGGATGCGCTTATTCAATCGTATTTCCTGCTGCTTGTGGGAGTTCTATTTCTGGGAGTTCCTTTTACTGCTTCAAGTATAATTCTTTCCATGGTAATGCTTTTTGTGTTTGCAACCGGGCTTATAAGTTTAGGACTTATCATCGGGTCTTTTATGACAAGTCCTGAAGGGTACGGCCTGATTTCCAGCTTTGTAATTTACCCGATTTTTCTTCTTTCAGGAGCGCTTTATCCGTTGGATAATTTACCAGGCTGGATGCAGATACTGACCCGTCTTGACCCTGCTACTTACGCAGTTGACGGTTTAAGGGCCGTGATCCTCGGAAAATCCACAATGGCGTATCTCCCGAATTTAATGATAGTTCTGGGGTTCGATGTAGCAATGATGTTTGTCGGAACGTGGGCGTTTAAGAGAATGAAGCTCTGAAGAACAGCAAGAAAAGCAGAGAAAGCAAGAAAAGCAGAGAAAGCAAGGAAAGCAAGGAAAGCAATGACAGAAAAAGAAGTAAAGGAAGTTGAGCAAAGGTGTATATATAAAACCATAAATCCTTTGCGAAATCCACCTAGGCGGATGAGGAAAGTGGGGAAAGAAAAAAGCCTGGTCGCCGGTTTTTAGGCGAGCAGTCCGCCAGCGCTTTTTGGCGGAAAGGACAGAAAAAGAAGTAGAAGAAGTACAAGAAGTAAAAAAAGTGAAACAGATTGAGCGAAGCCTAAATATTAAACCATAATCCTTCGCGAAACCCGCCTAGGCGGGAAAAAGGGGATAGAGAATGACTGCAATGTACAAAAATCTGCCGAATGTTTGGGGGGAGGGGGCTCTCTTTGCGTTTTCCGGGTATGAAGGAAGAACGGATGCTTCATTTCAGATAGTCAGTAAACTCCTTTATGACAGAGTAGGTATGAGTGTGTTTTTTGAAAATAAAAAGGGGCAGACATTGGCTGTTGAATTTTGGGTTGAACTTCCCGGGGCGAATTTATCAATGTATCTTCCGGAAAAATCAGTCATAGCCGGGGATGTTGTAAAGCTGGTTTTTAAGAACGGACAGATTTGTTTTACCGCGGTGGATCATCTGACAATTGCGGGCTTTACGGATATAAAGAACGCAAGGTTAATAGTAAAACCCGTAATGAAAGATTATAAAGAAGGACGAAGCAGGAATGCTTTTGTATTAAAAAGTAAATCTAACAGTATTGCTGTAACCGGAAATAATCTAAAAAGAAGCAAATTCTATTTTCCTGCTTTTTCGTTTAAAGAAAGTTTTGTTTTATCGGTAAACAAAAGCTATAAAGAAGCTGCCAAGCATTGTTCAAGTATTCTAAAGAACAGATCGGCTGAAACTTTGCCGGAAAAAAATATCAGAGCATTGAGTTCGCTGATTCCAAAATGGGCCAAAACAAGGACGGCGGGAAAAGCAGTTTCAATTTTAAAGTGTAATGTTTTATCTAAGCAGGGGAGTATTCCCTGCAGGTGGACAACACCGGACAGATATCCTCACCGAAATATGTGGATCTGGGACAGTGCATTTCATTCAAGGGCCTGGGAGTATCTTGACAGTAAAATGGCATTTGAATCCGTCAACGCTGTTTTGTCCCAGCAAAAAAAAGACGGCTATATACCTATCTCAAGTAATCCTTTTGTTCAGGAAAGTAAAATTACTACGCAACCGCCTATTCTGGCATGGGAACTGCTTAATATTTACAATGAGACAAAAGATGCCGGAATTCTCGAAGAGACGTATGCAAAGCTCGAAAAATTTACCGGTTATTTCGAAAGAAAAAGAATGCATAAAAAAACGGGATTGTTTTTCTGGAAAGCCGATTATAAAGTTACGATATGCAGGGCGGGAGAATCAGGACTGGATAACTCTCCTCTTTATGACGGGGACAAAGTTCAGCTGTCTTGCGATCTTTCCGTATTTATGGGCAATGCCTATGAAAGTATGGAGAAAATCGCTTCGATCTTAAATAAAAGTAAAAACGAACTTGACGTATGGAAGAAGAAATATGACAAAACTGTTTCTGCCATTAATAAATATTTGTGGTCCGAAAAAAATGGATTTTATTATGACCGGGAGATAAACGGCGGGCTTGTCGATGTAAAAAGTGTCACGGGATTTTTCCCTCTTT
>MFGS01000040.1:0-2406 GCA_001778355.1 Candidatus Firestonebacteria bacterium RIFOXYA2_FULL_40_8
TGCTTTATCAATCAAGCTTTTTTCTACGCCTTTTTGTACCAGTTTCATACGGACCAGGTTTTTTCCTGACTTATAGAAGTTCATCCTGTCTAAAGCGTAGGCAAAGGCATACCGTTTATCATTTATAAGACCGTTTTCTTCAGCTTCTTTTACGACGACAGAGATAACATCTTCTTCATACTCTTTCCGTTTTAGTTTATCAAGTATCTCTTTTTTAGTTCTGCTTTGTTTGGAGATCAGCCAGTAAACATAATTTCTTGCGCGATCCAGAGGAGCTTTCATTTTTTTGTTTTTAATTCCGAGATAAAACCACTCAGCGCATCCTCCCACGAAAGTATACCGGGAACGATAGCACGGAGTTTTGAATTATCAAGCGCGGAGAATAACGGACGTTTGGCTTTTGTTTTCAAAGTATCCGATTTTATGGGAGTTATTTCCCCTTTTAACCCTGAAAGTTCGGAGATTTTCTGCGCCCATTCATATCTTGAACAATATCCGGTGTTTACGGCGTGATAAGTACCGAATTTATGCGTACGATAAACTCCCTTTATCATCTTGGCAAGTTCAACCGTCCAGGTGGGAGAACCTATCATATCATCAGGAACGGTTATAGGTTCGTTATTTTTAAGTTTTGCGTATATCTTACTGACAAAATTATCCCTGTTTATACCGTAAAGGAGCGCCGTACGGAGAATATATCTTTCTTTCAGGTTCTTTGCCACAAATATCTCACCCGCAAGTTTTGATTTTCCGTACATTCCGGAAGGACTGGGGAGATCCGATTCTTTATACGGCTCTTTGGCTCCGCCATCAAAGACATAATCAGTACTGATATGGATCAACTTTATCCTGTACTCTTTACATGCCATCGCAATATTTTCAGGCCCTTTTGCATTTACGGAATAAGCAAGATCAACATCGTCTTCACAGGCATCAACGTCTGTAAATGCAGAAGCGTTTATTACCAGACCGGGCCTTACTTTATGCATCAGTTCTTTCACTTCACCGAAATTGGTAATATCCGTTATAAAAGTCGGTTTATCTCCCACTGCTTTTAAGTCAGAGACAACCACTTCATCCCGGTCAAACACCTTTATTATATCGTGAGCGAGCATGCCGCCCGCTCCAAAAAGGAGTATTCTCATCCGAGTTTAAGCCACCACGCTTTATTCTTTAAATACCAGTCCACGGTTTTCTTCATTCCCGTTTCAAAGGTATATTCAGGTTTAAAACCAAGCTTTCTTAGTTTATTTGTATCGAGCGCGTACCGGAAATCATGTCCCAGTCGGTCTTTCACATAGGTGATAAGCGTTTTGGGCTTTCCTGTATTTTTCAGGATCAGAGAAGTAATCTCTAAATTTGTCTTTTCGTTCCCGCCGCCGATGTTGTAAATCTCTCCGGCTTTACCTTTATGCAGAACAATATCAATACCAAAACAATTATCTTCGACATAAATCCAGTCCCGTACATTCTTCCCGCTGCCATAGACAGGAAGATTGTAATTCATTGAAGCATTAGTAATAAAAAGCGGGATAAGTTTTTCCGGATACTGGTAAGGACCGTAGTTATTGGAACTCCTTGTTATAATCACCGGAAATCCGAAAGTTGTATAATATGACCTGGCCAGAAGATCAGCTCCGGCTTTACTTGAGGAGTAAGGGCTTGATGGATTCAGATTGTCCGTCTCCTTAAAAGCGCCTTTCAACGCGCTGCCGTACACCTCATCCGTACTTATCTGGATGAATTTTTTAATGTTCAGCTTTTTTGCCGTCTCCAGCATATTATGCACGCCCATGAAATTGGTATTAACAAACTCCGAGGCCTTTGCAATAGACCGGTCCACGTGGGATTCCGCCGCGAAGTTTATAACCGCCTCGCAGCTCCGCATCGCCTTTGCCGCCGCCACCGGATCGCAGATGTCGCCTTTTATAAACTTATATCTGGGGTTCTTCTCCAGATCTTTCAGATTATCCGGATTCCCCGCATAAGTAAGCTTATCCAGATTAACGATCGAATAATTTTTATACTTCGTTAGCATATACCGTATAAAATTACTCCCGATAAACCCCGCACCGCCGGTGACTAAGATTTTCATGCTAGTTCCCCCTTAATTAAATTACGCCATTGCTGCAAGCCGTTACACGTTCCACGTTACTCAGGTTACTCACGTTCTACACTAATGTGGTATTTATTTTATATATGGCGGAGAGCTTTAATCCGCCCTCATTAAATTGTCAATTGTAAATCGTCAATCGTAAATTTCTTTCATCCGTCTTTTCTTGCCCAGTTGTACTTTATTTTTTTGGTATCTACTGGCAGACGGTATTCATCAGGTTTTTTGTAGTCGTATCTTTCCGTCGGGCAATTGATGATTATACATTCATTTTCACTGACACATTTAAAACC
>MFGS01000040.1:2416-4248 GCA_001778355.1 Candidatus Firestonebacteria bacterium RIFOXYA2_FULL_40_8
AATCTTATGATAATGCCACGCCTTTACCGCGCCCGGCATAGTGGTAGTCATGTAAACCTGCCCGAACTTCTCAAACACCTCATCGTCGCTTCTCATCATTTCCATCAACCGTCCCCGTTCATCGGGGATAACCTTTAGTTTTTTAATCTTTACGCCGTTGATCATAGATTCTCCTTTTAGCAATTCGTCCATAAAGTCCATAAGGTTTGTAAAGTCTATAAGGTCTTTTTTAACTGTGTTATTATTATATTTAAAACTCCTTAATGTAAAACTTTCTTCACTGTACTTGCTTTCCTTGCTTCTTTAGCTTTTCTTATTCGCTCCATACAGCGCTACTGTCTTATTGGTTTCGAACCAGCCTTCTATTGACGAACCTGCATCGGCCCACCAGCCGTCAAGGATACTATAGCTTAAACGGCCTTTCTTAAGATACATATTATTCACATCAGTTATTTCCAGTTCGCCTCTTTTAGAAGGCTTGATCTTACTTATGACTTTAAATACCTCATTATCGAACATATAAATGCCGATAACCGCGTAGTTCGACGGCGGGTCTTTCGGCTTTTCTATAATTTTTGTAATTTTCCCGTTTTTAAATACCGGCACACCGTAATTTTCCGGATCCGGGACCTCTTTCAGTATTATCTTCGCTCCCTTTTTACTTTTCTTAAATTCGTCCACCGCGGCCTTTATATTACCGCCGATCAGATTGTCCCCGAGCATTACAAGGACCTTTTCCCCTTCAGAAAAATGCTCTGCCAGAGAAAGCGCATCTGCAATGCCGCCTTCACCCTTCTGATACGCATAGTTAATATGTTTTAAACCAAAATCCCTGCCGTTTCCGAGTAATCTTAAAAAATCCCCGGCGTTATTACCTCCGACAACCAGCATTATATCCGTAATACCCGCATCCACAAGCGTTTGAATAGGATAGAATATCATCGGCTTATCATAAACCGGAAGTAAGTGCTTATTCGTTATCCTCGTTAGAGGAGAAAGACGCGTTCCGAGCCCGCCTGCTAAGATTATACCTTTCATAAAAAACCCCCTTTAGAAAATAAGTACGAAGTACGATGTACAAAGTTAAGCAACTAAGTGCAAAGCACGAAGTTTAAAACGAATTCACTTTTACTTCGTACTTCGTACCTTGTACTTTGTACTTGCTATTTCTTTATTTCATTCCGGTATTTCTGCATTTCTTTCGGGACGAACCATTTTTCAAAGTTATATTTTATTCCCGCCGGTTCTACTTTTATATTTTGAAATCTCTTATCCAAAGCGATAATGGATTCCGGAACATAAATAAAGATGTACGGAAGGTCGTCCGCAATAATTTCATGTATTTTATTATATGCTTTTTTTCTTTTTTCCAGATCGTAAGTAGTACGTCCTTCGTCCAGTAATTTATCAACTTCAGCGTTTTTATAGGAAACAAAATTATACTCTCTCTCTAATGTCTTGGACGAATGGAAAATATCATAAATATCCGGATCCGGCGCCAACTGCCAGCCCATTACTATCGCGTCATATTTCTTTTTGTCTACAAATTCATTAATGAAAGAACTCCAGGCGATTATCCTGATATTGACCTTGATCCCTATTTTCTTAAGATTTTGTTGGATCATCTGTGTAACCGACTCACGGGGTTTGTTACCCTGATTGGTCATTAACATGAATTCAAATTTTTTCCCGTTCTTCTCCAGAATACCGTCATTATCCGTATCCGACCAGCCGGCTTCTTTAAGCAGCTGCTTTGCTTTTGCCGGATCATACTCTGATTCTTTAACATTTTTATTATAAGCCCAGGAGCGCGGTAAAAGTGGACCTGCAGC
>MFGS01000040.1:4290-6235 GCA_001778355.1 Candidatus Firestonebacteria bacterium RIFOXYA2_FULL_40_8
TCTTTCAGTAATGTTACATACATATCGGGAGTTAACCCCATAGAATCTATCCCGCCGGATTTTAATTCCAATAACTGCGTGGCCTGATCGGTGATTATACGGTATAACACTTTATCAATATAAGGTCTTCCGTCGTAGTAGGTCTCGCTTGCTTTCAACCTTACTCTTTCCCCCCTGCTCCAATCCTCAAATTTAAAAGGCCCTGTTCCAACGGGATTAGAGTTGAACTTTGCCGTATTAATATCAACTTTTTCCAGAAGATGTTTAGGAAGCATTCCCATTCCCCAGCTTTCAAGCGCGGGAGCAAAAGGAACATCATAAGTGACCTGTATCGTAAATTCATCTATAACCTCAATTTTTTTTACAAGCTCATATGCGCTTTTATAAGGACTTTTTGTTTTAGGGTCAGTAAGTCTTTTAAAGGTAAACTCAACATCAGCGGCGGTGAAAGGCAGACCGTCCTGCCATCTGATATTTTTTTTCAGGTAAAAAGTTATGGTTAAATTATCTTTTGATACTTTCCAGGAGTCCGCAAGGTCGCCGACCATCTTCAGATCTTGATCATATTTAACCAACCCGTTAAACACAAGTCCGTTAATATCACCGGAAGCAGAGTCTGTCGAGAGTATCGGATTTAAGATGGAGGCATCCCCTATGGAAGCGTCAACGAAAACATCGCCATAGTCGGAATTTTTAGCAGAGGAAGAGGAAGCATTACTCCCTTTAAATGTTTTTATATCATCAATCATTTTCAAGGAAAGAAAAAAGCCGCCGATTACAACAATAAATAATACTATTAACGCAGCGATTGTACCATTTTTCATTCTTTCCTCTTTTAAAAGAAAGCCCCTGCTGTTTTACGGCAAGGGCTTTTCGAGTTTACTTCTTTTTTTCCGGAGTTACAGTTTTCAAAGGAACAGAGGCTGCCGGTTTCTTCTCCGGCTTAAGAGCAGCTTTTGCCTCAGGTGTAACATTCTTTCCTGCCTTGGCAAGAGGATTTGCGTCCTGAGTTGCCGCGGCTTCTTTTTGCAAGTCAGCGATTATTTTATTTTGAGAAGGTCCATAGGTCTTTGGCAGTTTTGCCAAAACCATGGTAGTGATGAGTATCAAAATCGCCACAACTGTGGTTATCCTCACCATTATATTCTTCCCGCCAGCAGGGCCAAAAAGCGTTTGAGACGCCCCGCCGCCCAGCATGGAGCCGACATCCGACCCCTTCCCCGACTGCAGCAAAATCAAGAGTATGAGGAGCAAACAAAATATCACGTGCAGAATTGTTAGTACCGTTACCAGTATAGCCATTTACATTTTCCCCCAAGATATTTATTTAATTACTTTTTCTCGAATTTTACAAGTTTTACAAAAGATTCGGCTTCCAGAGCTGCGCCGCCGACCAAAGCACCGTCAATATCCGGCTCGCTCATCAGGATCGAAACATTATCCGGCTTCACGCTTCCGCCGTACTGAATGCGCACAGCTTCCGCTGTAGGTTTATCATAAAGTTTTTCCACAAGCGCTCTGATGAATTTATGTACTTCCTGCGCCTGTTCTTTGCTCGCCACTTTCCCGGTACCGATCGCCCATACAGGTTCATACGCAAGCACCATCTTGGCAACTTCTTCTTTGGAAAAGCCAAGCAGACAGCCGGTCACCTGGGTCTTTATAACTTCGTTCCAGATATTTTTTTCTCTTTCTTCAAGAGTTTCACCCACGCAAATAATCGGGAGAAGTCCTTCCGCCAGAACGGCTTTAACTTTTTTATTAATAAATTCGTTGGTCTCTTTAAAATACTGCCTTCTCTCCGAATGCCCGAGGATTACATAAGCACAGCCCGCTTCTTTAAGCATGGAAGGGGAAACCTCTCCGGTAAAAGCACCTTTCTTTTCAAAGTAGCAATTCTGCGCGCCTACTTTTATGTTACTGCCTTTCAGGAACTGGTATACGG
>MFGS01000041.1 GCA_001778355.1 Candidatus Firestonebacteria bacterium RIFOXYA2_FULL_40_8
AAAATGGTACCATATGCGCTGCTACAAAACGGGCACTAGAAACCCTATTTCAAGGAGCAAAAAAGCAGTCCAACATGCGCTGCTATTTATCATCTAAGCACTAAACAATTACTAATAACTAAACTTTAAAATCTTAAACAAAATCCTTGTACTTATATTAAATATATTCCTTTTTAGTTATTAGTGCTTTATTCTTAGTCATTATTCTTCATAGTGCTTAGTGCTTTGATCTTAGTAATTATTATTTACATCATTCCAAATATCATTCCGGCAACTGCGGACAAAACTACAATAAGTCCGATAAAAGTTAGTCCTTTTTTAACGCCAATCATTTTAATTATTACTATCATACTGGGTAAACTTAAAGCCGGACCGGCAAGAAGAAGCGTAAGAGCCGGTCCTTTCCCCATTCCTGAGCCCATTAAACCCTGAAGTATAGGAACCTCGGTCAGAGTCGCAAAATACATTAAAGCACCGGCAACAGACGCGAACAGGTTGGCACCTATGCCGTTACCACCTAGAGTTTTTGCTATCCAGGCAGACGGTATCAGCCCTTCATGTCCGGGACGACCGAGCAAGAATCCTGCAACAAGAACTCCGACCAGGAGTAAAGGTAAAATTTGTTTTGTAAAATCCCAGGTGGAAGAGACCCAGGTTTTAAGTTCATCTTTCTCGAACCAGTTTACAAGCATAATACCGAGAGAAGTAAGCAAAGTAACTGTTATCACCCATTTGTATTTAAAAAGAAGGCCCCAGAAACCCATAAAATAACTGATTTCCAGATCACCCGATAAAAGTTTTTGAAGCGTAAGATCAGGAGGACAGCATCCCGGACCCGCTTTACTCCAGTTTGCAAAGATAAGAATTAAGACCAGAACCCCGAAAAAGATAGAGGTCTGTAAAAGATTTCTTCTTTCCTTCGTCTCCGCATTTGCCGCAAACATTTCCGCATTTTTTGCCTGCCTTGCATTCTCCTCTTTTAAGAAGAAGAAATGCATAAGAAGACCTATTATTATAGAAAGCCCAACCGCGCCGATAGCCCTTGCCGCGCCAATTTCAATCCCGAGAACTCTTGCGCTTAAGATGATAGCAAGTACATTAATTGCAGGACCGGAATACAAGAATGTCGCCGCAGGTCCTAGTCCCGCCCCATTGGTATAAATCCCCGCAAAAAGAGGAAGCACCGTGCAGGAACAAACCGCAAGAATAGCACCTGAAACCGAAGCCACGCCGTAAGCCGTCACTTTTTTCGCTCCGGCTCCGAGATATTTAACCACCGCTTCTTGTCTTACAAAGTTAGTTATCGCTCCGGCAATGAAAAACGCCGGTACCAGACAGAGCAAAACATGCTGTCTGGCATATTCCTGAGCCATCATAAAAGCTTCCAGAAAAGCACCTGAAAGCCGAAGGCTTTCAAAGGGAATGAAGTAAAAGCCGAGGAAGACGAGTAGGATGACGGTGAATTTAAGTGTTTCTTTCATTACACTACTCCTTCCTGAAATATTTCGTCTATAAAGTCCATAAGGTCGAAAGTCTGTAAGGTCTTACATTAATGTGTTATTATCTTTTGCAAAGCATCCAACCCTCTAACCATCCAAACATCCGTTCTTTAAGAACGCAACTATCTTCTGCTTAATATGGTACACCGCCTCATGAAACGCGTCATGCTTCTCTTTTTGAGTTCCCTTGATCGCAGGGTCTTTTATACTCCAATGGATACTTTTGTACTTCCCCGGAAAAACAGGACAGGATTCCTTTGCATTATCACAAAGCGTTACAACATAATCAAACTGCTTGTCCTTGAATTCACCGACTGACTTGGAGTATTGTTTTGATATATCAATACTTTCTTCTTCTGCCATATGTTTAATCGCAAAAAAGTTCACTCCGGTAGGAGTAGTCCCTGCGCTGAATACTTCATATTCCGCTCCGCCAAGACTTCTTAGGAATCCTTCTGCTATCTGACTCCTGGCCGAATTACCGGTACAGAGAAAAAGTACTTTCTTTTTTATAATGCCTTCCTCTTCCATCTGGCTCCTCACTTTTGCCTTTTTTGTTTTCATTTTGGGGCTTATCTTCTTTTTCGAATTTCGAATTTAAAGCTTCGAATTTGTTTTTAGAAAATACCTTTTCTGAAACCAATACGCAACATTAACCAGCCCTATCATCACCGGTACTTCCACCAGTGGTCCTATAACAGCAGTGAACGCAACAGCTGAGTTAATACCAAAGACCGCGACAGCTACGGCAATTGCCAGTTCGAAATTATTACTTGCAGCGGTGAAGGCAATCGTAGTGGTTTTTGAGTAGTCAGCGCCGATCTTTTTTCCCATCCAAAAGCTCACAAGGAACATTACAACGAAATATATCAAAAGCGGTACCGCAATCCTTAAAACATCCATAGGGATAGTTACAATTAGTTTGCCTTTTAGCGAGAACATCACAATAATAGTAAAAAGGAGAGCAATTAACGTCACCGGGCTTATCTTAGGGATGAACTTTGTTTCATACCATTCTTTTCCTTTTAATTTTAGCATGGAAAACCTTGTAATTACTCCGGCAAGAAACGGAATACCAAGATATATGAAGACACTCTTTGCTATCTGTCCTATCGTTATCTCTACCGCGCTTCCTTTAAAGCCGAAAACAGGAGGCAGTATAGTAATAAAAAACCAGGCATAAACACTGAAGAAAAGAACCTGAAAAACGGAATTGAAAGCGACAAGACCTGCCGCATACTCGCTGTCCCCTTTTGCCAGTTCATTCCAGACGATAACCATGGCAATACATCTTGCCAGTCCTATTAAAATAAGTCCCGACATATATTCGGGATAGCCCGCAAGGAAAGTTATCGCCAGGAAAAACATAAAAACCGGACCAATCACCCAGTTTTGCACCAGTGAAAGTCCGAGAATTTTCCAGTTTTTAAACACATCTCCCATCTCTTCATATTTGACTTTTGCCAGAGGCGGGTACATCATAAGAATAAGTCCGATCGCTATCGGCATATTAGTTGTTCCTGAGTTAAAAGAGTTAATAAACGTCTCGACACCGGGGAAAAAATACCCGGCAAAGACCCCGACTGTCATAGCCAGGAATATCCAAAGAGTCAGGTACCGGTCAAGAAATTCGAGTTTTCTTGAAACACTTTCCATTCTATTTCCTCCGATTTCTTATTTCTTTATTTATCGCTTTATTTTCTTTAAATTGTTCAGCTATTACATTTTCGCAGCAAGAAAGGAAATTACAGACACATCCCGTCTTTAAACTATAATAAACAAACAACCCTTTCTTTCTTGCCGACAAAATACCCGCCTTTGTAAGTATCCCCAGATGTTTTGAAACCCCTGTTCTTTCGCCCCCTGCCACCGGAACAATCTTGCAAACACACTGCTCCCCGCCCGCAAGAAATTCCACTATCTTAATACGTACAGGATGCGCTAGCGCCTTTAAAATCTCCGCCTGCAACTGATATTTTCTTTCCTGATTTCGCATCCTTCCCCCGCTAAACTATGTGCCATTTCTTTCACATAGTAACATATGGACTTAACCATTGTCAAGTCCTGATAACACAGATAGGGCCAACTTCCCCTTTGGGTTTCCTAGTGATTTACAAAGAATTCAAAAAAAGTGTGACAGTCACACGGTGACTGTCACAAAGGGACAGTCGACCTTAACTTTTGTCAAGGCTTTCCGTCAATAAATTATGTCGAACCCTTCGAAGAGATGACACAGATAGAACCAACTATTGCGGGTTTTCTAGTGATTTAAATTGAAAAAGAGAAGAATTCGCTATCTGCGCATCCGAGCATCTAAGCATCCGCGCCTCCGTCATTAATCTTTATACTGGCGGCCTACGAACTTTTCTACGGCGCGGATCCAGGCGTCTTTTTCTGAACCCCAGGGTTCTTTGGAGTAGCGGTAGTCGTTTTTTCTGATTATTGAGATCAATTCGTCATTGAGTTTACCGTAAAAACTTAAGTGTATTTCTACTAATTGCTTCAAAAGTTCTTTATCCTTACATTTGGTAAGGATCTTTCTGAGATGCGGAACACAAACACCCGTAGATCCTTGATATTTCTCCAGCAACTCAGGATATACGGCGTACATAACAAAAGCATCAGTGTATCTCTCGTTAGATTCATCAAAGGCTTCACAGGCAGGACAATCACCTTCTTTATTAAAGAAGCTGCTTTTCACTGCACCTGTTTTTTTCAACTCAGTCAACAGATCATCCATGAGGACATTATAGGTGATAGCCGTTGCCAGGCTGTCGCCGTGCTTTATCAGACTGAACCCGTGTCTTTCGCAGAAACCTTTTGATTTGTTCAGTTTTTTCGTTATATTATTATTCAGCACAAACTCCATAAGGAAAGATTTAAAGAAAGCGTTAACGGAACGGTCAACAAGAGAGCAGATAGGACAGCCCTTGCCTTTAAAGGAATCAATGATGTCATAATAAGTTGTATGTTTTTCAGGAAGCATAATGTTCCTCCAAAATTAAATTATCTTCGTATCCTACACATTACATAAAGTCCCAACAAACATGCGCCGACTATAGAATATCCGATTAATGGTGAAAGGGAAGCAACCAGAAAACCCGTTCCGGCAAGCATACCTATACCTGCAACAGAACCCCAGAACATATTGTCCAGATGCCCTGCCGCGATGTCCATACTTCGCATTCTTAATTCCATCTTTTTTAATATAAGGTCTACCATATCGCCAATTCTGTTTTTTGCTTCCATCCCTTCAATATGATTTTTCAGAAGTGTTTTATAAGCCGAATCTATCATTATGAACTTTTCATGCGCCGCCATCTTTTCGTCACCGTCTTCATAAAGGTCCGGATGATATTTTTTACAGAGATTGCGGTAAACAGTATGTATCTGGTCCATAGTCATACCGGAGTTAACACCCAGTTCTTTATAACAAGCTTCAAGATCCATCTTGCAATTCCTCTAAGAGTTTTTATGTCTGTACTTCAGAACTCTAACTTTTTCGCTCGTAATTAAGCCCTCTATGACCGCTTTTTCAAGAAAGGGCATCAGCTTGTTCAGGTTTTCTTCCGAATCAACCAGTTCTATTACAACCGGAAGATCCTCAGAAAGACGAAGCAGCTTTGCGGAATGCACACGGCTATCAGCACCAAAACCCATGATTCCCCTTGTTACCGTTGCTCCTGCCAGGTTAAGTTCTCTTGCTTTAAGTACTATATATTCGTAAAGAGCCTTTCCTTCATATTTATCAGATTCTCCGATAAATATCCTAAGCAGCATCCCTTCTTCCGGTAATTTCATTTTACCCTCCAACTTCTACAATGATAAATGTCGCTTAAATGAAGAATGTGAATCGTATCACCCATTCATTAATTCAATTATTTTTTTTGTTGTATTTGTATTCCTTACGGTCATTTCTTTGTATTCAGGACGTGCCGACAGTCTTAACATATTCGATCTGATTATTTTATCCAGTTTCGCCGACCAAAACAAAACACCTTTACAATAAGAAGTCTGCTCTATGTCTTTTTTTATCTCCAATTGTTTCAATATATTTTTCGAATCAATCTTCTTGCTTAAAAAAATAATATTATGTTTCCATTCGGGCTCTCTAAATATCCCGGGGAAATTAAGGATCGTATCTTTCATTTCTTTTTTTGACCTTACTAATACTTTTGCTTTATATTTAAATGCCTTTGATAACGCTTTTTCTATCGTCTCTTCAATCCTTATTGTATCCTTCAGTTCAGACTTAAATATAACATTGCCGCTTTGGATATATGTCTTTACCGACTGAAAACCCATTTTTTCAAATTCAAGACGCAATGATTCCATTTTAATAATGTTCTTTCCACCTACATTTATTCCTCTTATGAAAGCTATATAGGTATTACAAGCTCCAGATCTCATTTGCCCTCTCTCTCTCTCTCGACAACAACAAGCCGACCAATTCCTACAACAATCTCTTATTCTAATCTATCTATTACTTACCTTGTAAGATTTGTCAGGACTCTTGCTGCAAAATACCCGCCAAAAGCAAGACCAATTCCTGAGATGTTAGTAATAAGAATATAAATAACGGCCGTTTTAACTTCACCGTCACGCAAAAGATTTAAATTTTCCAGACTAAATGACGAAAAAGTCGTAAATCCTCCTAGAATACCGACAAAAAGAAACACTCGAAGCATCGGAGAAAATTCAAACCGTTCAAACATCCCCCACAAAATACCGATAACCAGAGAACCAAATAGATTTACAATTAATGTACTTGTCGGAAAGATACCATTGGAAAGCTTAAAATCCAACCCGGAAACCGCATACCGAAGCACACTTCCGATAGCACCTCCGAGAGCAACGTACAAGTAACGCAGCATAAAAACTCCTTCTTGTAAAAATATTACGCTAACTCAGACATAACCGCATGTCCATAAAAGTCTGTAAAAGTCCATAAAGGTCTATAACGTCTTATCTCGCAATGTCAACCATTGTTGACATCTATATATCTTTCCTTGCGAGAAAAGCTTTGCTTACATTAATGTGGCATTTAATTTAATAAAAACTCCAAAATTTAAAACTTCGTACTTTGTACCTCGTACTTCGTACTTGCACTTCTAGCCTTTATACACCACAAGCCCTTTCGCTCTCAACCTTTCCGCGGCTTTTTCCCAGTCACGGGTGGTTGGCGGGTTGAGTTTCGGCAACGGATACTTCTTTTTCATTTCTTTCCATTTGTGAACACCAAGACGGTGATAAGGGATCAGCTCTATTTCAGGAAGTTTTGCCAGACTTAACGCATACTCCGAGAGTTTATCCATTTCTAATTTTAAATCGTTAATACCGGGAAGGAGAACTCTCCGTATCACAAGTTTTGGAGTTCCTCTTTTAACCCAACCAGAAGCAGCTTCCCTGCCGAAGTTAAGAACCGTTTCAAGATCTCCGCCGGTAAGCTCTTTATGCAGTTTTAACGTACTTGCTTTTACGTCCAGAAGCACCGTATCCGTCTCGGCAAGAAGTTTTTTAATGAACTTTGGTTTGCAGGTGCCGTTTGTATCGAGAGCAGTAGTAAGTTTCATACCATGAGCCATTTTAAACAACTCAATAACAAAATCCGACTGAAGAGAAGGTTCCCCGCCTGAGACAGTTATTCCCCCGCCGTCTTTTTGCAGATACGGAAGCAGACGGAGCAGTCGGTCATAAATAGCATGAAGCGTAATTTTTTCAGAACCTTTAGAAGACCACGTATCCCTGTTTTGACAAAATTTGCATTTAAAATTGCACCCTGACAGGAAGAAGACACAGCGAAGCCCCGGCCCATCGCGGGTACCCAGGGTTTCGATAGAGTGGATCTGTGCGCTCTTTTTCATGTAAATTCAGCTCTCCAGATTAGAATCGTTACACGTTCCCCTCCTCCGCCTCTAGGGCTTCGGAGGACAAGCACGTTGCTCACGTTACTAACGTTCTACACTAAGGTGTTATTATTATATTGGCAGAGCTTTTTCTGCCTACCATAAATTGTCAATTGTCAATTGTCAATCGTCATTTGTCAATAGTTCTTATAGCGCTTCATGGAACGTGCGTTTGATTATCTCTTCCTGGTGGTCGCGGGAGAGCTTGGTGAAATGCACCGCATAGCCGGACACCCTGATGGTAAGCTGTGGATATTTTTCCGGATGCACCATGGCATCTTTAAGAAGCACTTTATCCAGGACATTAACATTTATGTGATGGCCGCCTCTTGTAAAGTAGCCGTCCAGTATTTTTATCAGGTTAGCTTTCTGGGTTTCTTTATCAACTCCAAGTGCCGACGGAACTATCGAAAAAGTATTCGAGATTCCGTCCTGCGCCGCATAATACGGGAGTTTGGAAACGGAATCGAGCGATGCCAAAACACCGTTCTTCTCCCTGCCAAACATCGGATTTGCTCCGGGGGCAAACGGTTCACCTGCTTTTCTGCCGTCCGGTGTAGCTCCGGTTACCTTTCCATAAAGCACATTACTTGTGATTGTAAGAATGGAAAGCGTCGGGTTAGCCCTTCTGTATATCGGAGTCTTTCTTAGTTCGGTAATGAAACTAATTACCAGATCTCTGGCTCTGTTATCCGCTCTTTCGTCATCATTTCCAAAGCATGGAAAATCACCTTTAATTTCAAAATCCTTTGTGATGCCATTTTTATCCCTGATAGGTTTTACCTTGGCATATCTGATAGCGCAGAGCGAATCAACTACGACAGAAAAACCTGCAATACCGAAAGCCATTAGCCGGTCAAGATTAGTATCAAGTAACGCCATCTGTGCCGCTTCGTAGTAATACTTATCGTGTACCCAGTGGATGACGTTCATTGTTTTCACGTATTGCTTTGCCAGCCAGCTGACTACATAGTTAAAATTTTCTCTTACCTGTTCAGCGTCGAGATATTCCCCCCTAAGTTTCGGAACGTCCGGTATAACCAGCTCGCCTGAAGTTTCTTCCCGTCCTTCATTTAAAGCCAACAAAAGCGCTTTAGCAAGATTGCATCTGGCTCCAAAATACTGGATCTGGCTTCCGGCTTTAAGGAGTGAAACACAGCAGGAGATACCGTAATCATCCCCCGCAATAGGCCGCATAAGATCGTCATTTTCATACTGGATCGAACTCGTATTTATTGACATTTCAACAGCAAACTTTTTAAACCCGATAGGCAGCCGGGGCGAATACAGTATCGTAAGATTTGGTTCGGGCGCAGGTCCGAGATTTTTAAGCGTATTCAAGAAACGGAAATCGGTTTTGGTAACTTTCGTCCGGCCGTCGCTCGTCATGCCTCCGAGGACTATGGTCACCCACACCGGGTCCCCCGCAAACAAGAGGTCATACTCAGGCGCTCTAAGCTGGCGTATAAGCCGGAGTTTAATGGTAAAATCATCAACAAGCTCCTGGGCTTTTTCTTCGGTAAGAATACCTGCTTTAATATCTCTTTCCAGATAGACATCAAAGAAAACAGAGATAGGGCCGATAGACATAGCCGCGCCGTCGGATTCTTTTGCCGCCGCCAAATACGCAAGATAAGTCCACTGTATTGCTTCTTTTGCATTTTTTGCGGGACGGGTCAGATCAAAACCATAGGTTTTTCCGAGAACAATCATATCCTTCAATGCCTGGAGCTGGTCCTTCACCTCTTCCCGTAAACGGATGGACATAGTCGACATATTATCATCTATCTTCTTAAAGTCCTTCTCTTTTTCTTTAATAAGATAATTAAGTCCGTAGAGGGCAAGACGCCTGTAATCCCCGATAATCCTTCCCCTTGCATAGCTGTCAGGCAGTCCGGTAATAATACCGAGACTCCTGATCTTTTTCATTTCTTCGGAATAAACGGAAAAAACCGCATCATTATGAGATTTTCTAAATTTTGTATAAACCTCGACAAGTTTGGGAGAAAGTTTATAACCGTACGCATCACAAGCTTTTTGTACCAGCCGCACCCCGCCTATCGGCTTCACCGCCCTCTTAAGAGGTTTATCGGTCTGAAGCCCGGTTATAAGCTCATTTTTTTTGTCAATGTAACCCGCACCGTGCGAAATAATACCGCCTGCGGTTTCCGTATCTATATCTAATACTCCGCCTCTTTTTCTTTCCAGCGCGTAAAGTTTTTCCACCTTGTTCCATAAAGCAAGCGTTCTCTTGGTAGGTCCCGAAAGGAAAGAAGCATCCCCTTCGTAAGGATTAATATTCTGATAAATAAAATCCTGCAGGTCAGTCCGGAGGGTCCAGCGACCCTTTTTTAACCCCTTAACTTTTTTTGACATAAGTGACTCCTTCTAAACGAAAAATATATTCGTACTAGAAAACAATGTTGACGCATTAGAATATGCACGTAAGCTATTCCGTTAAAACGTTCCCCTCCTGCGCCTTGGGCTTTGGAGGACAAGCACGTTGCTCACGTAAGTGCAAGTATGAAGTACAAGGTACAAAGTACGAAGTTTTATCTAGCCTTGTCAACAACTTGTTGACAACTATATATATTTCCACTCGAGAAAAGCTTTGCTTACATTAATGTATCATTATTATAAATAAAACACAGACACTGGATCCCGTATCAGATAAAACGTACGGGATGACAGAATAATTGTCTTTCTTCTTCATCTACCCAGGTCGATTTCGCAAATACATTATGATTTAATATCTACACCTTTGCTCAACTTCGTACTTCGTACATTGTACTTTGTACTTTTTTTCAGCGTTACCTTGCTGCCGGCAGAGTGAAAAAGAAAGTTGTACCTTCGCCTTTCTTGGACTCAAGTCTGAGATGCCCGCCGTGCTTTGCCACTATTTTTCTGACTATGGCAAGTCCGACACCGTGGCCTTCTCTGCCCGTATCCCTCACTTTATAAAAAATACTGAATATTTTCCCCTGTTCTTCCGGTTCAACCCCTATACCGTTGTCTTTCACCCGGTATTCAATAAATTTATCATCAAGCTTCTTAGAGCCGATCTCAATATA
Organism: Candidatus Firestonebacteria bacterium RIFOXYA2_FULL_40_8; assembly: GCA_001778355.1. Classification (GTDB taxonomy): domain Bacteria; phylum Oederibacteriota; class D2-FULL-39-29; order D2-FULL-39-29; family D2-FULL-39-29; genus D2-FULL-39-29. Next base: position 10,477 of record MFGS01000041.1, read on the forward strand.
AGCGCCGTGAGTCTCTTTACTGAATTTCACGGCATTCTGTAAAAGGTTTTGAAAAACTTCCTGCACCCTGTTTTTTCCGCCATAGCAGGGAAGCAGCTTATCTTTAATGATTAACTTTATACCTCTTTTTTCCAATTCGGGATCAAGCATTCCCTGTATGGTCTGGACCAGCGCGCCGATATTGACATTCTGGCTTTTTTCTTCTATCTTTTCGATCCTGGAAAGTTCAAGCAGGGACTTTATCATGGTATTCATAAAATCAGAACTTTCTTTTACTTTTCCGATATAACGCGCGCAGTCAGGAGAAGCGTCTTTTGTTTTCTCGGAAAGCAGCCCCAAATAGCCTTCTATTCCTGACAGGGGCACCCGAAGATCATGGGAAATACTGTAAATAAGTGCTTCCATATCCTCATTTTTATTTCTTAAGGAAGCATTCAACCGCATATTATCAGCCACCGTATTTTCCAGTTTTTCATTCAACAGCTTCATGGTCAGATCGCCTTTTACAACTTCGATACTGGCATCCCTGGCACTTGTGACAACTTTCAAAATAGGTTTAACAATAAATCTCCTGATAACAAAAGCAAGCAGTCCTCCCAGGAATACACCCAGCGCTATTTTCACTTTCAGATCATTTATGGGAAGCAATATTAAGAAACCAATAACCAGAAATATGAGACCATATACAAGTATTAAACGCAAGGAAATACTAAGCCGCTCTATCATTTCTTGCCTCCCGTTAGCACATTTTTAAGATCATTAGCTGTATCATTATCAACATCTTTTAATTCTTTAACAACCCGCTTATTGAATTTTGTCGCCGCAGGATTACTGCTCATGTTTTTAATAAAAAAGTAAGCTTCCTTCCGCGTAATAGAATTTTCCGATCTGAGAGCCCGTATCAAAAGTTCTACCAGATTTTTATTTGCAATCTTTTTAAGTACTTTAAAAGCCCATTTTGCACGATCCTGCTGTTCTTCATTCTCAGAATGATTGCTGAACATTTGAATTATTTCATTGGGTTTGTTATAGATGTCCTTTTCAACAAACCAGGGAATACCTTTTTCCAGAAGGTCGGCAATTTCAAAATAAGCGCCCCTGTCCGTTTCCAGGTCCTCTACATCAATAAAGGTTGCATTTAAATCAATATAAGTTTTCCCGTGTTCCGCTTTTTGCATGGTAGGGATTATTTTTTTAAACATACGGGCAGTTTCCGCACGCACCTTGGGCGACTTATCTTCAAGGTTGGCTGCGTATTTATTTACAACGGCCGAAAGCAGCTCCGGCTTTTTTATCCTGTCAAGTTCTTCAATAATACGGGAAAGTTTTATGGTATCCTGACTGTGAACCAGTTTTTCTTTGTCTGTTTCTATTATCTCGGTAACCGATCGCATGATTCCGTCATAGTCCATCGTTTCAAAACCGACGCTAAGCGAAGAAGCAACTACAAAAAACGCGATTGCAATTGAACCGACAACAAAAACAACCGTATTAAAATAAAAAATAGCACTGCAAATGCAGACAAGACCTATTATTCCTATGGTATTTAAGAGCTTCTCAGAGATATTAATGCTGCGCATACATTGATTTTAGCAGGTTTTTAATGTATAGGTAAAGGATTATTTAACCGGCAATCTTTTCTTATACTGTTATAATTCTTACAATTCCGTTGTTTCCGTCAACTTCAAGCATATCCCCGTCTTTTATTATTTTCGCGGCATTTGAGACATTCACAACGGCAGGTAAACCGTATTCCCGGGCCACAATGGAAGCGTGGGAAAGAAG
>MFGS01000042.1:0-174 GCA_001778355.1 Candidatus Firestonebacteria bacterium RIFOXYA2_FULL_40_8
TTATTTTTAGATTATTTCAAGTCCCACGGTCATACTATTGTCCGTAGTGACTCTTTAATACCGTCAAATGATCCTACTCTTTTATTTACTTCCGCGGGGATGGTGCAGTTCAAGTCCATGTATGTTTCCAAGGGCAAACTCGAATATGTCAGGGCAACTTCCTGTCAGAAATGC
>MFGS01000042.1:216-4171 GCA_001778355.1 Candidatus Firestonebacteria bacterium RIFOXYA2_FULL_40_8
CATCATACATTTTTCGAAATGCTCGGGAATTTTTCTTTTGGTGATTACTTCAAGAAAGAATCTATAGAGTACTCCTGGGATTTTATTACAAACGTTTTAAAGCTTCCAAAGGATAACCTTTGGGCGAGTATATATGAAGAGGACAATGAGGCCTATGAAATTTGGAGTAAAGTAATCGGGCTTCCTGCAGAAAGAATTGTACGTCTCGGGAAGAAAGATAATTTCTGGGGGCCGGTAGGCGGTACGGGACCTTGCGGGCCATGCAGTGAAATATATATAGATTTCGGCAAAGAACACGGATGTGGCAAGAAGGATTGTAAGCCGGGATGTGATTGCGACAGATTTGAAGAGTTTTGGAATAACGTATTCCCCTGTTTTGACGCGCAACCCGATGGGACTTTTAAACCCTTGCAGAACCGCGGAGTTGATACAGGAATGGGGCTGGAACGTCTTGCCTCTATAATCCAGAATACAAAAAATAATTATGACATTGATATTATTAAACCGCTGGTGCTTGAAGCGGGAAAGCTTACTAATACTATCTATAAAAAAGAAGTAAAGAAAGATATCATGCTGAAAGTTATTGCCGATCATGCCAGGGCAGCGACGTTCCTCATCGGAGACGGGATATTCCCTCTAAATGAAGGGCGCGGATATGTTCTCCGGAGAATAATCAGAAGAGCTGTAAGATTTGGGAAGCTTCTCGGGCAGGACTTGCCGTTTATGTATAAGTTGTCGGGAAATGTGGTTGAACAAATGAAGCTTCCGTATCCTGAGCTTGATGAACGTAAGGTACAGATAAGCCAGATAATAAAGCAGGAAGAAGAGAGATTCCTCGAGACCTTGAATCAGGGGATGAACTTGCTTGAAGGTTTTATGGATAAGAATAAAGGGATGATTCCGGGGGAAGAAGCGTTTAAACTTTATGATACCTTCGGGTTCCCACTTGAACTCACAATGGAAATTGCCGCTGAGAAGGGTGTTAAAGTTGACGAAAAGGGTTTTGACAAAGCGTTTACAGCCCAGCAGGAAAAAGCGCGTTCTGCCTGGAAGGGGTCTGGCGAAAAAGAGATGAGCGGACAGCTGGCACAATTTGCAAAGACAGAGTTTGTCGGTTATGATTCCTATGACGCTGAAGCGAAAGTTATCGGGCTGATAAAGGACGGTAAAGTAGTGGATGCGGCAAATGAAGGTGATGAGGTCGCAATACTTCTTAATAAATCCCCTTTCTATGGTGAGATGGGCGGTCAGGCAGGTGATGCGGGAGTTATCTCAAATGATAAATTCACCGCGATGGTGGCTAACTCAGAAAAATTCCAGCAGAAAGTTACCGTTCATAAAGCAAAAATTAAAAAAGGCACCGTAAAGGTCGGGGATTTTGTAAAAGCATCTATTGATGTTGTAAGACGTAAAGCTATAATGCGTAACCACACGGCAACGCATCTTCTACATTGGGCTCTTGGAAAAGTACTTGGTGAGCATATCAGGCAGGCGGGTTCTTACGTCGGACCGGATTACTTCAGATTTGACTTTAATCATTTTAAAGCCGTTTCCAGAGAAGAACTCGACAAAATAGAGAATCTTATTAATGAAAAGATAATAGAAAGCTCAAATGTCACAGTCACCGAACTTCCTATAGCGGAAGCAAAGAAAACAGGAGCAGTTGCGCTTTTCGGGGAAAAATACGGGGATTCCGTAAGGGTAGTTTCGGTGGAAGGCGTCAGTAAAGAGTTCTGCGGCGGTACGCATGTGAAAAATATAGGAAAGATAGGAGTTGTAAAGCTTACGTCGGAAAGCTCCGTTGCTTCGGGTATAAGAAGGATAGAAGCAGTTTCTGGACTTGGAGCTTATAAGATCATTAAGGAAAAAGAAAAGATATTAAATGACCTGTCCGAGCTTTTAAAACTTGAAGATAATCAGATAGTGGAAAGAATAAGTAAGTTTGCCGAACAGATAAAGTCCCTCGAGAAAGAGGTCTCAAAGCTTAAGAGGGGCGAGGGCGTTGCCAAAACGGACGATGTTCTTAAGGAAGCAAAAGAAGTAAAAGGCGCAAAAATTGCGGTACAGGAACTTCAGGGAGTAAATCCCGGGGACTTGCGTGAGATAGGCGATAAAATTCGTGATAAAGTGCCGAATGGGGTTATAGTTCTTTTTACGAAGGGTGAAGATAAAATATCTTATCTCTGCATGGTGACCAAAGAGCTCTCCAAAAAAGTAAAAGCCGGCGTTATAGTTAAAGAAATAGCCGCGTTAACAGAAGGGAGCGGCGGCGGAAGAGAAGACATGGCTCAAGGCGGCTGTAAGGCTTCTTCCGTACCTGATATGAAAGTTCTCCTCAATAAAACTACTGAGATAATAGAAGCGAAGCTTTAATTGTGTTGGGGTGAAAAAATGAGATATTTTAAAAATGCTCTCAGTTTCAGTTTGGCGATGATTTTTCTCGGCCAGTATGCCTGTGCCGAAGATACAGCATTAAAATCACTCAGAGAATTGCTTTCGACAGGCAAACAGGTTAAAGTCGGCATGAGCCTGGAAGAAGTGAAGAAACTCCATCCTAATTTGACTGAGCTAAAAAATCCGGGTAAAAAATCAGAGAATACCGCAGTTGTGTATCTTGAATCCGTAAAGTCTCCTGTTTTTGAAAGCAGCGTTTATAGTTTTTCTGAAGGTAAAATTGAGGGGCTCACCTTGATGACTCCGTGGTTAATGAAAGATAATTGGGAGGTGGCTGCGGCAATAGTCCAATATGGGAATAACATATATCAAATCATGAATGAGTTCTATGATAAGCCTGTAAAGAGTATGTCAAGTGATACAGCTTCCGGGGGCCGGTCATTATATTTTGAATGGAAAATAGAGGGTTTTGACGTCGTTTTGACTATGTCGGCTCCTGAATCCTTGATGCGATTGGGAAAGAATAAAAGAAATCCTTTGGGAATTATTATGGTCTCATTTAGGAAAGAAGGCATGCCTCAATATCCCGTAAAAATGTTTGACAAACCTTTTGATTTGAAATATTTAGAGTCAGATTTCGATTTATTTATGAAAGATTTATCGGTAATAGAAAAACCGGACACTGAAAAGTATTTTCCGGAGGGACTAAAAGGCCTATATCTCGGGATGCCTATGGATAATATTAAAAAAATCAGAAGCGAGCTTAAGGCTGATGACTTTTATAACGAACGAAGTGATTACCGCGACAAATACCGGGATGAGTGTCTATCGGGAGTTGGTTATAGTGCAAGGAAGGATCAGTTAGTGAGTGTAAGGTTTTCTGTGAAAAAAGAATCTGAATCCAGGGCTAAATTAGCGGCGCAGTTGAAGAATAAAATGGGAGTGCCTTCCGGATATTATGTGCGAAAAGAAAAGGACGGAGAGGTTAGAGCTTCGTTTGTCTGGCGGGTTGACGGCGCAAAAGTTGTTTTAGCCCGATATCCCGGTAAACGGAAAGGTGTTGTTGAAAACGGCTATACTTTGGATATCGCCGAGGAAAAATTAGAGATTGAAGATATCTTTGCCGGTTTTGCGCAGGTTCAAACAGGCAAAGATGCCGGATATGACCTGGAAGAGGAATGGGCTAAACTCCTCTCAGGAAAGTGGTGATCAAATCCTGACTTGAAAGCCCTTTACTTCAGGAATATCTCTATTACAGGAACCTCAACCATTGGTTTTAAATCAGGCAAGGTCAGGCACGCTTGATTCTTTCCAACATCAACTCCCCATGAACTATTACTTTGGACTTTGATCTCCGAAGCGTCGTTTAAAAGTTGTGCGTATTCTATTTTATCCGCAAAATCCAAATAGATATGTTTGGAGCACCAGCTGAAAAGGTGAAGGTAGAGGCGCTTCGTTTCGGAGTTATAAGTGAAGCGTGAATCCTCCGGGCATTTAAATTCTTTCGGCGCTTCCGTACATCCGTAGATAGAAGGGGAGTGGCGTTTCATCCATTCACCCA
>MFGS01000042.1:4208-10299 GCA_001778355.1 Candidatus Firestonebacteria bacterium RIFOXYA2_FULL_40_8
GCCTCTGGCTGTCGGGCCTACATTTAAAAGTATATTTCCGCCTTTACTTACGGTGTCAATAAGAAGCTTGATACAGGTTTCAGTGGATTTCCAGGACTGCTCGTCCCTGTGGTAGCCCCAGGAACCGCTGAAAGTGTGACAAACCTCCCAGGTAACTTTTTTTCCGTTAACTTTATGCCATTCTTTCGGCTGGCTCTGCTCGGGAGTGAAAATATCCTGAGGTATCTCTAAACGGTCGTTAATTATTATCTCCGGCTGGTTTTTTCGTATCATTTTTATTAGTTCTTCACTGCCCCATTCTTTTTTCCCTTTACCTTTAAATCCTTCATTTGGGGGAATGGAGAAGTCGAACCAGATAACATCAATTTTTCCGAAACCGGTCATAAGTTCTTCCACCTGACCGTAAAGATATTTTCTGTATTTTGCCGGATCCTTTTTGGATTCATTTTTGAGATATTCTTTGTTCTTCTTCATCGGGTGGCGGTTGTCAACTGTATAATCCGGATGGTGCCAGTCAAGAAGCGAGTGGTAAAACCCGACTTTAATACCTCTGTCTCTAAAGGCCTTGACCATCGGTGTGAGCAAATCCTTTCCGCAAAGCGGGGTCTTTGGGGCTTTGAAATCCGTATATTTTGTATCCCAGAGGCAAAATCCTTCATGATGTTTTGTGGTAATCACAAAGTACTTTATCCCTGCTTTAACTGCCGAATCCGCCCATTCTTCGGGGTTGTAAAGGTCCGGTTCGAAGTGGTCAAAGTATTTTTGATAATCTTTATCCAAAATGGCCTCTTTGCATTTTACCCACTCGTGCCGTGCCGGAAGCGAGTAAAGCCCCCAGTGAATGAACATGCCAAACCGGTCGTGTGTGAACCAGGAAGTGGAGCCCTTCTGCTGCAAAATGTTTTCTTTCATAATATAATCCCCCTTGTAAGAATAAGTACGAAGTACGATGTACAAAGTACAAAGTGAAGTTGAGAAGTACGAAGATTGATTTTATAGTTTTTACTTTGTACTTCGTACTTTGTAGTTTGTACTTTCTATAGGTAGTATATCTCGCCATGGCTCGCAATTGAATGGACAAACCACAGATTTATATGGATTTTTTTAAACCCGAGCCGTTATAATAGTTTTATGGAAAACCTTCTTGATACACTTAAAATTGAATTGCATACTGCGAAGCATTCTATTTGCGGGAAGTGGTGGAGATTTGAGTTATGTGACCCTTTTACCAGAATCTACTATATAGATAGCGGTGAAGGGTTGATGTTTGTTAATGGAAAGAAGGTCCGGTTGTTGAAAGGTCATCTATATATAGTTCCTGCTTTTTCTAGGTTGAAGACTGCGGGGAAAGAGGATTTCGGACAACACTGGATACATTTCTCGGCAAAAATATACTCTACGGTAGAGTTATTTAAGATAATAGATCCTGTACTTGATGTAAAACTCGAAAACCCCGGTGAAATAGAGGAAAGAGTTAAAAGACTCCTTAAAATTAGTAAAAACAATGATCTGAAGAGCCGTTTTGAATCTGATGTGCTGGTGCGATACTTGCTTTCGTTCTTTATTCCAAAACATGTTCCTGCCGGTCACGGTAAAAGAATAGAAAAACTGGTTAAGTTCACGGCTGTCCTTGAGTTTATAGAAAAGAATATAATGCGCCAAATGTCTTTAGAGGAGCTTTCCTCTAGAGCGGGGTTAAACCCTGTTTACTTTTCAAACTCTTTTTCTGAAACCTTCGGATTGTCCCCTGTTAAATATGTCAACTCTCAACGAATAGAAAAAGCCAAAATATATCTTGCCTCCAGTGATAAACGACTGGAAGAGATAGCCGACGCCACAGGTTTTACTGATGCCTTCTACTTTTCCAAAATATTCAAAAAATACACCGGAAATTCCCCTTCTGAGTACAGAAAGAAAGTAAGATATGAGATCATTTAAAAACCAAGCACACAGAAGAAGAGAGATTGTAATAGTTGTTTTCGTGTGATATCATTAATGAACAAATATCAATAAGGAGGAACAGCAAATGAATAAAAATGTCAGAAAGGCGATGCTTGCGGGACTGGGAGCACTTACGCTCACGGAACAGCTTTCAAAGAAGATAATGCAGGAACTTGTAAAAAGAGGGGAAGTTTCCGAAAAAGACGCCAAGAGTGCGGTGAATAGTGTAGTTAAAGAAGCCGTAAAGACCAAAAAAAGAATAGAAGTAGCAGCGGAAGCCGAAGTCAAAAAGCTTATAAAAAAGCTTGACCTGGCGACGATGTCTGATCTTAGAGCGATGGAAAGCAAGCTTAAGAAAAAAAGGAAAAAGTAGTATTTTAGATGGATCTGATAAAAATAGGGCGGACATATAAAAATTTTAAACGTCTCCGCGAGATACTCAATGTTTTTTCAAAATATGGTTTTGAGTATATTGTTCACAGAATACAGCTTGCGAGACATGTAACTCTTAAAAAAAGAGTTGTAAAACCGAAAGAGCTCAAGCAGTCCGATATATTTGATTCAGCTGTGAAAGTACGGAAAATGTTTGAAGAGCTTGGGCCTACTTTTATTAAGTTCGGCCAGATACTTTCCCTCCGCGCTGACATCCTGCCCCAGCATTTTATTGAAGAGTTATCGAAACTGCAGGATGCGGTAAAACCTTTCTCCTTTTCTGAAGCAAAAAACATTCTGGAGTTATCGTTGGGTGGGCCTTGCGATAAGGTATTTTCCAGGGTGGACGAGGTGCCTTTGGCTTCGGCCTCAATATCTCAGGTACATTACGCTGTATTAAAAGTAAGCGGAGATAAAGTTGTAATAAAGATCCAGCGTCCCGGTATTAAGGAAGAGATAAAGAGGGATTTGGATATTCTTTTTATCCTCGCGCGGCTTATTGAAAAACACATTCCCGAAGCAAAGGTTTATAATCCGGTCGGTGTAGTTGAGGAGTTTTCTCAGGCCATGAACAGGGAGCTGGATTTTACCTATGAAATGGCGCATGCGGACAAGATAAGGGATTTTTTTAAGGGCAGTAAAACAGTTGTCATACCCAAGATATATTTTGATCATTCCGGTGAACTTGTTATGATCATGGAGTATATCGATGGTGTAAAGCTCTCGGCGGTCTCTCATTTTTCGATACATCGGAAAAAAGTCATTGCCCGGCATCTCATCAATCTGTATTATGTAATGGTGTTTGAACGCGGTTTTTTCCAGGCGGACCCGCATCCCGGTAATATATTTATTATGAAAAACAATGTTATAGGCCTTGTCGATTTTGGAATGACGGGAAAACTCACACAGGCAAATATTAAGAAATTTTCTTATCTGGTACTTTCCTTTATGGAAAAAGACCTGGACATTAATGTGGAGGAGTATAGGCTTCTTGGTATAGTATCCGAAGATGAGGAAAATGTAGAATTTGAAAAAGAAGCTGTAATGATGATGGAACGTTACCGGAGGTTTCCTCTGGATAAAATTAACATGGGGAATGTCATTTATGAACTGTCCGACCTGGCACGAAGATACGGGTTTTCTTTAAATAAGGATTTTGTGCTTCTCGGTAAGGTGTTCTTTACGGTAGAAAGTGTTATCCGTGAGATTGATCCGGATTTTAATTTTGTTGAAGCGGCAAAACCTCACGCGTTAAAATTTCTAAAAGACAGTGTCAAACCGGCGCGTCTTCTGAATGATGCCAAAAGCGGCGCGATGTCAATATTTAGTTTTTTAAAAACTTTGCCGAAAGATATTGGTGAGATTTTCAAGAAAATCAGAAAAGGGGAGCTGGAAATAGAATTTGTGCATGTAGGATTGGAGCCGCTTATCAGGGAAATGGACAGGGCGACTAACCGGCTTGCCGCGGCATTTATAATAGGCGCGCTCATAATTGGTTCTTCAATTATAACATATTCGGGAGTAGGCCCAAAAGTTATGGAAATACCTCTTTACGGCTTTCTGGGCTATTTTATTGCAGCATTTTTAGGGCTTGTTCTGGTTATTTCTATCCTGAGGTCCGGGAAGTTATGAGTATTATGGGTATTGATTACGGCGATAAAAGAATAGGAGTTGCCATTACTGATGAGCTTACAGGGTCTGCCCATCCTTTAAAAGTAGTTCCTAGCGCTATCGGCATCCCCGAGATTAAAAAGCTGGCGGCTGAGTATGGAAATGTTGAAAAATTTGTTGTCGGAATGCCTTATAATTTAAAGAATGAAGTGGCTTTTAAAGCCAAACAGGTTCTTAGCTGGGTGGAAAAACTTAAAAAAGAAGTGAGTATACCGGTTGAGACCTGGGATGAAAGGTTTTCCACTACCGAAGCAACGTCCATTCTTATAAATGCTGATGTCAGCCGGAAAAAGAGGAAGGAAGTTATAGATAAAATGGCTGCATGTGTAATACTTCAAAGTTATGTGGATGCGCAAAAAAGCGGAAAGAAAGGCGTTTAGCGTGAAAAAACAAAAAAAAGAGCATAAACAAAAGAAAAATATATCAGTATTCCTTAATCAAAGAAATATAATTATCCTGATATTAATAATTATCCTCATTCTGCCGTTTTTCCCTGCAAGTATTGGTTCAAAATCAAAGTTCGTTAATATTGAAAAAGGTTATGGAGCTTCGAAAATATCGTACGTCCTGAAGAAAGAAGGGCTTATCCGCTCAAGAATAGCTTTCCGTGTTATTTTTTTATTGCGGGGAGGTCATATGAAAGCAGGAGAATATGAATTATCCGCTTCCATGCTGCCCTGGAGTATAATAACCAGGATGAAAAACGGAAAGGTTGTAAGTCATCCGGTAACTGTTCCGGAAGGGTTTACTGTAAGGCAGATAATAAAATTATTTTCGGATAAAGGGCTGGCTGATGAAAAAAGGATGGCAGAACTTTGTGTAAATAAAGATTTTGTTAAAAAATGCGGACTTGAAACGGCGGGGCTTGAGGGGTATCTCTTTCCGAGTACCTATTTCATTACCAAAGATATGAAAGAAGAAGAGGTTCTGCTTATGATGACCAAAGAATTTAAGGATATGTGGAGAAAAAACGGTTTTGACAGGGATATTTATTTAGGGAAGAAAAAAATGAATGATATTATGAAGTTAGCTTCTATGGTGGAGAGAGAAGCTGAAACGGATTTTGACCGGCCGCTGGTTGCCGGTGTTTTTACAAACCGGTTGAAAAAAAACATGAAACTGGAATCCTGCGCTACGGTTGTTTATGCTTTTGGGGAAAAAGAAATGCATAAAGACCGGTTGACCGGTAGAGACCTTATGATTGAGTCAAAATATAATACTTACCTGTATCATGGCCTTCCTTCAGGACCAATCTGTAATCCGGGAGTTGCTTCGATAAAAGCCGCCATTTTTCCCGCTGAAACAAAAATGCTTTTCTTTGTTCTGAAACAGGACGGCAGTCACTCACATACTTTCTCTGAAACGAAACAGCAGCATGAAGCAGCAAAAAAAGCAAGCAAAGCAGAAAAAGTAGGGGAAGTTAAGAAAAGTAAATGAAGCATGTTGAGCGAAGTCCAAATATCTGTCCATAAAACTTCGCGAAATCCGCCTAGGCGGAAGAAGCAAGCAAAGCAGAAAAAGTAGTGGAAGTTAAGAAAAGGAAGTAAGAGAAGGAGAGTTGAGAAAAGTCCAGATATCTGACATTCATACTTTACGAAATCCACCCAGGTGGACGAAGTACAAATATCTGTCCAGAAATCTTCGCGAAATCTTGCTTTTGACCCGCCTCTGGAGGGCGCCTAGGCGGAAAAAGCAAGCAAAGCAAACACAGCAAGTACAGGAAATACAGCAAAGGAAGTAAAAGAAGTGAAGCAAAGAAAGTGACAAAATGTACAATAATAAATATTGCACATTTTGTCATCCTGAGCGGTTTTTTGCGAAGGATCTCAGTACTTAAAGCGGAGATACTTCGCTAAGAGCCGCTCAGTATGACAGAAGGGGAGTGTAATATTATGATCAAAATTGAAGGTGTTACGAAAAAATACGGGAACTTTACCGCGGTGGACAATCTCAATCTTGATATCAAAAAAGGAGAAATCTTCGGGTTTCTCGGTCCAAACGGCGCGGGTAAGACCACCACGCTCAAGATGATGAGCGGGCTCCTTAA
>MFGS01000042.1:10305-11998 GCA_001778355.1 Candidatus Firestonebacteria bacterium RIFOXYA2_FULL_40_8
CTCAGGGAAGATTACTATAGGCGGGCATGATATTACCGCTAACCCTATTGAAGTAAAAAAAATCATCGGATTTATACCTGATCGGCCTTATATTTATGAAAAACTCACAGGAAAAGAATATTTAGATTTTATTTCCGGTATTTATCATCTGGATCATGTCCGAAAGGAATCCAAGATTAAAAACCTTTTGCAATTATTAGAGCTGGACAACTGGGGGGATGAACTTATAGAGAGCTACTCCCTCGGAATGAAACAAAAGATTGTTATGGCAGGGAATATCCTGCATGATCCTGACGTGTATATAGTAGACGAACCTATGGTCGGGTTGGATCCAAAAAGCGCGAAGATAGTTAAAGAGATATTTATTGATCTCGGTAAAGCCGGGAAGACCCTTTTTATATCAACGCACTCGTTAGAGATCGTGGAATCCCTCTGTGACACCATCGGGATTATCATGAATGGCAAAATCATAGCTAAGGGAACTATAAAAGAAGTTAAAAAAATGGCAAAAACAAAGAAGTCCGGGCTTGAAGATATATTCCTGAGCCTTACCGGTTCTCCGGATCTGACTAATGTGCTGGAACATATTAAATAGCAAGTACGAAGTACGATGTACAAAGTACGAAGTTGAGCAAAGTGTTATGATTAGATAAAGGAGATGGATGGAGCATTTTTTACGGTTACTCAATATCGGGTGGAAGAGTTTTAAAAACGGGGCAAAACGGAAAGAGAAAGGTTCTGCTGCAAAGAAAATAGTGCTGACCGGGATTTCAATCATATTTCTGGTGAGTGTATTTTCCATATTCTTTTCCATGCTCCGTTATTTTAACACTATCCCTATGTTTGGAAATATTTTGGTCTGGAAATTGCTCGGCATGGTGTTCATATCGTTTTTGTTCATGCTCTTGTTTTCTAATGTAATTGTAACCATATCCACTTTTTATCTTTCGGATGATATGGTCCAGCTGATATCTGCGCCTATTCCGGTTACGGCCATTGTGGGTTCCAGATTTGTCCATGCCGTTATCAACAGCTCCTGGATGGTGCTTGCTATGGGCGTACCTATATTTGCTTCTTATAGTGTGGTACTAAAGGGAAGTTTGCTTACCTTTACATTTTGCATGCTGGTTTTATTTCTTCTCCTTCTATTGATTGGCTCTCTTAGTATTTCTTTTGCTATGGGAATGATGCGCATATTTCCGGCAAGGCGGACCAGAGATTTCTTTATGATATTATCCGTTGTTGCTGTCAGTTTCATTGTTATAATGTTTCGTCTTATAAAACCTGAAAGGTTTACCGATCCGCATGAACTGGCGGGCTTTACGGAGTTCATGGCTTCTTTTGAAACTCCGGATGCGCCGTATTTGCCCAGCGGGTGGGCAACAAATGCCATAACTTCTTTTTTTCACAAAGATTATAAAGCTGCGACGCTGAATTTATCTTATTTATTATTTTCTTCTACCGCAGGTCTGGCCTTAATGCTGTATCTTGGAAAAATTGCGTTTCTTAAAGGGTGGTGGAATACTGCCGAGAATCAATTAAAAAAATATAAAAAGAAAAAAATTGATGCCTATGATCTGAGGAAGATATTTCCGTTTGTTAAGTCGAATATTGCAGAGGTGGCCGTAAAAGATATCAAAAATTTCACGCGGGATTCTTCCCAGTGGCCGCAGTTATTTATGCTTATATCTGT
>MFGS01000043.1:0-2033 GCA_001778355.1 Candidatus Firestonebacteria bacterium RIFOXYA2_FULL_40_8
TGGACTTGCCTTGAGCAAAGGTATAATCGAAGCGCATGGCGGCAAGATCTGGTTTGAGAGTGAAACAGGAAAAGGCACAACTTTTTACTTTACTTTGCCGAAAGGAGGCAATAATGGCTAAAATACTGATAGCAGAAGACGAAACAGATATATCGTTCATAGTTGAAACTGTTTTAGTGAAAACGGGACACGCGGTAATTACTGCTTTTGACGGAGAAACGGCGCTTGCTAAGGCAACGGCGGAGAAACCTGACCTGATACTTCTCGACATAATGATGCCGAAAATGGACGGGTTCACGGTTAACTCTAAACTTAAAGAGAATCCGGCAACAAAAGATATCAAAGTTGTAATAATGACCGCAAAGGGCGGAATGAAAGGACTTTTTGATCTTGAAAAAAAGTATTCTGTTAACGGCTACATGGAAAAGCCGTTTCAAGTTAATATGCTTTTGGAAAAAGTCAATGAAGTTCTGGGGGAGAAAAAATGAAAATAATTGCGGCGCTCGTTGTATTGCTATACTCTGCCGCCTTTGCTTTCTATTCTCAGGTCGCAGACGGCGGCGGATTACCGGGAGAGTATCTGAATTCGTTTTCTGTCAGTGCAAGAGCTTTTGGTATGGGTAAAGCTTTTACGGGCGTTGCAGATGATGTTTATGCCCCGTACTGGAATCCGGCTGGAATTATTTTTATTACCAATTCTGAAGCAGGATTTACTCTGGTTAAGCTTGCGGAAACAAATTACAGTTTTATAGGCTGTATACTTCCTGTAGATTTGAACACATCTGTTGCGTTTTCCAGATTTGGTTTTGATTCGCCGCTGGCAGAGAAAACCAGTGCGCTGGGGGAAAGTCTGGGCTATTATCAGGAAAAACAATCAAGCTATTTTATCAGTTATGCCGCAAAAGTCAGTGACTTATTAAGTTATGGGATTAATTTAAAAGTGGTATTTCAGGAAATTGACGTTTATTCTGCTTTTGGCCTCGGACTTGACGCAGGTGCTGTAATTTCTCCTGTGAAAAATATGAAAGTAGGCGCTGTTGTTCAAAACATTCTTCCTGCATCTCTGAAGCTAAAAGAAGAGACCGATAGATATCCCGTGAATTTCAAAACAGGGATAAGTTATTTGTTCTCAGATATAGATCTGCTGGCTTCTGCCGATCTGTCCGTGATTGATATTTTGAGCTTTTATAATACGGTTTTAAGATGGGGGTTCGGGGTTGAATATCATCTTAAGTACTGGCAGGATATTTATCTGCGGGCAGGGATAGATTATAAAGAGGCAGCTTTTGGCGCAGGTATTTCGGTTCTCAATGTAACTTTTGATTATGCTGTAGGGTTTTCAACGTTTGAAATGTCGCATCGCGCGAGCCTTACCTTGAAATTGGGAATGCCTCCTTCACAGCAGGAAAAAGTAATTCAGGAAGAAAAAGCCGTTTTAGTAAAAGAAAGAGCGGTTGTTAAACTGCTTGCCGGAGCCGAACAGTTCTATAAAGACGGTAAATATCCGGAAGCCAAGAATGAAGCTTTAAAAATCGCGGAAATTGATCCATTAAATACTGAATATAAATTGGTCTTAGAAAAGGTAAATAAATTAATTTACGGAAAAGAAGCCGATGATCATTTTAAAGCTGCTTTGAAGTATTCCGATGAAGATAGTTTTGATCTTGCTGATGCTGAATTTAAAAAAACAATAGAGCTTAATCCTGAGCATGTCGAAGCAAAAGAATATTTACATTACAATCAAGCAAGGAAGAATATGGCGGAAAAAAAGTATCCGGAAGCTGAGATGGAACTGAAGGAAGTCTTAAAGATAAATCCTTTAAACACAAAAGCGAAAGAAGCGTTGAGAAGACTTCTAGAAGTTCTTGATCTTCTTAAGTAAGCAAGAAAAGCATCAAAGGGGAGAACAATGAGAAAAGTGATAAAAAGGAGTAAGGCAAATATAGTGAATGATGAGTCTATCGGCGTAATTCAAAAGTATTTTAACCTCATCAGAAAATCCGCCCGATATAACCTGCGAAAGCAGTATCATT
>MFGS01000043.1:2052-2674 GCA_001778355.1 Candidatus Firestonebacteria bacterium RIFOXYA2_FULL_40_8
ATGAGAAAACAGTTGTTTATCGGAGTACTTGTCGGACTGTTTTTCTGTCTGCCCTTTGGAAGCTGCGCGGCTGATACTGATATAGCCGGAAAATATTTTGAAACCGGACTGCAGAAATATATCAAGGGGGATTCTTTGGCTTCTATCAAGGAACTTGAGGATGCGGTCAAGCTGGATAAAAATAATGCCAAGTATAAAAACTTTCTTGTAAAGGTTCTGGTTGAAAAAGGTTCTGAGTTTTATCTTCAAAAAAAGACAAGAGAAGCCTATCCGTTCTTTGAAAAAGCTAAACAGTATGACCCGGAAAATAAAAAGGTTAATGATATGTATTTGGCTTTGAGAAAAGATCTGTTCCCCGATGGAAAAACACCGGAAAATACGGTTCCTAAGGCAAGTACCGAGGAGATTTCAAAGATGCTTGGGGAATTTCAAAAGTCCCAGCAATTACTTATTGATAAGTCTTTTGGGAGTAAAGATCAGACTTTAAAAGGAATTCTTGATAAGTCCAGTGAAGAGCGTCAGCAGTTCTTGAATTATTTGATGAAGAGGGATGATGATATTAAAAATGTAATAAAGGAAAATCAGACAGTCGTAACGAAAAATTTTAACAGTGCGATTATCA
>MFGS01000043.1:2705-12183 GCA_001778355.1 Candidatus Firestonebacteria bacterium RIFOXYA2_FULL_40_8
CGGACTCGTGTATTTCTCTTTTAAGCTCTCGGCAAAACGCGAAGCCTCCTTCCTTCAGCATCAGGAAAAGATTCTCCTTAACATGGTGCAAAATACTGAGGTTAATACAAATAAAATGCTAAGTTCCTCTTCTCCATTTGAACTTATTGAGGGATCTCATCCAAAGAACAGGGTGAAAGGTGTGGAAATAATAGAAGCTGAACTTGTGGACGAAGTTGATTATGAAGTGGCTCAAAGGCTTCTTGTTCCGTTTCTGGAAGATAAGGATTTTAAAGTAAGAGCAAACGCGGCAAAAACACTTTATAAATACAATAGTGACAAAGCGCTGGATATTCTAAAAAGTATGGGCAAGAGTAAAGACAGGTTCGAGCGTTTAAATGCCGTATTCGCGCTTGGTGAAGTTGGAGATGTCGCGACTTCGAAAATTCTTTTATCATTGATAGATGATATTGATTACCACGTAAAAAGAAATGTATTGAAATTTCTCCAAAAAACTATCAGGACGAAAAAAGAAATATTTGAACAAGAGTTGTTAAAGGAAATAATCGGGAGATTGACAGAGATAAAAATCAAAGAGGGCTGGATAATATGAAAAGGAATATTTGTCTGGTTATAATTCTTACTTCCTGTCTTTATGCCGGAACAGTCATTAAGACAAGTGATGCGGACTTTTCGGCGGGGACTCTTACCGGAGTAATGATTTCCGGGAGCGGAGATAATGCTTTTTTAAAGCTGAATAGTAAATGGACAAATATGAATAACACCAGCGGACCTTCTCCAAGGAATGCTTCATATTATGCTTTTGACAGTAATAGAAATAAAATATTAATTTTTGGCGGATATACCGGGACGACAAGGCTTTCCGATACCTGGGCTTATAGTCTGTCAACAAACACCTGGGAAGCCAAAGCTTCAGGCAATTCTGGAAGATATAAAGGTGCAATGGTATATGCTTCGGCAGCTGATCAAATGATACTTTTTGGGGGAAATGACGGGGCAGTGTACGGAAAAACCTGGGAATATAGCCCTGCCGGAAACGGTACATGGACGGATAGAGCGCCTGTGTCCGCGCCGTCTGCCAGGTTTTCTCATTCTATGGCTTGTTCAACAGACACTGCAAGCGATACTATTGTGCTTTTTGGCGGAACGTCAGACGGTAGTACACCTTTGGGTGAAACATGGATCTATGATGTCGCGGGTAACACGTGGACTCAGCGGACGCCTTTAAGTCCGCCGACAAACAGGTTTTATCATGCTATGACCTATATCGGCGGTGGAAAATATTTACTTGTAGGAGGTTTTACCGGCGCGGCTTATAATAATGAAACATGGGTATATGATATTAACGCGAATACATGGACAAGTAAAGCAGCGGTTCCCAGAATAAGCGGAAGACATACTTTATGTTATGATTCTGATAACGGTAAAACGGTTTTTTTTGGAGGCTTTGACGGTACAAGCTATTATTCCGATACATATGTCTATGATGCGGCAAATAATTTGTGGGGAACGATGTCATCAGTTTCTTTCCCTGCTGCAAGGTATACGCATTCCATGGTTTATGACAGTTATAATAAAAAATGCATATTGACCGGCGGAAGTATGTCGACGACTTACTTTAACGACACCTGGAAATTTGAATTTTCGATAAGCAATTCAAATGCGATAACATGGGAATCTTCTGCGATTGATACAGGTGTTTCTACGACGGCAATTTCCTGGATAAATATTTCCTGGAATCCGACTTCTCAGCCTAACTTCACCGAACTCAAAATGCAGGTGGCTTCAAATAATGATAATTCGTCCTGGACTTACAAAGGCCCTGACGGAACAGGAGCAACTTACTATACTAACTATTCGGGGCATTCCTTATCCACGGGTAATAACGGGAACCGTTATTTACGGGTAAAGGCTTTTTTGAACAGTTCTAAACTTGATACTCCGACTCTTGAGGATGTGACTATTACATACAATCGACCTCCCACTGTACCTGCGGTTTCCACACCGGTTGACCTGGCGGTTACTTCAACTGTACCGGTGTTCATTTGGGCAAATTCAATTGATGATGACTCGGATACTATTACTTATAAACTGCTTATCGATACTGTGAATACTTTTGATTCGGGGAATCTTAGAACTTATTCGGGAATAGCGCAGGGAAGCGGAACAACTTCTTATACTGTTAGTTCAGCCTTGGATTACGGCACATGGTACTGGAAAGTACTTGCTTATGATAGTAAAGGTTATAGTCAGGATTCTGCAGTCAGAACAATTTATGCGGATAATCCGCCGGTAATTACTGTTATTTCTCCAAATGGAGGAGAAGGCTGGAGTGCGGGAAAAGATATTATCTGGTCATATAGCGATCCTGACGCCGGATTATACGCACTAACATCATTTACTATTAAGCTTTCGGAGGATAACGGGGTTACGTATCCTTTTACTATTGGTTCCGGAGTAGCTGTAGGAACTTCTCCTCAAACGATTACTGTTAATACCAATGCCTATATCAATTCAGGTTTTTGTAAAATTAAAGTAATTGGTGTTGATGGAAAGAATGTCGAAGGCGAAGATGCCAGTAATACAGTTTTTACTATTAATAATCCTAATGAAGCTCCGGTTATTACTTTGACTTCTTTTACAGGCGGCGGAAGTTTTTCGGGTGTGCAGACAATTAGTTGGACTATGACAGATAGCAACGTAACAGACACACATTTATATGATATTAAACTCTCTTCTGATGGCGGTGTTTCTTATGGTACTACTGTAGTCACAGGTTTAACCGGGCTAAGTTATTCATGGGCAACAGGAAATCATGTAAACGGCAATCAGTATAGGATAAAAGTAATTGCCGCCGATAGCGGTTCACCTCAGCTTACAGGTGAATCTTTTTCAGGTTCAAATTTTACCGTTAATAACTCAAATCAGGCGCCAAATGTGTTTTCTTTGCTTACACCGTCAAATGGCGCGATCATAAACGATGATACTCCGGATCTGACATGGCAGAATAACGGTGATCCTGACAGCGGTCTTGGAGATACAATTACTCAATATAAACTGCATTATTCTGTAAACGCGAATTTTACCGGTGAAACAGTGATTACAGGTATAGCGGCAGGTGAGGTATTAATGCCCAAAATGCAGGATGAAACGACATACTATTGGAAAGTAGAAGCTTTGGATACTCAGTTGGTTACAAGATTCAGCACGGAGAATTTTAGTTTTAAAGTTGAAAGAAAAAATATTGCCTCTTTAGATGCTAAAGTAACACTATTTGTAAGTTCTTCATTGGCGGATAATACCAGCGTTTCTGTCACAACGACAACCGGAGATTCAGTAAATAAAGCAAATGCTTTTGCCTCGGGAGATCCGCTGATAAAAGCTATTCCTGGCAATAACTCGGCGTATACTGTCAGTGTCCTTGATGTCACAGATACTGAAATTCCGGATTCCGTAGTTACTGCCGAAATATCTTTTACATATACGGATGTGAACGGAGACGGAATTGTAGATGGTACGGTTATTCCTGTCAGCGGTTTAAGAATATTTAAACTGAATTCTGTATTAAACAAATGGGAAATTGTTTCGGCTGGATTTGTTTTAACTACAACGACAAAAAAGTTGAGAGCGATAATAAGTAAAACCGGAACTTATGCCGTTTTGGCTTATGTAGCTCCTGATCGAACTCTCTCGGGCGTTACAAATTATCCCAGTCCCTTTGCGGCAGGGAGAGAAAGTACAATCCTTGCTTATGTACTTTCCAAGGATGCGGATGTTGAAATTCGCATTTTTACCCTTTCAGGTGATATGGTTTTAAAACAAAACTTTGTATCAGGCGCAAATGGGGGAAAAGGTCAATCTTCAGGGTATACCAATGAATTTACATGGGATGGTAAAAACGGGAGAGGCAGTGTGGTTGCAAATGGTATGTACATCTGTGAAATTGTAGCGAAACCTACCGATGGAAGTGCTCAAATCAGAGAGATCAGGCGGATAGGGGTAATTAAGTAAATACGTATGTATTGATGTAATTTGAAGGCTTTTTAATATGTCAGGTTGAATGAAACTATCAGTGACAGCATTCTTTCAGATAAAATATATTACAGCTTGTTATTATTAAAAAAAATATTGAAAAAACACACTGGAATACACTATAATAAAATAATGGTACTCAAAAAGGGAAAAATAATATCTATAATTTCATCTAAAAACGGTAACGGAGCTTCTTTCGTTTCCGTGAATCTTTCAATTTGTCTTGCAGCTTTTAAAAAAACAGTATTGCTTGATACGGAAGCCGATTTTTCGTCTATTATGCTGAATTTGGAGATTGATAAGGCGGCGCAAAAGCTGCTTGGAGCTGAATTGGACCCTGCGGTATTTGTAAGTCTGCTTCCGTTACATTCATCAGGACTATATTGTGCCACGGCTGATTATAGAGAAAAAGAGGTTGTGGACGTTTTTACGGAAGTTCTAAGATCGAATTTTGAAAATATAGTCTTTGATGCCGGAACTCCTGAAAAACACATGGCGAATATTATTGAAGCCTCATCTTTAGTTTATTTGGTAGTTACGCCTGATTTAATATCACTTAAAGCGGCTGAAAAAGCGCTGTCAAAATTAGCAGAATTCCATATAAATCTTGATAAAGTCCGGATCATCGTAAATAAATATCATCCTGCTTTGGGGTTGGACGAAAAAACAATAAGAAAAATACTCGGTCGCGAGATTGCTGCGACTATTCCGTTTGAAATAGAAGCAAGTGTCAGCGTGAATAACGGAAAACCAATTGTTATGTCGGAACCGAACTCGTTGATTAGTTTAGCGATAAAAGATCTTGCCAAACTTGTTGAGGGTTCAAAAGAAATTTCTATGGAATTTGAAGTGCCGGGTGAAACATCGAAATACATTATTAATGAAATAGGTATAAAAGAAAAGATACATTTGCGGGTCGTAAAAGTTCTTTCGGGTATGAATATAGATATTGAAAGCTTTGTTGATCTTAAAAAGCGTGAAGAGTTTAAAGTTATTGTAGAGAAAACAATAGAAGAATTGTTTGCAACTGAGGTATCTGAACCAAAGTGTAAAGCAGCGCGCGAGAAATTGATGAAAGAAATATTGCAGGAAGTTCTGGGACTTGGGCCTTTGGAGGACTTGCTTTCTGATTCCGATATATCTGAAATAATGGTTAATAATAAAGACCAGGTTTACGTGGAAAGAAAAGGGAAGTTAACGCTGTCCGGAAAGAAGTTTCTATCGGACAAGCAGTTGATTGCTTGTATAGAAAGGATTGTTGCTCCGATTGGACGCAGAATAGATGAAAGTGTTCCGATGGTAGATGCCCGGTTGTTAGACGGTTCAAGGGTTCATGCGATAATCCCGCCTTTGGCTCTCAAGGGTCCTTCTTTAACCATTAGAAAATTTTCAAAAGAACGCCTTCTGGTAGATGATCTTATTAAGTTCGGCACTCTTTCACCTGCAGCCGTTGAATTTTTAAAATTATGCGTGCTTTCAAGAAAAAATATAGTGATAAGCGGCGGTACCGGTTCTGGAAAAACAACACTGCTTAATGTTATCTCATCTTTTATTCCGAAGGATGAAAGAATTATTACTATAGAAGATTCGGCAGAACTAAACCTGCCGCAGGAACATGTTGTAACACTTGAAACACGGCCTCCAAATATTGAAGGGAGGGGCGCGGTTACTATAAGAGATCTGGTTAAAAATACTTTAAGAATGCGGCCTGACAGGATAGTCGTAGGTGAATGCCGCGGCGGTGAAGCGCTGGATATGCTTCAGGCCATGAATACGGGGCACGACGGTTCGATAACGACGCTTCACAGTAACTCGCCAAGAGATACTCTGGCGCGTCTTGAAACTATGGTTCTTATGTCAGGAATGGAATTACCTCTGAAAGCAATACGGGAGCAGGTTTCTTCGGCTGTGGACTTGATTGTGCATCAGGAAAGGTTTAAAGATGGGACGCGTAAAATCACCCATATAACAGAAGTAGCAGGCATGGAGGGAGATATAATAACTACTCAAGACATATTTGTGTTTAAGCAGACAGAGAGTTCAAATCGAGATTTTATTTCAGGCCAGCTTCTTCCTTCGGGAATAATTCCGAGTTTTACTGATGAACTGTTATTAAATGAAAAGTGCCTAGATAGAAGGATTTTCGCATTGTAATAATGGGGGGGCTATGATCGTAAGGAGAAATTTCGTAACGGAGTTTGTAATAATTTTCATTCTACTGTTATGCTGTTTATACGGAGAAGGAACGGAAGAAGATCTTTTGTTTCGGGATATACCGACAATTTATGCTGCCGGGAAGATCGAACAGAAAATATCTGAAGCTGCCGCTTCCGTGACGGTAATAGATAGAGTTGAAATAAATAGATGGGGGTATACAAAACTAAGTGATGTTCTCAGCATGGTTACCGGACTTTATATAAACAATGATAGGAATTATTATTACCTGGGAGTAAGGGGCTTTCTTACTCCCGGTGATTACTGCAGCAGGACACTTGTGACTGTTGATGGACAGGTTATGAACGATGTTCTTTACGGTACCGGTTTTTTTAACAACGAAGTAGATTTAGGTTTTGTTAAAAAAATAGAAATTATTAAAGGGCCGGGTTCTGCTCTTTACGGTTCCAATGCAATGTTTGCTGTTATTAATATAGTTACAGTTGATTATGAGAAAAGTAAAGAATTTTCGGCAAGCATCGTTGCCGGAAGTTTTAGTACAGCGGGAGGCAGTTTTAGTTTTAATAAGAATTTTGGAGATGGAAAAAAAATATTTCTCGGTATCAGCGGAAACCATATGGAAGGGCAAGATCTTTATTTTAGCGAATATGACACACCCTTAAATAATAACGGTATATTCTCGGGTGGCGATAAATCCAGAGAGTACAACATTGTCTTAAAAGGGGCGATTGGGGATTTATCCTTAAAAGGAATAATTGATTTAAAAACAAAATATCTGCCTACCGGAGAGTACGGTACGATATTCAATGATAATAGAAGCAAGACAATAGATAATAAATATTTATTTTCTATTGAATATGCTCCACGTCTGGATTTAGATAAGACACTGCATATTATTGCTTATAATTTTAACTATTTCTATCATGGGGACTATTTTCTCAGCTATTCGGATTCCATCGGTAATCCTTACGTTGAGAAAAATACTGATGATGCTTTTGATAATCATTATGGGTTGCAAGCCAAACTTGACTGGCAAACAAAAGAAAATATATTTATTTCAGGCGTTGAATTAAGGAATGATTATAATCTTGTTCAGAAAAACTACGATTTTGGGCTTACTGACACTGCTTTGTTCTTAGATTATTTAAATGATGTCAGGTCGGGTTATGTTCTGTCTTCATATGCTCAAGATATCTTCAATATTCTTCCTGAAGCCTCTATTACCGCCGGGGCAAGGTATGATTATTATAATAACTTTGGAGGGACTTTTAATCCGAGATTGGGTTTAATTCTCACGCCTGTGAAAGGGGCTGCTATTAAAATACTTTATGGTTCTGCATTTCGCGCTCCAAATGTTTACGAATTATATTACTCCACTACCACAATATTCAGGCCAAATCCGGCTCTAATACCGGAAAACATTAAAACTTATGAAATAATATTCATCAGTAATCCGGTAGAAAATACGGATGTTCAAGTATCTTTTTATAGAACAGATATGACTGATATTATTACTCAGGTTACAACTAATGATATAGATACGATAACCGGTCTTAATTTTATTCAATACCAGAATGCTGGAAGTGTTCGTGCTTTGGGTATTGAGTTAGAAGCTGCTTATAAATCAAATACTTTCAGGAGTTCTTTTGGTGTAAATGTACAAAAAACGGAGAATTTGACGACAGGCGGAGATGTAACGAATTCTCCGGAAGCATTAGGTAATTTTAAGATTTATCTGCCTTTGTTTGCCTCTTCGGGTGTAGGAATTGAGACATTTTTTTCAGGGAGAAGGCTTGAATTTAACCGTCCAAATTGGCTTTCTCCGTTTTTTGTTTCAAACTTTGTTATTACAAGCAAAGAAATAATTAATAATATGTCAATATCTCTTCGTGTTCAGAACGTTTTTGATGAAACCTATTCTGACCCTGTGGGCGGTAATTTCCTTCAATCATCTTTGATGCAAAACAGACGAAATTTTGTGATAAAGGCGGAGTATTCTTTTTAATGTATAAAATATTGATTTATATTGTACTATTGGGTTTCATTTCCGGAGATGGGTTTTCTCAGCGGATTGAGATTGTTATCTCTTCTGATGCTGCTCCGTTTATAAAAATTGCAGATAGCTATGAAGCTGCGGCAAAGAAAAAAGGTTTTTTAATAACAGGCAGACATAATCTTAAAGAAGAAGAATCTCAAAAGGTTGTGGAAAATATAAGCTTGAACAATCCGGATATTATTCTAACAGTTGGAACTAAAGCTGCCAAAATGGCAAATGAAAAGCTGCAAGGGATGAATGTTGTCCATACGGCAATACTAAATCCTGAGGAGTTTATGTCTGCCAAAAGTCGTTTTATTTCATTAAATCTGAAAGAAGATGAGAAATTCAAGAGGATATTAGATTATTTTAGCAATTTTAAGCGATGCGGGATACTGTATTCAGCTAAGACAGAAAAATTAGTTATTGATATTAAGGCTATTTGTGAAAAACTTGGGATTGCGGTTTCTGCGGTAGAGATTAATGATTCGAAAGAAATTAGCAGTGTTGTTGATAATCTAAAAGGAAGTATTGATTTTCTGTATATGGTTGCGGATACCGATATTTATAACTCGAAAGTAATACAGGAATTTCTTAAAAATTCCATTAAAGACGGAATACCTGTAGTAGGGCTTTCTGAAAACTATACAAAAGGAGGGGCTTTAATATCTTTTGATTGTGATTATGAGGATTTGGGGTTACAAGCTGCCGAGCTGACAGAGATGGTATTTAAAGAGAAAAACTTAATTCGCAAAGATTCACCAAGAAAAATAGTATATTCCCTGAATAAGCATGTTGCGGAAATTCTGGATGTAATTATAAGTCCGGATGTATTAAATAATGCTAAAGAGGTTTACTAGTGAGATTAACTCTAATTCCTAAAATCATTCTTACGGTCATAATATTTGTAGTAGTTTCAATGACGGTTATAATTATCTTTAATGTTACATATGACGTGAATGATTACAATGAAGATCTTGATGAAAAGATGAATATGTTGTCAACCAATATATCTGACAATATATCATATTTTGTCCTGGTTGGTGACAAAACCCATATTGACAGGATATCGGAAAGCGCATTGCTCCAAAAAGATATTATTTCCTGTCGAGTTACTGACAAATTCGGAAAAGAAATGTTCTCGAAAAAAAATAATATATCAGGTCCGGCGCGTACAGTTACTGCTGAAATATCCGCAGAGTTGACTGAAAAAGGTGAAGAGCATGATGATTTGTT
>MFGS01000044.1:0-756 GCA_001778355.1 Candidatus Firestonebacteria bacterium RIFOXYA2_FULL_40_8
CAAGGTCTTATAAATCGCGTGACTTTTTAATTTGACTTAGCGCATAAAGCGCGATCCCTGCGGCGACGGAGACATTTAATGATTCTTTTTTGCCGAACATCGGGATCTCCAAAACTGCATCCGACTTTCTAAGAATGTTTTTTGGTATGCCGTGAACCTCGTTGCCTAAAACTAAAGCTATCCACGATTTAGCAATCTGATTGCTAAGTGGTACGCTGTTTTTGGATTGTTCAAGCGACGCTATAAAAACTTTTTCTGACTTTAATTTTTTTATCAGCGCGCCGGCATTTTTTGTTTTTTCCCATGGAACAAATTTCTCCGCGCCAAGCGCCGTTTTTGCGAAATCTTTTCTCAATTTGCCGAACAGGTCATATGGCCCCGGCGTGTAACCAGCCAAATATATCTTCTTAACACCCATCGCGTCAGCGGTTCGGAAGATCGCGCCAACATTATGCAGACTCCTAATATCCAGCAATATTAAAATAAGGGAAGATCGCATTGAAAAGGCTTGCAAAATTGGCGTAAAAAACCGAGGCGGTTCTTGATTCTTTAATTTCAAATTCAACTTCGTTCGTAGTGCAAATGGTATTGGGAAGTGTTGAATATAACGCATAAGCGCTATGCTTCTGGTCTATAACAACATCGGCATAACGCCTTACCTTCAGAGACTTATGATTATAATATTCGAGTTTTGAAACATTGTTCGCCGCTTCACTACTCGTGGTACCACCATAAATTTTCGTTTCAACACCATCA
>MFGS01000044.1:946-8636 GCA_001778355.1 Candidatus Firestonebacteria bacterium RIFOXYA2_FULL_40_8
GGGAAGAAGGTTGACCTTTTTGTAAAAGGGCATCTGCTTGAAGATTGCAATAGTTATCTGACTGCCGGCGGGCTGGCGGCGGTGCCGCTTAAGGACGGAAAACCGGTTAACGGGGATTCATTTGAACAGCATGTAAAAGATACGCTCAAAGCGGGAAAATATTTAAATGATGAAGCAGTGGTGCGTTACTGCGTGGAGCATTTTTTCACCGGCGTAATAGAATGGCTTGTTGACAAGGGCGTTAAATTTGACGGTCCTTCTTCGGGGTATGGTTATGACCTCCACAAAGAGGGCGGGCACAGCAAGAACAGGGTGTTTCATGTGGAAGATGCAACAGGTGTTGCGATAATGGATGTGCTCGTTGCAAAAATCAAAAAACACCCGAAGATAAAAGTTCATGAAAACTACACTGCGATAGATCTCATTACAAAAAACTCCGTAACCGGTAAGAAGGGACGGGATGCTGTTATCGGTCTTTATGTTTTAGACAGCGAAAAAGAGTGCGTCAAAGCAATTTCCGCCAAAGGTGTTTTTCTTGCAACCGGCGGGCTCGGCAAGGTGTTCCTGTACACCAGTAATCCGGACGTAGCGAGCGGTGATGGTTTTGCCATAAGCTATAGAGCTGGACTAAAGCTTGTAAATATGGAGTTTATCCAGTTCCATCCTACCGTATTTTATGACCCTACCGCAGTAAACGAATCCGGCAGAAGGTTTCTCTTGACCGAAGCTTTACGCGGAGCCGGCGCGATACTTAAATTGACGAAAGACGCCAAAGAAGATTTTGTTCTGAAATACGATCCCCGGGGCAGTAAGTCCACGCGCGATATTGTCACCAAAGCCGAAGATATTGAGATGCGGAAGCACGGTTTGAATAATGTCTGGCTTGATTGTACAAAAGTCCCCGCCGAAGTATTAAAAAAAGATTTTAAGAATTCGTATGAGTTTTGCCTTTCAAAAGGGATAGATATAACAAAAGAACCCGTGCCTGTGGTTTACGCCGAGCATTATTCTAACGGGGGAGTTTTTGTAGGAAAGAACAGCCAGACGGAGTTAAAAGGGCTTTATGTGATAGGTGAAACCTCATATACCGGATTGCATGGCGCTACCAGGTTGGCCAGTAACTCTGCACCGGAATGTATCCTGTACGGACGGCTTGCGGCAAAACATTACCTGAGACGTCAGAAGAGCTTCACAGCTCACAGTGTCCCTGCCTGGCAGGCAGGCAAAACCCATAAGTTAAAAGATAAAGCTGCAATAAGTTATTACTGGGATACGGTGAGAAGAACGATGACTTCTCTTTGCGGAGTTTCGCGTAACTGGGAACGTTTAAGCGCGGCGAAAGACGTCATGCTCTCTCTAAATAAAAATATTATGAAATTTTACTGGAACTACAGTGTGACCAAGGATTTTCTGGAAGCCAGGAACATCGCCACGGTTGCTTCCATTATTATAGAAAGCGCGCTGGCAAGACAGGAGAGCCGGGCGTGTCATTTCCGGGAGGACTTCCCGAAAGAATACGAAGCTTTTAACGGCCTGACAGTGCTGCGTAAAAAACACAGCGCAACGATACAGAGAAGCAAGTAAAGCAGGGAAAGCAAGAACAGCAAGGACAGGAGATACAGAAAGAACAGTAAAAACAGAAAAAGAGGTAGGAGAAGTAAAAGAAGGAAGTTGAGTAATAGATGTCAACTCTTGTTGACAAAGTCAGTTGAAGTATTCTTTAAAGATGTATAAAATAAATAATAACACATTAAAAAAAGACCTTAAAACTTTACAAACCTTAAAAACCTTATGAACTAGGTTTATGGCTTTTTATAAACCGCCATTATCTCCAGTAGGAAAAAATGTCCGTACTTTTCTTTGAACTTAGTCCAATCGGTACGGAAAAAATTGTCTAATGGTTTTGGTATAATTGTTTTAGCTAGAAACTTGTAGGCCTTTACGAGTTCGATTATCTTTGAGTCGTACTCCTGACCGCCAACATTTGTAAGTTTCAGGCCGAATTTCTTCCCGAGTCTTTTTAAGTCCCCGTAGGAGTATTCAGTTTCCCAGCCCGGTTCCCATTTATTAAGGAGCATTCCTAAATGCTTTTTTATGGTGTAATAACTGTAAGTTTGCGGGACATTGACAATTAGAGTGCCGCCCGGTTTTAAAACACGAACCTGCTCTTTCATGATGGCGGTAACATCTTTGAAATGTTCCAGCGTTCCTTGACTGTAAATAACATCAAAGTATTTATCCGGATATTTCATTTTTGTAGCATCACCCGGAATGAATTTAAGATTCGCGCCGCATTTTAATATTCCGGCGACCTTTTTGCCTGAAACAGCTGATTCTTTAAGAATGTCCAGCGCGTATACCGTTGCTTTTGGATATTTCTTTGCAAGGTAGCAAGCGTTTCTTCCGGTTCCGGAGCCGACTTCCAGGAGTTTAGGGTTTGGAATTTTAGTGGTTTTAACGGCTTTTTCAATATATCCGTAAAAAAGCTTATTTGCTTCTATATAACGGTGTAAATCCCCGAGGATAAACTCTTTAGAATATCCCGCTCTTTTTGAGTATTCTTTTTTAAAGCCTGTGTTTGTTTTTTTCATAAGTACCTTAGATTATATGATAGAAGTTACTATGTCAAGAAGATAGAATTAAATAGTATCGTAACTTGTAGTTGCTTGATTCCCTCCAAAAAGACTGGCGGGCATGAAAGAATCAAGCGTTTTAGGCCTCATAATATCAACTACAAAAAATGTCCAATATGAGAAATTTCTGCGGGCCACTTTGAGAAGTTCTTGAAAAACCACTTCGAAAAGCTTAAAATGAAACAATATGATTTCATCTTTTTTGGAGAAAAAATTGAATAACTTCATATCCGATTATCCGGTCATTAGTCTTACCAAAGGGGAAGGACAGTATTTCTTCGGTTACTACGATATAAAAGCCTGGGATGCAAGCAACAGGTATATGCTGGCTCATAAAGTGAAATTTTGCGACCGGATCCAGGAAGCTGATGACGAAGCGGTTATAGGTATGATTGATTTTCAGGATAATTACAAGTTCATTGAACTGACTTCGACTAAAGCATGGAACTTCCAGCAGGGGGCGATGCTGCAGTGGCTCGGAGGGCAGGACACTTCAAAAATAATTTACAATGACAGAGTTGATAATAAATATACATCAGTGATCTTTGATGTAAAGACAAAGAAAAAGAAAGTACTGCCTCTGCCGGTTGCCACGGTGACAAGTGACGGAAAAAAGGCTTTAAGTATCAACTTCTCCCGTATGTTCACTTTCAGGCCGGGTTACGGCTATGCAGGTATAGAGGACCCGTATTTTGATGTATTGCATCCGAAAGATAACGGTATTTTCCTTCTGGATCTGGAAACAGGGGAGAAGAAGCTTATTCTTTCCTTGTTTGATATTAAGGAATTGCATATCAATGAAGATCTGGAAACAAAGAAAATACTGGTCAATCATATAACGTTTAATCCTGACGGGAGCAGATTCCTTTTCTTGCCCCGCTATACTCACACAAAACCGGACGGCAGTAAATGGAACACTGCCTTATTCACGGCTGATTTAAACGGAAAAAACACCAGATTATTGATAGACTATGGAGTGGTTTCACATTATTACTGGACTAGTCCGACGCAAGTTTTAGCTTACGCCAGAATAAAAGATAAAGGCAGGGAGATATTTCTGCTGGACGATAGAACCGGAAAAGCAGAGATAGTTAATAAAGAAGTGTTTAACCAGGATGCCCATATGAGCACTTCCCCTGACGGTAAATGGATACTCGGAGATACTTATAAAGACGAAAAAGGATTTCAGACCTTAAGATTGTATAACATCAAGGAGAAGAGGGAAGTGATACTCGGCAGGTTTTTCTCTCCCGAGCTTTTTACCGGAGATATCCGCTGCGACCTGCACCCGAGATGGAACAGGACCGGTACGATGGTTTCGTTCGACGCCACGTTCGAAAACAAAAGAGGAATTTACGCGATAGATGTAAGAAGTATAGTCGGATAAGCAAATGAAGCAGAGGAAGCAGGAGAAGCAAGGGAAACCAAAAAATAATAGAGCAATTAAGAAGGTTTGCAAAATAGATAATAACACAGTTAAAAAAAACTTTACAAACTTTATAAACCTTATGAACTTTACAAACATCTAATTAGTTAGCAATGGAGGAGACATTATGCAAAACCTAATACTGATCTTTCTGTTTTTAGCCGCGCCTTTAGTCGCCGCAGACACCGGCTACGAAGGGAGTATTCCGGCGAAAAAAATGACGCCTGAGGATAAAAAACTTATTTCTTCTCTTCCCCTTCAGGATTTGCAGGATAAGAACAAGGGTAGATATGAAAACTTGAAAGAAGACGGGATACTTAACATCTGGGGTCTGGAATCTTTAAAGGCAAGACAGGATGTGACCGGAAAACCTTATATGAGCTTAGTAGATTCTAACGGGATATATCAGACGGAACGGGTGGTGTTTTATGATCCGTCCACTGCTGTTATGATGATGAAACTTACCAACCAGCCGATAAATGAAGGCGGGGACGAGATCTCATATTACGGGGACCAGGCGTGGAATGCAAACGGTTCAACAATAGTCTGGCAGCGGAGCGAAAAATGTACGCTATGGAATCCCGGAAGGCAGATTCCTGATGAAAAATACGGTCAGATGCTTTCGAACGGGGACGGAAGTAATCTCCGGCTGGCTTTCAAAGATCAACCGGTCATGATACCGACCTGCTCTCCCGTAAATCCCGACGCGGCCTATACGTTTTTAAATCGTAATTTTATGGAAGTAAATCTGAAAACAGGAACAGTAGGCAGGACCATAATGGAAAATATGCCTAACTGGCAGTTAAAGATCAGCCCGGACGGGAAATACGCTTGCGGGTGCGGTTGGCAAGGGAAAAAGATAGTAGTGGTCTCATTAACAGAAAATAAACAATGGAACGTTGAGCTGGATTATACTATACATGATTCTTACCGGTTTGTTCCGGGAACAGAATCCGTAATGTTCTGGTATGAAGGACTGTTCCGTACTGACGGATTTGTTGTGGCGAATTTTAAAACGGGAAAAAGACAGAATTATAATATTCAATTCGACTGGAATCACGGTGCTATGGGGAGATTTTACGGTTCTCATACGAACGGGGATTTTTTTCCGTTGAAAAACGGAGAATGGAAACCTTCTACTGGTAATGTTTATTGGCCTCAGAAAACAAAAAGCAGAGATGATCCTGAACCATTTTATGACGCAGTTAATGATGCTAATGGGTATGAATCTCTGATGCCGGATGACGATCTCTGGGCGTTCCCCACAAAAATAATGAGCCGTCCGTATCTTTCGGAGATAGCCTGTATTTTTGCCAAGCCGATGAATATGGGCGGCCGCGGTAACAGATTCAGGGTTTGCCTTACAAATCTATATAGAGGATCAGACAGAAGAAAACGTTCGGAGGGGATAGTTCTGGACCGTCCGAATTTAAGTTATGACGGCACCAAAATTCTTTTCAACTCAAATGTTTTTGGAACATGTGAAGTTTACATGGCGGTTATAAGAAAACCACAGGTTCCGGTTGAGATAAAAGCAGTTCCGGAAAGCGCCGGAATTAAAGTAACCTGGAAGAAGCCGAAATATTGTAAAGAAATAAAAGGGTACAATGTCTATCGGAGCAATGAAAGCGGAAAAGGGTTTGAAATTATTACCGATAAGCCGGTCGAAGGTCTGGAATATACGGATACCACTGCGAAAAAAGACGGTGCATATTTCTATGCCTTAAAGAGTGTGGAGTTTTCCAGATTGGAAAGCGAACTTTCCGGGGAAGCGGGAACAGCACAAGCCGCCGCCGCACCGGTTCGTATCTTTGTCGAAGCAGAAGGAGCAATTCCTTCTGATATGGAAGCAAATCCTCCGGACAGTTTCTGGATGAATATAGACGGTACGGCTTCAAATCTTTATTACATCTGGGCGCGCAACAAATACAAACCCGGAAATGTTTCAATTGATGTTGATATCCCGAAGGAAGCCGAGTATTTCATCTATGCCAGGGTGAAAGGAAAAGAAGGAACGAAATTCTCTATCGCAAAACAGGAAATATTAAGCGATGCCGGAATAGAATGGAAATGGGTAAAGTCGACCGCGTCGGCAAAATTAAAATCCGGCAAACAAAAAATAAGTATAGCGTCGGCAAAATACGGTTCGTGCCTGGATTGTTTTTACCTTTCAACGGACAGCTCCTTTGAGCCCAAAGGCAGAATAAATGCGGCAGCACCTAAAAAACTTGAGATTAAAGGCGAGATAAACGCGACGTATCCGAAACTCACCTGGACCGCTTCAGAGGATAAAAGACTTTACTACTATAATATATATTGCTCGAACCAACCGAACTTTGCCGCGGACAGAAAAACTCTTATCGGCTCGCCTGACACAACTTCGTTCCTGGACTGGCAGTCTCTTAAAGACAAAAAATATTACAAAGTAACCCAGGTAACCCTGGACGGCCTGGAGTCCGAACCGTCAAATGAGATAGTAATAGAGTAAGCACCAGGAGTTTTTTCATTTTTCTGTCATCCTGAACTGGATTCAGGATCCAGTGTCTTTTCTTCTGAAAAACAGAGACTCTGGATTCCCAAGTCCGTAGTTGCCTGATTTATCAGGCGGTTCTATTAAAACAGATCAGAAAATCAGCCCCAAATAAAGTAAATGAAGGCGGCTGCATGAAAGTATTGTTCTAATCGTTTTTTTGAAGCATCCAAGCATCCTGCCTTTTGTATTTGATAACCATTAAATATTGGGCTATAATAGTATTGTAATTGCGGAGGCAAAAATACATAATGAAAAGATTATCGTTATATCTGGATACTTCAATCTGGAACTTTTATTTTGCTAAAGATGCACCTGTTGAAATGGAGCATACGATAGAGTTTTTTAATGAAGCAAAAAAAAGGAAATATGACCTGTTTATATCGGCGTTAGTCTTAAGTGAAATACTTGATGCTCCGGAACCCAGAAAAAGCGATTTATTGAATCTATTAAATGGCGTTGAAGTAGTTAACTTAGAAATTACGGCAGAAGTCAGGGGTTTGGCTAACAAATATTTATCAAACAAGATTATATCGGAAAATTATGAAGACGATGCGATACATATTGCTTTGGCCGTTGTAAATAGAATAGATTTAATAGTTAGTTGGAACTTCAAGCACATGGTCAATGTCAGGGTAAACAGGGAAGTAAATGGTGTAAACCTGATGGAAGGTTATAAGGCAATAGAAATACGAACGCCGTTGGAGGTGAAAGAATATGATTAATGACGAACCGAAGTCCATGAAGGAAATACACGACATAAGGGTTAAGCATCACGAAAATACTAAGCATCTTTCTGACAAGGAAAAGATTGAGTTGATAAACCGCCGTGCTAAAGAAGCCATAGAAAAGTACGGACTAAAATTCAAAGAGTATTCCAGGGTTTAACAATGCCGAAGCAGAAGAGGATGAAGGAAAAGTATTATGTCCAGCATATTGGTAGTTGATGATGAGAAGAATGTTCTTGAATCACTTAAATATTTATTAGGCGATAAGTATGATATAACCACATGTGATTCCGGCCTTAAAGCTCTCGAAATTACAGAAAAAACAAATTTTGATATTGTAATATCGGATGTACAATTAGGAGATATAAACGGA
>MFGS01000044.1:8673-12155 GCA_001778355.1 Candidatus Firestonebacteria bacterium RIFOXYA2_FULL_40_8
AAACAGAAGTCATTATGATCTCCGCCTATCCGAAAAAAGAGTATATTTTTGACGCCGGAAAATACGGCGCCTGTGATTATCTTGTCAAACCCTATGATAACGACGAAATGCTGAATTTAATAGAGAGCGTGCTGAAAAGAAAGAAGCTAAACAAAATATCATCCATATCTAATGAACTTGCAGCAGATAAATATTCAAGTACAGAGCTTCAAATAATGCAGCTTCTATCTGAAGACAAATCAAACAAAGAAATCGCCGGTATAATAAATAAAGATGAGACCTATGTGAAAAATGCCTTGCGAATAATATTCCCTAAATTGGGAGTAAAAGACCGAGCAGAAGCCAAAATAATAATAAAATCCCTTCTTGGTTAATCAACCCGCCTCTAATCCTCCCGTAGAATTTGAAAATATACGTTATAAATACACGCGTATCGTTAGTGTACACTAAATAGTATTTGACAGGTGTATATATATAGTATAATCACATCTAATTGTTTTAAAAATTAGAAAAGAGATTAATGTAATTAAGCCGTAAGGTTACAAAAATCTCAAGGGGTACAGGGTGTTTAAAAAAGCAACTGTAGTTTTACTCAGCATTATTTCTGTTTCACTTTTTTATTGTGAAGAAGCTGTTAAAGTGGAGACGGAGCAAAAGAAAATACAGGAATACCTGAAAGACGTCCAGGTATATAATGCAAAACAGATCAAGAGCTTCACGGCTACTCTCGTTCAAAGCCAAATGGGCGGCACACCGATTACTTCTAAGTATTACCAGAAAAACACTCCTGATGAAGTGAATTTAACGAGGATTGAGTCTAATATTTTCGGACAAAATAGTATTATTCTCTCAAATAGGAAGGGAATGTTTAATATCATTGGAGATAAAGCAATAAATCTCGAGTTCGTTGGAAATATGAATAAAGGTGCTGTAAAGGAAATGTTTAGCAATATTGAAACCTCAAAAGTCGAAAATGATAAGACCACATTCACCATAGAGGAATTAATGTCAAAGGATATTCCATATGTTGTTATTGGGGTTAAGACTGATTATTCTGATGAACATAAAAAAGCAAAAAGCAAGATGCTTTCAAATGCTATGCCAAAAGAGGCTAAAAAATACCTAAAAAATATGAATTTTGAGGACTTTATACCTTTTGTTCAAGAATATTATATTGGAAAAGTTGATAAATTTATTTATAAAATTGTTTCATATAATCTAAAAGGTAAAGCTATTTCAAAGATATCCTATGAAAGTGTAGAACTAAATTGTGATTTAAAAGATGAAATATTCGAAGTTCCCAGTAATATGAAAATAGAAATTATTAAGAATGCGGGCGATATGTTTAAATCTGTCAAAAAATAAACGCACAAAGGAGGCGTAAAATGAAAAAAGCTGTATTGTTTTTTGTAGTAGTGGTATTTTTGGTGATGTCATTGGAACCAATGTTTGGATACACTAATGGACAGTGTACGGATGCAGCGGAAGAAGCGATTGCAGCCGGTTTGGTTGCACTTGCTACATGCGGAAGTGCATATGCCGTGCCAACATTATGGAGTGGTCTTGGGTGTGCTGTGGCTGGCGGATATTTTCTTTATAAGGAACAAAAGATGGAACGCATATGTAATAGAATAAATGACGAATATGAATAACCTCAAGTTTCATAGATAATATTGCTAAAAGTTATATCTAAATGGAGTGAAACATGAAAAACAGTATAGTCGTTTCTATTGCAATAATATTAATTCCGATTATTGCAATTGTAATGGGGCTGAGAAGAAGAAAAACACCTGTTAGTGAGAAAAAACTACTGATTGCAGCGATTTTGTTGTTCATAGCTTCATGTGTAACATTTATTATCTTTTTAAGAGATAAAGAAATAGTTTCTCTTCTGGTTGTACTTTTTGAGATTGTTGCGGCTGTTGTACTGTTTTTTAAAAGTCAGAAGCTTAAAAAGGCAAACAGCAAGTAATCCAGAAGGTGGCTTAATGGTTAAAATCTTTCTGTTGAATAAGTTTTAAGATGTCGAGATATCATTCAATTGGAAGAATGCAATTGTTTTTAGAAACGCCCAATCAGTGCGGGGCGTTTCTTGTTGTTGGAGCATTAATTTTGATCGGGGTGATTATATACTTAAATCAAAAACACCCATTGCATAAGTTAACAAAAAGTATTATTTTACCCCTAACGCTTCTAACGATTCTAAGTGAGTATCTGCTCGTTTTGACATATTCCCGTGGGAGTTTTATTGCTTTTGTTTTAACGACCTTAATGTTTATGCTTGCGGTCAAAACTGGTAGAGACAAAAAGCAAATAGCTCTTTTCTTAGGGGCGTTTCTTGTATTACTTATGCTTGCCCCAAAAGGAATAAGTCGGGTTGAGTCAATTGTAGTCACGGATGATTCTATAGGCAACAGGTTAATTCTCTGGAAAGGTGCAGCTGAAATGACATTTAACCACTGGCTTTCTGGAACAGGTTTTCGCTATTTCGGTGATACTTTTATCGGATGGTATCAGCCGTTAAATATGTTTCACGAATATACAACAGCGGTAAACAATCCTTTAACAATCGGCGCCGGTGGCGGGATTTTCCTGCTTTTCTCATATCTATTTTTAAGTTTTACTGCAATCTACGGACTGATTAGAGAAAATATAAAGAAAGAAAACGGTATAATTCTCGGAGTTGCTTTTGCTCAATTAGCTTACTTTATTTCCAGTCTTTCCAGTGCCTTTATTTATTCGTTATGGCTGAATATAATGATCCTGGGTTTGATGACCGGCAGTTTTATATATTTAATAATAAATTGGGTTAAAAGACGAACGAGATTTAACGAAATATTGCTAACTATTAGAATCCCTTTTTTAATTTCATTAATAAGCTGTCTGGCTCTTATTTCTTTGGGCGGTTACTTTAGCAGCGAAGCAATCACTCATCATGAAAAACTTACGAAAATAGGTAAGAACAATATAACAGCGTATGTTATTGCTCCAGCAAAAGTTAAGAAAAGAGCTATTGTTCTTTATGTGTACAACAATAAAGGTACATATATTGAAAAAGAAGCAAGAAAAACACTGCGTTACCTTGCAGAGAAGGGTTATGTAATATTTACACCGCAATTAACTGATATGGACATTCGGGGCTTAGCGGATTTGAAAGATGTCGCTAACGTTGTATTAGAGAAAAAAGAATATGCAGATCTTCCTGTTATACTTATGGGGCAATCCGAAGGCGGACAGTATGCTATTATTACCGCCTCTGAAATATCAAATCCCC
The DNA here is from genome assembly GCA_001778355.1 of Candidatus Firestonebacteria bacterium RIFOXYA2_FULL_40_8. Taxonomy (GTDB): domain Bacteria; phylum Oederibacteriota; class D2-FULL-39-29; order D2-FULL-39-29; family D2-FULL-39-29; genus D2-FULL-39-29. Next base: position 11,948 of record MFGS01000044.1, read on the forward strand.
GTCTTAAAGCGGTTGTTTCCATTGGAGCACCGGCAAAGTGGCCTTTTAAGGAAATGTCTACGGAGAAATATATTGTAAATATAAAAGTCCCAATATTTTTACTGCACGGTGGTGATGATTTACTTTATGAAGTGGAAAATGCACATATTCTGGAAAAAGGTTTTAAGAATGCAAAATCAAAGCTTTTAGTGGTGAAAAATACTGCGAC
>MFGS01000045.1:0-12152 GCA_001778355.1 Candidatus Firestonebacteria bacterium RIFOXYA2_FULL_40_8
GCGGTGAAGCGATAGAGGTTTTCCAAAACGGAGGAAGGGTTGATTTTTCTTCACAAGGTATAAGATGGGTCAAAGGGCGGGGTATTGTGGTTTCCACTCTTTCCGGAGAGGGACTCGAAATTACAACCGTGGATTTTGCGCCGCCGAATATTAAAGCTCTTCTAAGATATTTTACGATTAAAAATATTTCCGGTTCTGACGGAAAGAAGATCAAGATTTCCTTCAGATATCTGGAAATGCTTGCGAAAGAATATGAAATTAAGAGGCAGGAGGATAATAGTCTCTTTGTAAAGCAGGCATGGAAGGAACCGAGATACTATAAACTTGGAGTGCTTAACTCTGACCTTTCACCGGTTAAGGATAATAACCGGCTGGAGCTTAACTTTGAATTGAAAGCAGGAGAAGAATACTCAGCTTTAAGATATATAGTTATGGATACCGAGAAAAGCGGAACGGAAAAGACCGAGAAGTTGTTGAATGAAAGTGGTACGCTTGCTCTTTTTGAGAGTACCAGGACCTGGTGGGATGATTGGATGAAGAACACGGTGCAGGTCGATACACCGGATAAAAAGGTGGACTATATTCTGGAAACACAAAAGATAATTATTAAAACCCAGCAGGCAGGCTCGGGAGTATTTTGTCCTATGAACGGATATGCGTATACCTGGGTGCGGGATAACTGCGGTCCTGTACTTTACATGCTCAGGATAGGAAAACAGGAGGAAGTAAAGAACCTTCTTGAATTCTATTACCGCGTGGCCAGCAACGGAATGTATATTGGAAGTTCGATTCCCGTAAATCATCCTTCTTCGTTGAAAGAAAATGAAAACCCGAAGAAATGGAGCGAGTACGGCACGCTGCCGGCCGAGATTCCCTCACTGCTTCTCTTGCAGCATCTCTGGTATTATAAGTATTCGGGTGATCTTGCTTTCATGAAAGATAAATTTGAGTTTTTAAAACAACTGTTAGACGGTCAGGATATAGGAAATATCGGGCTTATGAAATTTTCGAATGATGAAACTTATATGTTTACCTTGCAGGTGCGCTCTTTTAATTTCTCTGCCAGTAATAATTATTTCCTGGGAAAAGACGCGTATTCGGCGGATTCGGCTTTCCTCTTTATAGCGGCCTCTGAACAGCTTGCAAAAGTAGCGGATGAATTGAAACTTAAGAAAGAAAGCGCTGAAATAAGACAAAGATCGCTGAAAGTCAGGAGTGCGCTTGACCGGTATTTTTGGATGGAAAAAGAAGGTTATTATGCTCCTGCTCTTTCCATATTTTGTGAAAAATACATAATGCCTCATGCCAATATAGGACTTAATCCTCTCTGGTGCGGCTTTGCCGGTGTGGACGATAATAAAGTAGTTTCCTCGACGAAAAAGCAGATTGAATATCTTTTAAAAGAGAATAACCTTATGAAGACAAATCCGGCTACAGAAATATTTTCCGGTCTGCTGCCCGGAATGCTTCTTTATAACGGTGTTAAGATGAGGGATCCTGAAACCGAAAGATATCTGGAGGGGCTTTTAAAATGTGCCTCGCCTTCCGGAGATTTTTTTGAACTCTATGAGGGCAATGGGACCTGTCAGATAATAAAAAAAGGCTATTATTGTCCCGGAAGACTTCGCCCCTGGGAAGGAGGGATTGCCGGAGATGCTCTTCTTTATTATCTTACCGGCATGGAAAGTGAGGAGGGTATATTAAAACTTAGGCCCAGTATCCCCGGGAACGGGGAAAGTATGACTATTAAAGGTCTATGTTTTAAAGATGCAATCCTTGACCTTACCGTAAAAGAAGAAATAGTTACTTCTGCGGAAAGTGGTTCTGTTTCCAGAAAAAGAAAAGTAATTATAACTAACAGGGGAACAAAAGCAGTGAAGGTGCTTTATCAAACAAATATTAAAAGCGCGTTTTTAGTTTCCGGGAATTTTACCGGTGACGCCAGTATTAAAGAAGAAGTGGAGTTTTTAAAAGAGCTCCGCCCGGCAGAGACGGCAGAAGAAGAGCTGGTATATACCGTTAAAGAAGAAAAACAGATACCTGTAAAACCGGCGGTTTATAAAAAACCCTGGCTTTATAATCCGCCCGGAGACATTGTATTATTTACAGTTAACGACAAAAGTATTTATTATTTACTTTCCAAGAATAATAAAGTTATTCCCTTTGATATGCAATATTCTTTCAGCGGTGATGATATTTATAATGCTGTTTATGATGATAAAAATAAAGCGCTAAAAACAAAATTGGTGATATTTGGTCCGTCTACGTTTTCTATAGGACCGCACCACTGGAAAAATTACAGTTTCTGGAATTGCTGGGAGACACAGAACGCATTTACAAAATTCATTGAGGCAGGCGGAATAATACTTATTCTTTCCGAGCCCTCTATAAGGGAAGGTTATGAAGTTACTCCGAGATGGTTGGAAAAACTTTTGAACGGCGGAAAGTGGAAGGCCAGCTGGAAAGGCGGGCGAGCCATGGCTTCCGATGATTTTACCGACACAACGTTAAAAAGCGAAAAAACAGATTCGTTTAATTTTTATAATGCAGCTCAAAGGAAAGAAAAAAAAGCTGTAATCTACTCAAAAATAGGCAAGGACGGAGAAGGTGTGTCAGAAAAACCTGTTTCTGATAAAAAATACTCCGGTTACTGCGAATTCGAAATGTCGACTGCAAAAGGCATTCAGCATAGTATTCTGGTCAAGGCTCCTGGTACGGTTAGCAGTTATGACCTGAATTTGGAAGTCAAAACCAAGAACGGTTTTGTAAGATTAGCTCAGGGTAAAAAGAGCATTAAAGATAAACACCTGGAAATAAATTATATACTTTCGCCGCAATATGTATATAAAGATAAAATCACCCTTAGGATAGGCGACTTAAAATCAAAAAATAAGATAACTTTCAGCTTGGTTGAGATTTCAAAACTCATTATTACCGGCAAAAATCCCCTGGCAGAAGTGATGGGTTTTAAGGCCGGAGAAATTATGGAAAGCCCTATTGGTTCGCTGACTTACGAGAAAATGACGGCGCCTATCCGGCTTGTTGATAATGAAAAATACGCGGTAATAGTGATGAAAAAAGCAGGCAATGGAATAATAATCCGGTCGCAGTTAAAATTTTCCAATCTTAGACCTGTTATTTTTAATTTAATGAATGAAGAGAGTAGAGGAAAGATATTGAAATATTTAGCTAAAAGTAGTAAAAATGAAACTAAGTAAAGTGGCGGGTAACGGGTTACGAGTAGCGAGTCGAGTGAAAAAGCTTTTGCTCGTAACTCGTCACCCGCGACTCGTGACATCTTTAAGTTCGTATCAATGGAGAACAAAATAATGGCGGTGGAAAGGTATATTGCGTTTGATTTTGGGGCCGGGAGCGGAAGAGCGGTGCTCGGGGAGTTAACGCAGGAAAATAAACTGAACCTCAGCGAACTGCACCGTTTCTCCAACGCTTCCGTTGAATTAAACAAAACACTTTATTGGAACACACTCTCTCAATATACCGAAATAAAAAACGGGCTCAGAAAATTTGCCGCGGAATATAAAAAGGCTCCTAAAGCCGTGGGGATTGATACCTGGGGTGTGGATTTTGGGTTCATTGATAACAAAGGAAAGTTGATAGATAACTCAGTTTCCTACAGGGATAAAAGAACCGATAACCTGCCGGAAAAATTTTTCAAACTTCTTACCCGGGAAAAACTTTACGGACTGACCGGGATACAGATAATGCAGATAAATACCGTGTTTCAGCTGTTTGCTCTTTCTCTTTCGAAGGACAGGGCTTTAAAAACCGCGAAAAGCCTGCTTTTTACTCCGGATTTGCTCAATTATTTTTTAACCGGGGAGAAGGCGGCGGAGTTCACCATTTCTACCACATCTCAACTATATAATCCGGTGAGCCGCAGGTTTGAGAAGAAAATATTTGAAAAACTTGGCGTTGATATCAACCTTATGCAAAAGATTGTTTTACCGGGGAAGAAAATCGAGAGAATACTTCCGGAGATCTGTAGTGATACGAACCTCCCTTTTGGGGTGCCGGTAATAGCTGTTGCTTCACATGATACGGCTTCTGCCATAGCGGCAATTCCCGCGGTGTCTGACAATTTTGTTTACATCAGCAGCGGGAGCTGGTCCCTTATCGGGTTTGAAACCGATAAACCCTGTATCAATGAAAATTCTGTAAAATTTAATTATACAAATGAAGGCGGAGTTGACGGTACCTTCCGGGTCCTTAAAAATATTAACGGGCTCTGGCTTATCCAGGAAATCAAACGCATGCTGGATAAAAAGCGAGAGCATTCTTTTGTCGAACTTACAAAATTAGCCGAAAAAGCAAAACCTTTTACCGCGGTAATAGATCCCAATTATCCGGGGTTTTTGAGTCCAAAAGATATGATAAAGGAAATTCAAAGCTACTGTTTAAAAACCGGGCAGGCCGTGCCGAAAGACGAAGGTTCTATAGTGAGAACAGTTCTCGAGAGCTTAGCCCTTGCTTACCGGCGCGCCATCGAAGAAATAATTGTTCTAAAAGGAAAAAAACCTGATTGCATCCATATTATAGGTGGCGGTTCAAATAACAGATTGCTGAACAGGTTTACAGCGGAAGCCACCGGATTAAATGTTTTTGCAGGTCCTTCCGAAGCCACTTCCGCCGGAAACATCCTTGTGCAAGCAATGGGAATGGGACGGCTTAAATCCTTGAAAGAAATTAGAGAAGTAAGTAAAAAGTCCTTTACACCGGAAGAGTATGTGCCGGGAAATAGCGGCAGGTTTGATGAAGCATACAAAGTTTTTCTTAAAATAACGTAGCCGCGAAACAGAATAACTAAGAAATAAGCACTAATAATTAAACAATAACTAAGATCAAAGCACTAATTACTAAAAAGGAAGATGATTGATATAATTACAATGATTTAGTTTAGAATTTAGTAATTAAGTATTAGTGATTGTTTAGTGCTTAGAATTTAGATCTTAGTGATTGAATTTACTTTGCATAATTGAAATCTATTTGAATCGGAGGAGTTTAAATGAATTCGACTATAAAAAAGGAGTACGCTCTGGCAAGTGAACGCTACGCTAAGCTCGGTGTGAGCACCTCGGCGGCTCTCAGTAAACTAAAAGGAATCAGCTTATCTCTTCATTGCTGGCAGGGGGATGATGTATCGGGGTTTGAAAAAGAAGGCTCTCTCCTTTCAGGCGGTATTCAGGTGACCGGTAATCGGTTCGGCAAGGCAAGAAGCGCGGATGAACTCAGAAATGACCTAGAAAAAGCGCTCTCGCTTCTTCCGGGAAAACACAGAGTAAACTTGCATGCTATATATGGTAACTTCACGTTGAAAAAAAATGACAGGGACCAGATAAGCAAGGATAACTTTATCGACTGGGTCTCCTGGGCAAAAAAGCAGAAGTTAAAACTGGATTTTAACGCAACACTATTTTCGCATCCAAAATCGGAATCGGGCTTTACTTTAAGCAGTAAGGATGTTTCTATCCGTTCTTTCTGGGTGGAACATGTAAAAAGATGCCGTGATATCTCTGCGTGGTTTGGTCAGACCCTCGGGAGTGCTTCTGTCCATAATCTCTGGATAGCTGACGGGATGAAAGACCAGTGCGCGGATAAAAGAGGTTACAGGGAAGCGCTTAAAAATTCTCTGGATAAAATATTTTCCGTAAAAATCTCTTCCAAATATATTAAAGATGCGGTGGAATCAAAACTTTTCGGAATAGGAAGCGAGTCTTTCGTTGTCGGTTCTCAGGAGTTTTATACTTCGTATGCGCTTAAAAATAATCTTATGCTCTGTCTTGATATGGGGCATTTTCATCCGACGGAAAGTATCGCAGATAAAATCTCGGCAATATTAACTTTCCAAAAAGAAGTACTGATTCACGTAAGCCGCGGCGTCCGCTGGGACTCCGACCATGTCGTGCTTTTTGATGATGCGACAAAAGAAGTTGCCGCTGAAGTAAAAAGAAATAGCGCTTTGGAAACCGCCCACTTTGCTCTGGATTATTTTGATGCTTCTATAAACAGAATTGGCGCCTGGGTCATCGGCGCAAGGGCCGCTCAAAAATCCATTCTATATGCACTGCTTGAACCGACAAGCGCCCTTGTTAAAGCGGAAGAATCCGGAGATTATTTCAAACGGTTAGCACTCACCGAAGAACTAAAAGCCATGCCCTTTGGCTCAGTATGGAACTACTTCTGCGAGCAGGAAGGTGTACCTTCGGCAGAGGATTGGATAAAAGAAGTTGAGCTCTACGAGAAGGAAGTTCTCTCAAAAAGAAGTTAAAGACAGTATATAGTATGCAGTATGTTGTATATGGGGGAAAACATGAAAAAAGCTAGAGTTTTAACTTTGATAATAATATTATTAATTTGTGTGCTAGGTGGTTTTTTAATAAGTAACTCCATAAAGCGTCAAATGGCGCACAATCAAAATGAAAAATGTAAAGTTGAATTAAGAGGGGTTCAGTCAAATTTAGAACTGTTTTATACGCACTATAAATATTACCCAAAGGATCTTCAAACGTTGATACTTGAGGGTTATCTTACAGAAATAGGAGTTGTTGATCCCTGGGGAAATAAATTTGCATACACGCCCATTATGACAACTTTGAAATCCGGAGCAAATAATTACTATTTAGGAAGTTATGGTCCGGATGGGAAGAATGATACAGATGATGATGTAGATCCGCCTATTAATCCGTGCCGACATTCATTTAATTTCGATCGTATCAATAAAAAGGCGCTTGAAATAACGAAGATAATAAGCTCTAAAGATTCTAGCAATACAATTGTTGTTCCATATCTAGAGGAAGCAATAAAGCCCGGGAAAAACCTGCTGTTTTGTAATACTTTTCAATTGGCCTGGAATGAAGCAGGCAATGCTTATTTGGTCAATAATAATCTAAAAATAGTTCAAATGCTTAATAAAAAGATGGTTAGCAAAGATGATTTGTCTCCGGATAGCTATGTCGCAGTGTTTGGTTTGTTTGATGAAATTGCGGATAAATTGAATAAAAGCATGAAAGATAAATTTGGTGATGATGCTCCAATTTTGAAAAGGGAAGAATTTGGAAATAGTAATGAAGTTTTAAAAATAGCATATGCATATTTATATAAAAATTTGCAGTTCGAAAAAGAATTTGGTGATATAGCTGGCGGTATGCCTTTCAAAAACAAGAGAGTTCTAGCGTTTGGTGTTTGCGGGTATCTTCAGGAATTACACGGCGATTTAGGAAAACAAGTAAATATCTTTGATTATAAGGGTGTCGATGATTTTATTATTCTATTAAAATCAAAATCCGCAAATGATGATATTGTCCTTGTTAAAACTCCGCCAAAAGGAACACTGCTGGACATGGTAAATGACGCTGAATGGAGAATAAAAAAGTCGAAACCTGAAGATTTGAAACACGCAGATAGTTTATATGTTCCGGAAATGAATTTTGATATTAAACATGACTATAAAGAGTTGGTTGGGAATGGTTCCAATATTTTTAAAGCTTTTCAAGAAACACGTTTTCGTCTAAATAAAAAAGGGGCTGAAGTAAGGTCTATAGCAGAAATAGGGTCTGAGGAAGACGGCGGTTATGAACGTAAATTTGTTTTTGATAAACCGTTTTTGATTTATCTGAAAGAAAAAACCGGGAAATATCCTTATCTTGCGATTTGGATAGACAATCCGGAATTATTAGTTGAATTTGAACACCTTGACAAACACTAAACATCCGGGGGGGGTATGATGAATAAATTATCTAAAAGAAATACTGCATTAGGTCCTGTTATTACAAAAACAAAGAACAGAATGCTAAGCGATATTCATTCTCTTATCAAATCTGCTCGTCAGGAGGTGGCGGTTTCAGTAAATGAATCGTTAACAACCTTATATTGGCGTATTGGTAAGCGTATTTATATCGAGATGCTGGGTGGCAAACGTGCTGAATATGGAGAGCAAATTGTGTACGCACTGAGTGCACAATTACAAATTGATTATGGTGAGGGATTTTCCAAGCGCAATCTTTTTAATATGGTTCGTTTTGCCGAAGCATATCCGGATGAGAATATTGTTTCTGCTTTGCGGAGACAATTAAGCTGGACGCACTTTAAAGTTATAATCTACATTGACGATTCACTTAAGCGCGACTTTTACGCTGAGATGTGCCGCTTGGAACGCTGGAGTACCCGTGCGCTTGAAAAAAAGATTGGCAGTATGCTCTACGAACGGACGGTACTTTCTCGTAAACCAAATAAAGTGATTGAACACGATATTTCTAATCTGCGCAAAACGGATCAGGTCTCTCCGGATTTGGTATTTAAGGATCCGTATTTTCTCGATTTTCTTGGACTTAAAGACCGTTATATAGAAAAAGATATCGAAGATTCAATATTGCGCGAGATGGAGAATTTTCTTCTTGAATTGGGTATGGGCTTTACTTTTGTTGAGAGGCAAAAAAGAATATCTCTCGACGATGTTGACTACTATCTGGATCTTTTATTTTATCATAGAGGGTTGCATCGATTGGTGGCTATTGAATTAAAGTTGGATGATTTTAAGCCTGCTTACAAAGGACAAATGGATTTGTATTTGCGTTGGCTGAAAAAATATGAAATGAAACCTGATGAAAAGGAACCTATCGGTCTTATTTTGTGTGCGGGGAAGAAAGACGAAACGATTGAATTGCTTGAAATGGAGAAATCTGGAATTCGCGTTGCGCAGTATCTTACAGAATTGCCGAGGAAGGATATTCTCGAGAAACGACTGCATGAAGCGATACAACGCGTCCGTTTACGCTTGGCAAACAAAGCGTAGGAATAAATTGTGCTCGGAAAGCGAGTTTTGAATGAAGAAGACAGTATAGATATAGAAGAGAAAACATGAAAAAAGTCAGAGGTTTAATGTTAATGATGGTATTACTAGTTGGTTGTAATTCTAAATCTATAGATCCAAGTATAGAAGAATACCTAATTCCCGGTGATTCCTCAATTGAAGGAATAAAATTATGGGATGATATATTGGAAGCTGAAAAGATACTTTCCAAGCGCTTTGTTTGTGAAAAAGGTACTCTATCAGAAGAATTTGAAAAGATTCCAACATTATTTGTTAAAAACAAAAAAGGTGAAACATTGCTTGAGTTTCCGGCAAACGATGAAAAAGTATATATTATTCGTATAATAAGTCCAAAATATAAAACTAAAGAAGGCGTTCATGTTGGCTCGACACTTGCAGATGCGGTAAAAGTGTATGGAGCTCCGGAGATTGCTTACGGTGAAGGTGTTTGTGCAATATATGAAAAACAAGGAAGAATGACTTTTGGTCTCTCAGGTAATGATGTATACGGAAATATAAACAGCAGTAATTACATGAAATATGCTGATCGAGCAATAATCGAAGTTATACAGTTACACTAAAAAGCGAACAAGATAGACGTTAATTAAAAAAAATGCTATAATGGTTTTAATGCGGTAGTGTCAAATAGGATATAAAAGATATACATGACGCAACAAGTACAAATGACAAAATACGAAGTACAATATAATGAGATATACATAACACCATATATTGTACTTTGTCATTCGTAATTTGTAATTTATTTTCTAGGGAGAATTTATGAAAACAATTGCCTGGCATATATCTTCAAAGCTTCACAAGTGTGATCCGAATAAACTCAATGATTTTTGTTTTATTCAGGGGGTCTGTCTGGAATCGGTAAGGGTTGCAAGGTTTAACCTCGTTAACTCTGCGGCGTATCATCACCGCTTGCCGGATGGAAAACATCAGGGAATTTCTGCCGTATTTATTATAGAAGAGAGTCACATCGCCATTTATACGTATCCTGAATATGGATTTGCGATGCTTGACATCCTCACCTGCGGTTCGGAAGATGCCGCTCAGAAGTGCCATGACTTTATCGTTAAACAGTTAAATCCGGGTTCCATAGAGAAAGACAACGGAGAGATCTCCGGAGATTTTGTACCTCTAAAAGGCTGGAAGTCGGCGTAAAACCGGAAAGTAAAATATATTTTAGGGGCTGACTTATGAAAACCGGTCAGCCCTTTTTATTGGGTTTTAAATAGCATGAAAATAAGAATGTTTAACGAAGAGTAAAACTGGTCTGTATCAGTGTCCACATATGGAGAGATCTCGTCCGCAATAATATTTATTGCGAGACCTCGCTATTAGGCGGGCCAAAGGCAGAGAATCCAAAAGCACTGTAATCTCATCAAAAGATCCGCCCTAGATAACTGGCGGAAGCGGAATCTGCTATCCGCCAAAAAGACTGGCGGACGAACATATATAAGTATATTAATGTAGTTCGAAAGGAGAATAAATGAAAATATTTAGTAAGATTCAATTTCCTACGAAGGAAAATTTCAAGAAATACGGAAAGATACTGGAGGGGACTAAGAAAACTCATAGTTCAAAAAAGACCCAGTATGAAGTGCTGACTGGTTCAAAATCAGCCGGCTGGCTGCTGGCATACCTGGTTGTGAGAAACAGGGTCTCCAAATGCATTGAACAGCATCCTACCTCAAAGGAATCGTTTGAGCCGGTAAAGGGGATCTGCCTCTTAATTGTCGCGCCGGTAAAGGCTCCGAATAAGATTGAAACTTTTGTATTGGATAAACCGATAGTTTTAGACGAGGGTGTCTGGCATGATGTAGTTGCGCTTTCAGAAGAAGCAGAAGTCAAGATCGCCGAAAACGACGATACAACTACAAAAAAGATTTTTTTTGAAAAACCCGTTGAGCCGGTTTTAGTTACGAAATAATCAACAACAAATAGCGAAAATCAGGTACTAGGTCCTGAGTGCCGGGTACTAGGTTTACATTATTGAAGTATTATTATATTAAGATTCCTTGATCTAAAAACTTTATACTTTGTACCTCGTACTTTGTACTTGGTTTCCGTTGGCTTTTCCTATTGAAAATCCCGCTCTTATTGTATACAATAGATTAAAATTACAGGATTCAGGGAGATGTTGATATGCAAAATAGCCTAGTTAAAATGATAGTTAGCGGAGCGCTAATTGGCCTTGTACTTGGCGCGATAGCTAACTTTGCGGGTGCGGGTGCTTTGGATTATAATGCAACGTATAATATAGGTTCCTGGGGCGACGATAACAGGATTAATAAGATGCTGGAAGAAACCCCTAATATTAAGCCTTACGAAGCACAAAATACGGTTGTAGGCGGAGCGTTTTTCGGTCTTCTTCTCGGAGTTTTAATAGGTTTAATAACAAATAAACTAAGATCTGAAGGTGCTTATATTATGTCAGCGGTATGCGGTTTTTTACTTTCTGCGTTCATTCTATCTCCTTATCCGGTATATAAACTTCTTGCGCCTTCTAAGTTTTTGGCTCCGGTAGCGCATAAATATGCCATCTGGGTGATAATTCCCGGAGTAATAGTTTCCGTCCTTATCTCCATCTTCCTTGAAAGATTCAAGCCGGTAGAGGTTGAACCCGTAGTGGAAGCACCGAAACCCCCTCAACAGCAGCAACAGCAAGGAAAAAAGAAAAATAGATGAAGATAGAGGTGTTGGTAAAACCCGGAAGCAGTAAAGAAAAACTGGAAAAAACGGGGGAAAACCAATACACTGTCTGGGTCCACGAACCCCCGGTAGAGAACAAAGCCAACCTTGCGGTAATCAAACAATTAGCAAAACATTTTGACGTGCCGAAAACGTACATTTGTCTTTTGCGTGGATCCAGAGGAAAAAGAAAACTATTTGAGATTGGCTAAGTTTTCCGGGAAAAAAGTACGAAGTACGATGTACAAAGTACAAAGTACAAAGTATTACACCAAGGAGTTTTTATAAATTAATACTACATTTAAAAAAGACCTTTACAGACTGTTATCTCGCTACATATAGCAGTCCTATCGAGAAAAGCTTTGCTTATGGACTTTTATAGACTTTTATGGACAAGTTTTTACGTGAGCAACGTGAGTAACGTGGAACGTGAGCAACGAATTTAGCGGGAGGTTAGTCAGCATTGTTCAACATCTCAACCGTTTGGAACATAGAAGCGGGTAAGCCTGCAGCGGAGGCTATGGAAGAAATTAATTCCCTCGGGTTTGACGCGCTGGAACTTGCCTGGATGAACGAAGAGACGTATAAACTGGTTAAAAAAACCAAATTTAAAGCCGGCAGT
>MFGS01000045.1:12211-16937 GCA_001778355.1 Candidatus Firestonebacteria bacterium RIFOXYA2_FULL_40_8
TAGTCCTTATCTTCCCGAGCCGATGAAACTTAAAGAGGGACGGTGGAGAGCCAGTGTCTTCAACCTTACTGCGCTTGACGAGGCTGAACGTTTGGATGCGGTTAAATGGATGAAAAGGACTATTGATACAGCGGTTGATATTAATGCCGGTGCCGTTGTAGTTCACCTCGGTAATCCCGAAGGCATGGAAAATAAATCCTATTATATAAAAGATCTTTTCAGACAAAAAAAGAAAGACACTGAAGAGTTTATCAAGGCAAAAGATAAACTTCTTTTTGAGAGGGACGAAAAGAAAGATAAGACCTTCGAACAGGGTCTTAGAAGTTTAAACGAAATAAATTCTTATGCGAAAAAAGCCGGTGTTAAAATCGGACTTGAAACCAGACTGCATTTTGAAGAGCATCCCAATCCTCCGGAGTTCGCTTTTATTTTTAAAGAGTTTTCGGGTGGGGCTTTATACTACTGGCATGATATCGGGCATGCCGAAGTTCAGGAGCGGCTGGGCTTTGTAAAACCAAACGAGTATCTTTCTCTTTTTTTAGACAAATTAATCGGGCTTCATATTCACGATGTTTTGGGTGTGGAAGATCATAAGGCCCCGGGTCTCGGGGATATTGATTATAAAAAGTTATTGCCGTACTTTGCCGATAAAAGTATCCTGAAAGTATTTGAGGTTCATTCTGTCAATACGAAAGAGCAGGTGCTAAACGGAAAAAAAATGTTAGAGGATTTGGTAAATAGGAATAGTTAGTAAGGTTTTTAAGCAAAGCTTTTCTCGATATGAAAGATATATATTTGTCAACATACGTTGACAAAACGAGATAAAGTAAGAGCTTAAAGAAATACCAAGTGCGTTGAAGGATTAGATAATGATTGAAACAGTTAGAAATACCATAGAAAAATATCACCTTCTAAAAAAAGGTGAAACGGTGTTAGTTGCTCTTTCCGGCGGTCCGGATTCCACAGCTTTGCTTCTGGCCTTATTTGAGATAAAAGCAAAGTATACTTTAAAACTCTATGCGGTGCATATAAATTACCATTTAAGAGGGACGGAATCGGTAAAAGATGAGAAGTTTGCAAAGAAAATATGCGCAAAACTTAATATACCTTTTGCCGTTCACTCTTTTGACACCAAAAAAATAATAGGTAAACGGTCCTTGCAGGATTTTGCGAGGGAACTCCGCTATGGGGCCTTTCTTGCCGAAGCAGGTAAAGCAGGTGCTTCTAAAATTGCCGTGGCGCATAATAAAAACGACAGAGTAGAAACAATCCTCATGCGGTTTTTACGGGGTAGTCACACTGCGGGGCTTTCGGGAATGCCCGTAAAAAGAAAATTAGCCGAAAAGCTTGAACTTATCCGTCCTTTGTTTGACATCGAAAGAAAAGAAATAGATGTGTATTTGAAAAATAAGAAAATAAAAGCCCGCGTGGATAAAAGTAATTTAAAGACGGATTATTTAAGAAACAAAGTAAGAATAAAACTGCTGCCGTTCTTAAAAAAAGAGTACAACCCGAAAATCGAAGATAATTTACTCAGGTTGGCGGTGATGTCCTCATTTGACGAAGAGTATCTTTCCGGGAAGGCAAAAAAATATATTAAAGGAAATAACAGGGAGTATTTTGTCTTAGCAGGTGCTTTTGAAAAAGCTCCGCTTGCGCTCCGTTACAGGATCTTGCGTGAGCTGATCCGTAGTGCGAGGGGTAATCTCAAAGGTGTGGAGAATAAACATTTAGCAGATGTTATAGCAGGTAAAAAAAGCGTATCATTTCCGGGAGGCCTTCTTCTCGTGCGGTCAGGAGGAAAGCTCGTGGCCGTTAATAAAAAAAACGGAAAGAAGACGGTTACTAAGGGATTAACGGTACCGGGCAGCGCTTATTTTGGAAATTATAAGGTAGCGGCGGCAGTTATAGGTATGGTAAAATATTTTGGCGGCAAAAATGAGGCATATTTTGACGCCGGGGAAGTTAGCTTTCCGTTGAATATCAGAGAACGAAAAGCCGGAGACAGGTTTATCCCCTTTGGCATGAAAAGTTTTATGAAGCTACAGGATTATATGGTGAATGAAAAGATACCAAAATACAAAAGAGAGACCATTCCTCTGGTTACGGACGCAAAAGGAAATATTTTATGGGTGGCCGGCTACCGTGCGGATGACCGTTTTAAGGTGAGACCGGAGACTAAAAGTGTGCTCCATTTAAAAATTAAGGTGATAGGTGACGAGTAAAACAGAATTACTAAGAATTAAGCACTAAATTCTAAACAATAACTAAGATTAAAGCACTAATATTAAAACAAAAGAAGAAGCCTGTTGTTTAGTTATTAAGATTTAGTTATTAGTAATTGTTTAGTGCTTAGAATTTAAGTCTTAGTGATTGATTTTATGCTTGTATCAGTGGAATCCTGTAGTATTGTAATCTGTGGAATCATTTTTGAAAGGAGGTTTGAAATGTTGAAGAAAATACTCTTACTAATTTCCTTAACGGTGCTTCCGGTATATTGCGCCTCTTTGGGATTTTCTCTGGATGCTTATTCAGAAAAAGCCGAGATGGTATCAAAAGATATAATGAAAGAGGTGACCTGGAGTTCGGTCAAAACCAGGGAAGAACTGCTCATGGAATATATCGCCGGCAAAGAAAAAAACGATCCGCTTAAGCTGTTTTACTGCGCCAGGCAAATAATTCAAAAAAAAGAGGAAGCTGTTGCAGATATATTAAAAGTGCTGGCGGCTGCGGAAAACGAGGAGAAGTTTGCAGGTTTAGCGCTCCCTCTTCTATATACAAGAGACCGGAGGGTGGTTGACCCGCTGAAGAAAATAATAGAGAATAAAGCAAAGAGTATGAAGATGCGGGGGCTTTCTGCCGCAATTTTAGCTACTTATGTCAAAAATGAAACTTACGCGAAGGACAAATGGAAGATTGTAAAACAGGTAATATATACTTCCGAGTTCTTACGTCTTGAAAAAGATGAAATAAAAAATCTAGCTGTCTATGTGGATGATTTAAAATTCAGAAGTGATATCGGTGTGGATATGTACATCTGGATAAAACCGGGAATATATGATTTTACACAGCCGGTAGAGAGCGCGGAAATTTTAAATGATAAAGAAAAAAAAGCAAAGAAAGAAGCTATAATGAAAGATTATAAATCAGACAAAAAAGAAAAAAGAGAAAATGCCATTTATGCAATGCTAAACCTGCCTTTTCCCGGGAGAGACAAACTCCTCGAGGGAATTTCCAAAACAGATCCCGATACCGGAGTAAGAAAAAGCGCAATATTATATTTGAAGCTTATAGCACGGCTAAAAACCGAGAAAGCTGAAATAGTTGAAGCACCTGTGAAAGTCGAAAAACCGGTGAAATAGATTCTGCTTTCATAAAAAGGTCAACCAGAAAATGAAAAAACCTACGGCAAAAGTTAAAGCTACTTTGCTTTATACCGCACCTTCCTGGAAAGAGAACAGTCTTTCGACTGTTCCTCCGAGGCTCAATTACCTGGCAAAACACGAGTTAAGCGGGGACTGGGTTGTTCCTCTGCAAAAATCAGATAATTATACTATTAGTTATATCCAGGAGGGAAAAGCAATAATAAAAATAGGAAAAAAAAGATTTAAGGCAGAAAAGGGCTGTATTTTTATTTATAAACCGCATCAAATATACGGCGGAGAATCGGTAAAAAATTATCACTATCAGACTATATCCATACAGGTGGATTTTGCGGATGAAGAGTTTCATCATAAAGCAATAAAAAGCGGTTGGAAGGATATAAATTATTTTCCGCCGGAAGATAACTGGAAAATGAGGAAGGTACTGGATGTACTTGTAAAAGAAGCCGAAAAAAAAGATAAAAATCCTCTGCTTATAAAAAATTATCTCATGGAGCTATTTGCGGTAATTAATGAGTATATAGAAAACAAATTAAAATCCAAGAAGGGGAAGAAGAAAGGAAACAGCCTAATGGCGGAAACGTGCCTTAAGGCAAAAGCCTTTATGGAAAATAATTGCGGCCGGAGACTTCTGATAAGAGATATTGCAAGTGAGGTTAGTTTGAGCCCGTTTAGATTTGCTCATATATTTAAAGAATATGCCGGGGTTGCTCCGGTAGAGTATCTCATCAAAACCCGTATAGATAAGGCAAAAAAACTATTAAAAACAACGGAAAAGACAGTATCAGAAATAGCAGATGCTTCTGGCTTTTCTGATCAGAATTACTTTACCCGCATATTTAAAAAGCTTGAAAAAATAACCCCTTCCGAATATAGAGCCTCAAAATAGATTTTCCTGTCTTCTTCAGCTTTTTCATAACAGCAAGATAATGCTATATAAAAGCAATCCCCTATATATCCAATTTCTGATTACTTCAGTATACTCTCTATTAGAGGCAGTGATTAGAAAAAACAGGAGGAGGAAAAAATGGATAAATTTACAGAAGAACTAAAAAAGAAGGCTCACGCAAGCGGTGCGGATTTGGTGGGGATTGCGCCAATTGACAGGTTTAAAGGTGTTTTAAAAGAACATCATCCGGCGGCTATTTTTCCGGAGGTAAAATCCGTTATTGTGATTGGAAAAAGAATTGCCCGGGGGGCGGTAAGAGGAGTTGAAGAAGGAACACAATTTGAAACCTTCGGTATGTATGGCTATCAGTGGTTAGAAAACAGATTTTTAGCGATGGCCACTTTTAAGACCGCCGAATTTCTGGAAGATAACAAATGGGAGGCTGTACCGCTGC
>MFGS01000045.1:16945-17330 GCA_001778355.1 Candidatus Firestonebacteria bacterium RIFOXYA2_FULL_40_8
ATAGGGTATTTGGGATTATTTTTATCCCCCGAATTTGGACCTCTTCAGAGGTTTCAGATTGTTTTAACGGACGCTCCTTTGGACGCAACTCCTGTTTTGGAAAAAGAAATATGCGATTGTGCAAAAAAAATGAAAAGATTTTGCCCTCTAGGTGCTGTGTCCGATAAGGAAACTATAATTGAGATTTGCGGAAAGAAAATGCTTACGGCAAATATTGATTATAAAAAATGCGCCGAATGTAAGAACGGCGCAATTCCTAACCGTTATCATCCGGCAGGAAATGCCGACAGACTTGGAGCGCTTTGCTCGAGGAACTATATTGATTATCTCGAAAAAAACAATAGGCTCACAAAGAAATTTGTAAATCCGTTTCGAAAAAGAAAAC
>MFGS01000046.1:0-11671 GCA_001778355.1 Candidatus Firestonebacteria bacterium RIFOXYA2_FULL_40_8
ATCAAATCTTCTAAACTTAAGCCCCATAAATGTTTTTCAATATTTAAATTCACTTTTTTACTGACATCATATATAAATAAAGTATCGGCTACCTCTTCGGTCGGTCTATTTGGTCGGAAATTCATATAAGCTATATATTTACGACTTGGCGAAATAACCGTTTTTGTCCCTATAAAATCAATAACTAACGATTTATTCTCAAGATCATAAATAACAACCCTTTCCTCCGTTTTTCTATCCATAAATATAATAGCTTTTGATTCATACAAATAAATACTAACTTCTGATTCTTTATATGACCAACCATTAAGTTTCATTTGGTACGATTGCTTATTCCAAAGTTGGTCAACTTTAAATTCAAGATTATTATTGTTTCCACAGCTTCCACATTCTTTTCCAGGTTCATATACAACATTCCAGGAATGTTCTATGTTGTCTCCATAGCAGAAGACTGAGATTAGTATTATGAATATAAAAATACACTTACTCATTTTTCCTCCAATCCACTATTGATTAAATATTTTTATTGCTAAAGAATTAGCCAAACTACTACCTTGATCGCATTTATCATAAGAGATATAATGATCAAAATGATGTCTTCTTGCATCGTCAGAGGCATCTTTACCAAAACTACCAGTATCTTGAATAGTTTTTATTACAGATAAGGATCGAAACCATATTTTATCAGTACAGCCAACAATAGTATTTCCACTCCATTCTGCAATTGAACTATTCGGTTGAACATAAGAACCACAAGATCCAGTAGGCTTGGTATATTTCTTAAAGAAATAAGAGCAGTATAAATTATAGTACAGCTTGTCCGTTAAACTTAAATTTTTCCAACAAGGTTCAATTGTTCTATCTTCTAAATACCCAACACATACACTCGCATTGGTGTCGCCACTTCCTTCTGTTTCAATCTTACTTGCGAAATCTGACATTACGTCTATTACTTGCATTTGACAATTATTTATATCTATAACTAAAGCTTTTTTCTTTAATCCACCGCAATTCTTTTCTTGTAGAGTAAAATATACCGTATTTATGCAAACACCTAGATTTTTTATCATATATTCAAAGGTATTTTTCGCTTCAACACCATTTACATTCCAAGCAATAGTTATTTTATTATAATATCTTTCTGGAATAGAATCGAGCCCAAAATCAGAAGTTAAGCTTTCAGATGCATCCATATTCTTTTCCGTTATAGTGTAGTCACCTGAAGGAGAAGAGAGCATGACTTTACAGCTTCCAGAAATTGTCGAGTCTCCACCAATAGGCAACAAATCAAAACCAATTTTGTTTTGAGTTACATCAGCAGAATTTATTCTTACTCCAAATATTAATAATTGTTCAGATACTTTCTTTGGACTAACTTCTTTTTCTCCTGCTTTAGCTTTTATTATATATTTTCCAGCATCATTATCAGCTCCCAAATCATAGGTTGTTGACCCAGATGCATTTTTAATCGACATTCCATTTCGATATATCTCCCACTGCATAAATTTACTAACATCACCTATAGCTGTGTTTACAGGAAGAAGATTCGCTGTTGCTGTAATTTTATCCGTACTTCCTTTTGCTATTATTGTCTTATCTACGGTAACAGAATCCACAGCAAATGCGACAATAAAATCATATACGGGATTTTCTCCAGATTTACCATCTTTCGTCCATTTCAGCGTAGCTTTTGCATCATATATAATCGGGTCATTCAAAACCACAGCGTCGCTCGACTCTCCAACCCCACTAAAATCTTCTTCCCATTTATATGTTAACGTATATCCACCCTCTGTGTCGCCACCTATAACCATAGTTGCAGTTACAGACTCTCCGATTGGCTGAGGCGAAGAAGGAGAAAAGGTTATACCTGTTACCTCCGGACATGCAAGTATTTCAGATGCAAAAAACAAAATCGTTGCCAATACCATTTTTATTACTTTAAATCTATTGCTTTCCATAAAATTATCCCCCTATTTTGCTTTTCTCATTATACTGATAATAATTTCCTATTTCAATCTATTAATAATTACGTTCTCACCAAAATTCCCAATCTCTATCTTCTCTTTGTCTTTGTAATTAATTGTCCAATTATCCCCTTTCCTTGATACCTTTATTTCCGGGACATAGGACATCATTTTCATATATTTCGGAGGAACACCCTTTGCATACAGATATTTATATACTACTTCGTCCTTCTTTCTTTTATAGTTTTCATCAACCTCAACAGTTATCCTTTTCCGGGAATCATTATGATAGCAATGCATCAAATACAGCTCTCCATTAATTTGCTGTACTAAAATCTCTCCCTTTTCTTTTACCGAAAGCCCATAAAGATGGTCTTCTTCATATTTATGCTCACTTCGGATCATTTCCTCATTTTTCTCATCTGTTTTATATTGTTTAATGATCTTCATTTCATCTTCCAATTTATACGGACCTCCAACAACATTCACAAACCAGTAATCCGGTTTTACATACGTTATCTTCCTTTTTCTACCGCTTTTTTCTATTACTTCAAGGTAATCATAATTTTCTTTTGTTACCCATTTAACTATTTTTTGTTCTGCTTTTTTTATTCCTAACTTTCTATTATAAGCGCTAAAATCCTCTCCTTTTTCGGTTATTGTGTATACAACCTGCCTCTTTTCTTTATCTTCGTCGTGAAAAAAAGGAGTCAAATATCTATCTCTGATATCCCAGCCGTTTCTCATTACATAAACACCGGATTTCTCATAAGCTATGCTTGTTTTTTCCGGTTCAAAGCAATTTTCCATTAGAAGGCCGCCAAAGGCAACGTACCGAAAATCCGTTCTTTTGTAGATTTTGCTACCCCAATATAGCCACTCTCTGATATTTCCTTTTGATTTATCTATGAACTCCGATATAGTCCCATCAGGATTGCCGCAATACATAAGGAATTCAATTATTTTTTCGGTTTTACTGAATATTTCATCAGGAATCTTGACATCGTTTATCAGGCAGAGTCTTTCAATTTCTGTCAATATTTTTACGTCTTCTATCGGGTCTGTGTATTTATCAAAACCTTCTTCGTTAAAATTCTCTTTTAGATATTTTTTTACTTTTTCCCAGCCGAAATCCAAGGATTCTTTTGCTTTTAATCTTTCCGGAAACAGTATTCCGTACCGGATAAGCATCTCGCCATCTCTTAAAATATTCACGCCTTTTGGCGTTTCTTTTTCATTTAAAACATCATTCGAATATTTTTCAATACTTTTTGCAAGCTCTTCTTTCGATTTATCCTCATTAACATAATAGATCCTGGTTAACGCAACAACAAGCTCCACAAGCCGGTTTCTGTTAAAATCTCCCTCTTCCATTCTTCTTGCGGTTTCTTTTATTGCTGTTTCTAGTTCCTTTTTATTCTTACTATCTCCGCTTTTGTAGGCAAGACACCACTGTTCCCAATTTGAGACATATCTTCCGGCTTTAACCGCGTCTTTTAAGGTAAACGTATCAACAGTGCTAGTCTGATTTTGCTTTTCAACAACAGGCAGATCTTTCGGCTTTGTCTTAGATGAATTTTCATTATAATAATCATCGACAATATAATACGGGAAATTCCTTTTTGCTGTAATTATTTTTATTTCATTTTCTTTTTCATTCCCCTCTGTTTCTATAATAAATCCTAATTTAGCATTATTTTCCCTACTGTATGGTTCTTTGTAGTCCAAAAGATGAAAAACTTGATATGGAATCTTTTTGCCGTTTAACTGGACCTCGGATACCTCAAACCCTTCTTTGATCGCTTCTTTTTTGTCTTTATAATACAACTCTGTAACATCAACGAATCCAGAACAAGGCATTCCTTTTGAGACCTTTGGTTCTTTGTATTTAATTATAAACTCAGGGTTATTTTGTTGACCGTCTTTAGATAAATCAATTTTTATTGCCGCATTTACATGAGTATCTAACACATTAAAAGTCTGAGCTAACCCATATCTTTCTTTTTCAGCGTGGTTTTCAAAAGGAGCCACAAACTGGTAGTAGCAATTTCGTTTCTGATTCTCTTTTTTCATTGCTTCTTTGACTTCCCCGCTTAATACCATTCGATTTACCGTAAAACCTTGCGGCTTGCCAAAATAATAGTGCTCGGATTCGACTATTTCGGGGTAGCAATCAAAAGGGGTTGCCTGCCAATTTGAATTCTTTTTATCCCATTCTTCTGTTTCTATTACCCAGTCGTCGCAATCCCTGTAGTTTCTGCGGTCACCTTTGAATTCGTAATATTTCTTTATCGCTTTATTGAATTCTTCATCGGATATCATTCCGGTTAGCCAACCCTGGTACCCGGCGTCAAGAAGCAAAGCGTATCCGGAGTTATTAACTGATAGATACACGTTTTCCTCTTCGTTTTTGATCCCCAGCTCTCCAAAATGGTTATCCCAGATATCCTGCCATAACTCTCTATACTGGGCTTTCATATTCAGTTGAGCATATAGGTCCAATAAAGGGATTGTAGAGCTCCCTCTTACATCGCCGTTTAACATAAAGCGCGCTTTATTTATCTGATCTTTATACAAACCCGGCAGTCTTTTGAACACCCAATCTGACAATTCTTTCTCTTTCCCTTTATTTTTAAAGTATTTTGAGAGCTCTATCATTCTGCTATCAAGGTAATCTATCCTGAAATCTTTATTATGAGACGGCCGGTCTTTCACATACGTTTGCATCAGAAGAATCAACCTCTCGTCATACTTATCTGTATTTTGTCCCAACTGTTGTAATGAAACTATACTATACAAAAGGTCTAAACCGATGCACCAAAATTTAAGTTCATCCTTCTGATATTTCGGATTTGAGGGGGTCACATCTTCTGTCCTGTAGAAAAACATACCCTGTTTCCGGTAAAGCATATAATCCCTGTTCCAAAAGTCTGCCATTCCATAATTCAACTCTATCAGTTTTTCCTTGTAAACGGGGTCAAGGTAGTCGACCATTTTGCTTAATTCAAACATCCCTATACCCCAGGAATCAGCCATTCCCGCGCCTTCTATCTGATATTCGCCATTTGATTGATCATAGGGAATCGGATTTTCTGAGTATCTGGTAAATTTCTTTCCTTTGCTATACCCGTAAAATTTACCGTCTTTGGATATGAAGTGCCCGGTCGGAAGCCATAAATTTCCATCACGATCCCTTGTGTTTTTGTATACCTTATACATCTTATCTATTATCTGCTGGGATAACTCTTTATACTCGAGAAAACCTGTTTTGGCGTAATACCTGATATATCCGTCGGCTTTTGAAGGGTATTGAGACATCATTACGAAGTCACACCAGTAAAGGTCCCCGTTTACTTCGCTATTTTCGCCGACCAGCCCAGTATAATTATAGGTTCCCTTAAGATAGGTGTCTAAACTCTTTACAACGGATACCATGCCGTGCAGGAATTGCCTGTTTTCGTTTGTATTAGAAGAAGGAACACTTTCCTGTTCTGCAAAAAACATGGAAACCATGACTAAGGATAAAACAACCGACCTTATTCTAGATTTCCCCTGTGAACTCAACCAAAACATTTATCGTCCCCTTGAGATTTGCGTAGTTATTTAAGGTTAAAACTCAAATCATCAATGCATTTCAATTAATTTATTACATTATACTGTTTCCACATAGAATTGTCAAGATAATATAATAACAGATAATATAATGAACATACTTGTCCCTCTTTTCAATCCGGATGCGGGACTATTGTAAAAATAGTTATTTCTTTTGCTTCCGGTCCGTAATAAAATAGTATTCTATATGCTCTTGGAGTATTATTTTCGGCATAAGCTTCAAATATTTTATCATTATTCGGACCTTTTAAAGAAATGCACTGATGCGTATTCAGACCCGGATGTCTGGGGTTAGATTTCAAATATCCAAGAGCCTTAACCACGGCTTTATATCTTTTCGATAAATCCGGAGAGTTTCTGAGAGTTAACAGATCATTTATTGCTTCAGGAGAGTATCTTAAATCAAAATTCATAATTTACTCAGATATGAGTCTATGTCCTTGATTTTGACAGTTTTACCGGCTTTCGCTTCAGCAAGTCCTTTTTGGATCTTTTTATAAACCTTAGGGTTGTACAACCAGGCTTCATTGCTTGGTATAGTCACAGAAGGTCTTAGGAGGATATCTCCGTTATCCGAGCGTAAGATATGATATGAATCTACTTTCATCCGGTTTTTGATTGAGCCTATGAGTTTTTCACCGAGAGTAATTCGATACTTTGAGTCCAGATACTTAACATCGCACACTAAAAACTTTTCATGCACGTCTATAGTCTCTTGACCTGAAACATACTTCTTATTTGTAGTTTTCATATTTTCTTCTCCCACTTAAGTATACAGCATGGTGGGAAAGTAGTCAAGTGGGAAAAGCACCATATTAAAACTTATTCTTATAGAATATGAAGAAATAGAAAGACCACCCTTGTTTTTCCCCGTCCAATTAGATGTGTTTACTTTTAACTATTATAAAAAAACTTGAGTACCTTTGCGAGGTTTTCTTTCAGGTCTTTTCTGTGAACGACCATGTCGATGAAGCCGTGTTCCTGGAGGAACTCGGAACGCTGGAAGCCCTTGGGGAGCTTCTGGCGTATGGTTTGTTCGATAACCCTAGGACCTGCGAACAAGATAAGTGCGTTGGGTTCGGCTATAGTGATATCGCCTAGCATTCCCCAGCTGGCAGTGACTCCTCCGCCGGTGGGATCTGTGAGTAGTGCTATGTACGGAAGGTGCGCATCCGTCAGTTTTTTAAGCGCTGCGCTGGTTTTTGCCATCTGCATAAGAGAGAGTATTCCTTCCTGCATTCTCGCTCCGCCTCCTGAAGAGGAAACCAGAAGCAGAGGGATTTTCCTTGAAATCGCGTGTTCAGTTATCCTTGTGAGTTTTTCGCCGACGACAGAACCCATTGACCCCATCATAAAGGCAGAATCCGTGACGCCTATCGCTGTAGGAATACCGCAGACCTTTCCTTCTCCGGTAATAATAGCATCATCCAGGCCTGTAGCTGTCTGGCTTTTTTTAAGCTTTTCTTTATATTCAGGGAAATTAAGCGGATCCATGGCAACGATCCTGCCTTTATCCTCGACCCAGGAACCTTCATCCACTAAAAGCTTAACACGGTCTTTCGCGTTCATTCTAAAGTGATGCTGGCATTTCGGACAAACCCTGAGGTTTTCTTCCAGTTGTTTTGTATAGATCATCTCTTTGCAATTATCACATTTACTCCACAAACCGTCGGGTATTTCGACATTCTTCGTGGCAAATATTTTTCTTTTAAAAAGGGCCATAGATATCCTCCATTAAATCAAATTCGAAGCACGAAACTCGAAATTCGAAACAAAACAGATAAAAATAAAACCGAACAACAAAACAAATCCTTTTTCTGCTTATTTATTCCTTTTTGCAATTTTTCTTTTTTATTTCGAATTTCGAATTTAGAGTTTCGAATTTATCTTTACGGCAGTTTTTTCTGCCTGATTTCATCTATTATCATTTCTTTAAACTTTTCAAAATCCATGGGGCCTAAATCTTCGGCGCCGCGGCGTCTTACGGCTACTTTATTTTCGGTTACTTCTTTTTCTCCGACTACCAGGATATAGGAGGCCCTTTCGTGCCTGGCGTTCCTTATCTTTGCTCCAATCTTATCGTCACCGAGGTCCATTTCGACACGGATATTTAAACCGGCAAGCGTTTTAGCAAGGCCTTTTGCGTACTCTTCCTGGTTCTGACTGATGGTCAGTATCTTTACCTGAATAGGAGAGAGCCAAGTCGGGAAGTTGCCGGCGTATTTCTCTATAAGCATCGCCATAGTACGTTCATAACAACCGATAGAAGCTCTATGAATTATCATCGGTCTGGATTGTTTGTTGTCTTTATCCGCGTAGGTAAGGTCAAATTTTTCAGGATTGGAGAAATCTATCTGGACGGTAAACATGGTATCTTCTTTGCCCCAGACGTTTTTCATCTGAACATCAAGTTTTGGCCCGTAAAAAGCGGCTTCATTCTCGGCTTCTTTATATTTCATACCGAGTTTATCAAGTATTTTTTTAAGTGTACCTTCCGACTCCGCCCACGCCTTGGGATTATCAATATATTTTTCTTTATTTTTAGGGTCCCATTTGGAGAACCGGTAATAGTAATCGGTCAAACCTACTGTATTCATTATATACTGGATAAAGTCCAGAACTCTTTCGAACTCCTCTTCCAGCTGGTCGGGTCTGCATAATATATGTGCATCCGCAAGGGTGAACTGCCAGATACGTATCAAGCCGTGAAGCTCCCCGGAAAGCTCTTTCCTGAAAAGCGTTGACGTTTCGGAGTATCTTATCGGCAGGTCGCGATAACTTCTTGTTTCCGCTTTATAGATCATATACTGGTGGGGACAGGTCATCGGCCTAAGCGCGAGCTCTTCACCTTCGTCAGTTTTAAAAATAAACATCTTGTCCCGGTAATGATCTAAATGCCCTGAGACCGCGTAAAGATCGGTCTTGGCTAAAACCGGAGTCCGTGTGAACAAATAACCTCTTTTAAGCTCCTCATCTTCTATCCATCTCTCCAGCTCACGAAGTATTGTGGTACCCTTAGGAGTAAATAAAGGAAGTCCCTTTCCTACAAGCGGGCTTAAAATATAAAGTCCGAGTTCTTTCCCGAGTTTTGTATGATCTCTCTGCCTGGCTTCTTCCAGCAGTTTAATATGCGCTTCCAACTCTTCTTTACTGTTAAAAGCCGTGCCATAGATCCTGGAAAGCATTTTATTTTTTTCACTGCCTCTCCAGTAAGCCCCGGTCGCGGAAAATAATTTATACGCCTTAAGTTCTTTTGTATATCTGATATGCGGTCCGCGGCAAAGGTCTACAAACTCCCCTTGCTCGTATACGGAAAGCACCTGTTCATCAGGCAGGTCATTTATCAGCTCCACCTTGTAATTCTCGCCTTTTCCCGTAAATAATTTAAGCGCTTCTTCTCTGGAGAGTTCTCTCCTCTTTAAAGGCAGGTTTTCTTTTGTGATCTTCTTCATCTCTTCTTCTATCTTTACAAGATCTTCGACCGTAAAAGGAATTTCTTTGTCAAAATCATAATAAAAGCCGTCTTCTATTGCAGGCCCTATTGCCAGTTTAACTTCAGGCCATAATCTTTTTACGGCTTGCGCCATAATATGCGAAGCGCTGTGTCTAAGTGTTTCCAGATCGTTATTGCTCATTTTTTATATTTCCCCTCTAATTTTTTAAGCATAACCCCGGCTCTTTTTGCCAGGGCAGGTTCTTTTTCATTAAGTGACAGCTTACTCAGCGGTTCAATAAGTTCACGGCTCTCCAAATTTGCTAAAGCGTCAAGAGTAAGCGCCACCAGTGTAGGATCTTCATAAGTAAGCATATCAATGAGTATCTTCATCCCGGCTTTTTCTTTCATCCGTGCAAGAGCTATTGCGCAGTAAAAAGATACTGTTTTATCAGGATCCTGCAGACTCTTTTTTATAAAATTGATAGAATGCGGATTCTGTATATCTGCAAGCGCTTTTGTAGCAGCTCTTTTCACTTCAACGGAAGGATCACAGCACATAGACCTCGTTAATCTGTTCCAAGCCGCTTTACTTTTCATAGACGCCAGAGTTTCAGCCGCTTTACTCCGCATAGAAGCATCTCCGTCATCCAGCAGTTCGATAAGGACATCCTCGGATTTCGGACTTTTAATATTATAAAGCGCTTTTACTACAAGAAATCTGATAGTTTTATTGGGCACGTTCAAAAAGGAACGAAGCGGAGGGATAGAACCTTCATCTTTCGAGAATCCGTAAGCTTCTATTACCGCTCCAATGATCAAAGGATCTTTATCTTTCAAAAAAGCATCCAGCTCCTTAATGTATTTCTTTTGTTTGCTGATACCCATTATTTTTATTGCCATTATCTTTTCTCTCAGATTATCTGACTTTAAAAATTTGAGATACTCTTCCGGATTCAGCTTTTTCTCACGCGGTTCGACATCTTTCCGTATATCCTTGTCAATACTTTTACCGACCTCTTCAAGTGACATCGAGGGTTCGTCTTTTTTCACTTCGTACGTCGCTTCTTTAAATAAATCTTTTAATTCCGAATTTTCCGAAGCAGTTTGCGCGTAAAACGGAGAACCGGTTAGGATCAAAAACAATACAACTATTATTTTCATTTTCCACCTCTTTTTAATATTTCTTTTAAGGCTTCTTTTAAATTCGAAACCAGGCGGTCAGACCGCCTCAGGTCACAACTTTTGCAATATCTGTTTTTTACCGCAATACAAAACATACCTGCTGCTTTTGCCGCTTTTACTCCGGAGACAGAATCCTCCAGAACAACACACTCAGCGGGTGCTGTCCCCAGCTTTTTTGCCGCCAGTTTGTAAATATCCGGAGCCGGTTTTTTGTTCTTAACATCCGAACCCGTAACTACGGCGTCAAAATACTTTCTATAGGGTGTTTTTATCCCTACTGACCTTATTAGCAGCGGAACAACTACATCTATCTGCGGTTTTATACTTGAGGAACCGACAGCTATCTTAATACCGTTTTCCTTCGCATATTTGAAGATGTTTTTTAAACCGGGAAACGCCTTAATACCTGATGCTTTTATTATCTTTTCGTACAGTTTTTCCCGGGCCATCAACAATTTGTCTATATTCTCTTTGATACCATACTCTTTCTTTAAGTTCATAAAATTAACTCTGGTTGATACTCCCACCGTTGTTTTGAGATAAGCAGGAGTTAATTTAACCCCGAAGGGTTTCATCATTTCCACAACAGACTTGCACTGGTAAAACTCGGTATCGGCCATTAATCCGTCAACATCAAAGATAATTGCCTTTATTTTCCTTATTTTTTGCATATTATGGTTATTTTAGCAGAAAAACGGCTGTTTTTCAACTTGAAGTTTTTACACAAGGTTTATAAAGTTTGTAAAGTTTTTAAGGTTTATAAGGTCAAAAATCTCGATAGAAATTATTGTAGAACTCATTTATATCGTTAAATTTACGTTTTCAAGATATTACCGTTCACTGCTTATTGAGACGAATGTCTTTTGTATTGCTTCAGTTATTCTTTTCTCAACTTCTGCTTTGTTTGTCTCTTTATTTAAAAGCTTTTCGAGCGAGGTCATTTTCATGTTCTTTATTCCGCACGGAACCATGGCATCAAAGACGGAAAGATCTGTACCGATGTTCAACCCAAATCCGTGGAAGGTTATCCACCCCTTAACCCCGATACCTATTGAGCAGATCTTCTCCCCGTTAACATATACTCCTGTAAAACCCGGTTTTCTCTCTCCCTTAATCCCGTATGAGGAAAGAAAATCAAGGATTGACTGCTCGATGTCTCTCATAAATCTATGGACATCTTTCCCCCGGTTTCTAAGGTCAAATATTAAATAGCCGGTAAGCTGGCCGGGGAAATGCGCCGTGATATCACCGCCTCTTTCTATCTCAATTACAGGAACATCGGCAGGTCTGTTTAAAAGATTTTCTTTGTGAGTGGAGCGGCCCAATGTTATAACCGCGGGATGTTCCAGCAGAATAAGCGTATCTGGAATTTCATTCTTCTTACGCTTCTCCACCAGTTCAAGCTGATAAGCGTGCGCTTTTTTATATTCAACGAGACCGAGGTTCTTAACTTCCATTACGGCTTCTTAGGATA
>MFGS01000046.1:11706-11970 GCA_001778355.1 Candidatus Firestonebacteria bacterium RIFOXYA2_FULL_40_8
CAAGCATTGTCTCAGAAAGTGTCGGATGGTTAAAAGCAATTC
This sequence comes from Candidatus Firestonebacteria bacterium RIFOXYA2_FULL_40_8, assembly GCA_001778355.1. GTDB lineage: Bacteria > Oederibacteriota > D2-FULL-39-29 > D2-FULL-39-29 > D2-FULL-39-29 > D2-FULL-39-29. The sequence goes on from MFGS01000046.1 coordinate 11,749, forward strand.
TTGTAAACTCCGCAGTCGTGCACTCCATTTTTATAGCCATAGCCGCCGTATGAATAAGCTCCGTCGCTTCGGGTCCGATAATATGAACACCGAGTATTCCGTCGGTATTCGCATCAACAATGACTTTTGTAAAGCCTTCTATTTTTCCGAGGATACTGGCCCTTCCGCTTGCCGCAAACGGGAACTTGCCTGTTTTTACGGTAATACCTTTACTTTTAGCCT
>MFGS01000046.1:11988-13010 GCA_001778355.1 Candidatus Firestonebacteria bacterium RIFOXYA2_FULL_40_8
AGCCGGGAATAACTTTGTAATCCATCTCAGAAGACATACCGCAAGCATTCTCAGCCGCAGTTATTCCTTCCGCGGAAGAAACATAAGCCAGCAGATATTTGCCCGTAGCATCCCCCGCTGCGTAAATGTTCTTTGCAGAAGTTTCCATTTTTGAATTAACTTTTATTTTTCCGTTTTCCAGCGCCACCCCGGCGTTATCCAGTCCCAGCCCTTCGTAAGACGGTTTCCTGCCGACACAAATAAGGATCTTAGAAGCACTTATCTGTTTTTTGCCTTCAGCTGTTTCTATCTCCGCCGTATTTCCGGATATTCCAAGAAGCTTGGCGGAAGTAAATATATCAACTCCGCTTTTCTTAAGCGAAGCGGTCATTAATGCAGAAACTTCCTCGTCCTGATTCGCAAGAATCTTGGGAAGCGCTTCTACGAGGGTAACTTTTGAACCCAGACGGTTGAAAAGAGAACCAAACTCGGTACCGATAACACCGCCGCCTACTACCAGCAAGGATTCCGGCACTTCCGTAACATTTAAAAGCTCAGTGCTGGTCACCACTGCCTTACCGTCAATATTTACGCCGGGAATCAACGTTGTTTTTGAACCCGTTGCAATTATGCATTTTTTAAAGCTGACCATCGGAATCTCCGGATTTCCGTAAATCTTTATATCGTTCCCGGAAATAAACCCCGCTTCACCTTTAATAACCTGTATATCGTAACTTTTTAAGATTCCGCTGATGCCCAGCTGGAGTTTTCGTACTATCTTTGTTTTCCTTACCGAGACCGCTGAAAAATCAAGTTTTGCCCCGGAGAGTTCAACCCCGTACTCTTTAGCTTTGGAAAGGCCTGACATAAACTCAGCGCTGGCTATCAGTGTTTTAGTGGGGATACAACCCGCATTCAAGCAAACCCCGCCTATATCGGCTTTTTCTATAACAGCAACTTTCGCCTTAAGCTGCGCCGCCCTTATTGCCGCTTGATAGCCGGCCGGGCCTGAACCAATTATTACTACGTCAAATTCTGCCATG
>MFGS01000047.1:0-8662 GCA_001778355.1 Candidatus Firestonebacteria bacterium RIFOXYA2_FULL_40_8
CCTAAACTTTCTTCCGCCCTGAAATTGCTGTATATTTTACTGTATTCTTTAACTACAAAACCGCTTACCTGGACTTTATCAGACTCAACATCTTTACCGTTTACCCCGTAGTTTCCTATCATCGGATATGTCATAGTGACAATCTGTCCGGTATACGACGGGTCCGTAAGTATTTCCTGATAACCGGTCATACTGGTATTAAAAACTACTTCACCGTAGGATTCACCATCATAACCAAAATGGCGACCTTCAAATACAGTACCATCTTCCAGCGCTAGAATAGCTTTTTTTGGTTCTTTCACAGGATCTTACCTTCTTTCATTTTGATTTCGCCGCCGACAATAGTCATAAAAGCCGCGCCTTTGACTGACTTTCCGTTAAAGGGGGAATTTTTGCTTTTGCTTTCAAACTTATTTACATCTACATTATACTTCTTTTCAATATCCAGTACCGTAATATCCGCATCCGCGCCGACAGAGAGCGTTCCTTTTTTCAGTCCCAAGACTTTCGCCGGCATTACGGACAGTTTTTCAACAGCTTGTTCAAGGGTTAAAATCTTTTTATCAACAAGCTCCGTAAGCGTAAGAGGAACCATCGTTTCCAGGCCTACAATACCAAAGGATGCGTAATTATACTCTAATTCCTTGTCTATTCTGCCGTGGGGCGCGTGATCCGAAGCAATGCAATCAATCGTACCGTCTTTTAATCCTGCTTTTATTGCTTTAACATCTTCCGCGCCGCGTAGAGGAGGATTCATTTTTGTATTTGTATCATAGGTTTTAACGGCCTCATCCGTAAGCGTAAAATAATGCGGAGCAGTTTCGCAGGTAACTTTCATCCCCTGCTTCTTTGCCCATCTGATAATCTCTACAGATTCTTTACAGCTGACATGAGCAATGTGAACCAGCGCTCCCATGTAATTTGCGATAGCGATATTTCTGTAAACCATCAAGCTTTCCGCAACCGAAGCCATACCCCTAAGTCCAAGGGTCGTAGAATTAAAACTTTCGTTCATTACACCGTCTATGGTCATATTTTTGTCTTCACAGTGAGTTATTATTGAAACATTAAATTGTTTTGTATACTCAAACGCCCGGCGCATTACTTCGGCGTTCATTAAAGGCGCAGCATCATCGGATAAAGCTACCGCTCCGCTGTTTAAAAGCATACCGATATCTGATATCTCTTCTCCCTTAGCGTGTTTTGAAACCGAAGCGATTGGGAAAACATTAGCCAGATTTTCCTTTTTTCCTTTTGAAATAACGAGTTCTACAACCGCAGTATTATCCATTACCGGCTCGGTATTAGGCATGCAGGCAACTGAAGTAAAGCCGCCCATTACCGCCGACCTCGCACCGGTAGCAATAGTTTCTTTATACTCGAAACCGGGTTCACGCAGATGCACATGCATATCGATGAGACCGGGGACAATAACTTTCCCTTTTAAATTTTCTACTTTTGCAGTCTTATCTTTAATATCTTTTGCAACTTTGACAATTTTCCCGTCTTCAATTAAGATGTCCAGGAAATCATCTATTTTATTTGCAGGATCAATTACCCTGCCCGCTGAGAGAAGCAATTTCATTGGTCTCACCTCCGGCTAATAAGTATAGTACTGCCATTCTTACTGCAATTCCGTTCGTGACCTGTTCGCAGATAACTGATTGCTCGCTATCGGCAACTTCCGAAGATATTTCCACCCCGCGGTTCATAGGTCCGGGATGCATTACAATAGCATCTTTATTCGCTAGCTTAAGCTTATCTTCATCCATTCCATACAGCGTAGAAAACTCCCTGATGGACGGGAAGAGATTTCTTTTTTGTCTTTCAAGTTGAATCCTGAGCATATAAACAACATCCGCACCTTTTACCGCTTTTCTAAGATCGTGGTCAACCTTAACACCAAGGTTTTCAATATCTTTCGGTAAAAGTGTTGGAGGTGCAACCAGGGTAAGATCTGCTCCCATCTTTGTCATGCCATAGATATTCGACCTGGCAACCCGGCTATGCGCAATATCTCCGACCATTACTATTTTAAGACCTTTAATTTTCTTCTTTTTTTCTCTTATAGTAAATAAGTCCAGTAATCCCTGGGTAGGATGCTCGTGCATTCCATCTCCGGCATTAACTATCCCTGATTTTAAGGTCTTTGTAAGAAGAAGGGGAACACCTGAGCAAGAATGTCTTACAACTATCATATCCGATTCCAGCGCTTCAATTGTCTTTGCCGTATCAATCAAAGTTTCACCCTTTGAAACACTGCTCGTAGAAACCGAGAAGTTAATAACATCCGCGCTCAACCTTTTCGCCGCCAGCTCAAACGAAGTTCTGGTACGCGTGGAGTTTTCGAAGAAAAGATTTATTACCGTACGCCCGCGAAGAGCCGGGACCTTTTTTATCTTCCGGTCAAAGATGGATTTGAATGATTCCGCAGTATTCAGATATGTTTCAATCTCTTCCGGTGTAGCGTCTTCTAAGCCAATCAAGTGTTTTCTTTTAAAACCCAAGGTTCACCTCCGGTGAATTAAGTACTTTGCTTGATGCTTCGAGGTTTAGAGGCTTGGATGCTTAGCTAAAAGCTCAAGATACGTAACTCTGCCCTCTAACTTTTTACTTTTTATCTTTTTTCATTTTTCTTTCGAATTTCGAGTTTAGAATTTCGAATTTGTTTTACGTAATTGTTATACTATCTTCTCCATCCATCTCTTGCATTTTAATTTCCACAATCTCCTTAAAGGAAGTCGGAATGTTTTTTCCCACATAATCCGCATGAATCGGAAGCTGTTTATGTCCTCTGTCTATAAGCACGAGGAGTTGTATTGTTTTTGGCCTACCGATATCCAAAAGCGCGTCTATCGCTGCCCTGGTACTTCTCCCGGTGTATAGAACATCATCGACTAAAATTATATTCTTTCCGTCTATGCTAAATTTTACATCGGTCGGCTGGGCATCCTTGGCTATTTTCAGCCCCACATCATCCCTGTAAAAAGTAATATCAATAGCTCCGACAGGAATACTCTTCCCGCTTATCTCTTTTACCCGTGCAGCAATCCTCATCGCTATAAGGTCACCGCGGCTTCGAATACCAACAAGCGCTATTTCATCTAAATTATCATTCTTTTCTATCACTTCATGCGCCAAACGCGCTAAAGTCTTGCCAAGTCCGTCTTTGTCCATTATCTTCTTCGACATAGGTACGCACCTCCGTAGGTGACAAATCGTTCCACGTTACCCTCCTACGCCCTTAGAGCTTCGGAGGACAAGCAGGTTGCTCACGTTACTCACGTTCAAAACCAATATTGAATATTATATTTAAAACAAACCTCAAATAACCTCAAAACACAAAAAAAAAGCCTTTCTAACGGTTTTTCCCGCTAAAAAGGCATTAATATTTTCGCAACAAACTGCTTTCATCTGACTCCTTGCCAACCTCTCAGGGCTGGATTTAAAGGTAGCCTATGATACAAAATAATTAAGAAGATGTCAAGATGTTTTTATGTGAGCTTTGTTTGATGAAATCTTACAGCATCCTTCTTGATGGGGATAAAATATTTTATAGAAAGGGATTTGCCGGCAGTCAGCTTTTTTGTTTCCAACGGAACAGCTTCTAATTTTATCTTATATCCTATTAAATTTAATATTTTTTCAAGAGTTTCCAAACTCTTAAAGTCCGCATTTTCAATCTTTGAAATATGCTGTTGAGATATAGCAGCTTTCTTCGCAAGCTGTCCTTGACTAAGATTATTTTTAATCCTGTATTCAATTATCTTTTTCACAATACCTAGCTTTTGCTTTTCAAACTCATAAAGCTTTCTGAATTTATCATCCTTTAAATATTCCTTAAGAGAATCTAAAACTGCTTCCATAATTTCATCTCCCTCTATTTCTCAAGTATTCTTTCTTTCTATTTATTGCATTAAATATCTTATCCGCAGGGGTTTTCTTACTTTTTTTAATAAAACCCTCAAGTAAAACAGCACACCCATCGTCCAGAAAGTAAAGTATTCTAGCTTCGCCTTGCTCTGCCTTAATTTTCAATTCATAAATATCTTCAAATAAACGCCTTCCAGCCTCATTTCCAAATTGTTCTAATTTATCCTCAATGTGGACATACACCTTAGCTCTATCGCCATCATTCAAGCATTTTAAAAACTTAAATACAGGACAGCTGCTGGCCGGTGTTTTATAATATACGGCTTTAAAGTATCGCAAAACACACCTTTTACAATTAGATTATACAACTAAACTGTGGTAAAGTCAAGACCACACCTTATCGCTTTTTTTTAGGAAGAAGGTCCGGAGCTTAAGTTTGTATTCCCTTTATTTACGAAACTTTTCGTACTTCACCCCTTGGACACAAACATAAGAAGGACCTTCTTCCCAGATATATTTTTATTGCTCGACCAGCTCAACACGGCGATTTCGAGCTTTTCCGTCTTCAGTTTTGTTTGAAGTTATAGGACACGTTTGACCAACACCTTGTGAAACTAAACGGACTTGATCAATTTTGTATTTTGATACAAGCTCTGTCACTACTGATTCAGCGCGCTTCTTTGAAAGATCAAGATTGTATTCATATGTTCCTTCGTTATCTGTATGACCAACCACAAACAACTTTAATTTTTGATTGCCATTTAAAACTTTTGAGATTTCCGACAGGGTCTCGGCAGATTCAGGTTTTACTTCAGCCTTTCCGGTATCAAATAGTATCCCATAAACTGATGAATGGCTGTCTTTTTCGATATCTTTTGCAATACTCGCCGCCGCTACAGTTACCTTCCCTGTTTCAAGAGGTTTGCACTCAACTATATCAAGAACATAATTAGAAAATGGACCAGTTCTATATCCATATACCCCGTTATTATTTACGAACTCAGTATTATCACCACTAATCGCCATTACCGAAACAAAAACGTCTCCATCTTTTCTTTCCAATACCCCGCTAATTAATATTAATTTCTTTTCCTTAGCCCCAATGCCGCCAATCAGGGCTTTCCCATCCTCATTTTGTGCATTGTATTTAAGATTCGCATATAAGAACATAAACGCACAATTATCCTCAAGCTCTTGCTTAAGTAATATCTTAAACCCTTTTCTCTTCAATTCATTTTCATAGCTTTTTGTAATTTCCAGAGGTGAAGTTGTACTTTTCACTTTATAAAATGTTTTAAAATACCGGCCTTCTTCTCTTTTCGAATCTGCTACGTTTGCAGAAATTCCATCCGTCTTGATTTTAGTTACAAAATCAAAAGAATCGTAATCCTTAAGAGTTTGCCTAGTAATAACAGAACCTTTGAATCTTGAGATCATTTGATGATCTGATGACCCTTCAATATCTTTCCAGTCTGCTTCTTGAGCGAAGAGTTGGACAGAAAATATACAAAACAGGAAAATTACTATTTTATTCATACTACCCCCTTGAGTTTTTTTTGGCGGACAAGTCCGCCACGGACAGGCATGTCCATCAACAGATGAGATCTCGTTAAAGACGGACCTGTCCCTACATACTTTTATTGCTTAATATTTCCGGTCACGATGCAACTTCATTTTAATGGGGTGGGCGGTATTGCTACCGCCCTGCCTTTCTTTTAACAATTCTGTTGGTTTCCAAAGAAACTTCACAAATTTATGTGCTTAACCTTCCCCCTTGAGCAGATAAACTAGTTATCTTTTTTTTAGCAGCCATTTTACCGGCTGCCGTCAATGAAGGTTGAGCTGAAAAGCTCCCACTTTTATATATCTTTAGCACTTTGGAACGATGCGGACGGCATTTAAACCGTCCGCACTTTCTTTAAGATCCATAACGGTTCTTTTGAAACCACTTTGAATCTTCAGCTCAACACTACCCCTTGAGTATTTAGCCCTAGGCTAAACTTCCCGAACTGCAAATGAAGAGCATCCAAAAAAGCTTTTCGTTCCACCCCTTGAGTACTTAAACGATTTTACTCGGTTAAGGAACAAGTATTTTTAGTACGAAACGTAAATATAGTATCTAAGTCTGCCACCTTGATTCAAACCACTTTGTTTAAAAACTAAGTAATGTTGTCCTAGTGTCGAAAATAAATCAGTAATGTTTATCGCTCCGGTACCTGAAGTACTATTTAAAACATGACCGGCGGTCCCGTCACCTAACTTTGATAAACTTGCCCTACTTGTAATAGCTGCAGTTATTTCATTTGGAATACTTTCCCCATCCTTAAATACTTTCAAATCATTGAAATACATTTTTTGGCTTGTAGAAATTTGTTGGGCAACGATACCTGAAGAATTAACAGTATGTGTATGTCCGGACGACACATCAGAAGAAGTTGGATTAGCATTTTGTACTAGATTATAATTATTAGTTTTTGGATTACCCTCATCTACTCCATAAACCCTTGTAGAGACGCCCCACTCACAAATAATAGAATGATTATGATTTACCGTATGTGTATGTCCGCTTGACTGATTTGACGCTGTGTGATTATGCGCGGCTAATTCGGTGTAGGATTGTTCATTGAATTTTTCTCCGTAAAGGTAGAGCTTTATACTTCTTGGTATTTTATCCAGGACGAAATAGACTTTTTCGGAGACATTTTCATCTATATCACCGCAACCTGAGATAACCATTGGGGTATCTGCTCTATTTGCGTATTCAGATCTTATTGAATAACCTACACTGGAGATTCTTTGACGGGGGGTCATAATTTCACTTTCTACTGTGATTTGAAGCCAGTAGTTCGCGTTAAAATCGAGAGTTGGTGAAAACGGTGATGCTCCGGAACCTAAAAGCACGTTAAACACTCCTTTTGTTACCTCAACAGAATATGTTCCACTCCACTTCTCCGCTCCGGCAGTCTCAGCATCGAAAAACGCAAATTTAATACTTTTTGTGCCGGTCACCGGACTGCCGTTCTTTTCCGTCAACTTACCGGGATAGTTTATCAGCATCGGCACTTCTGCATTAACAATACCTGCTGCACTAATTATCACTACTAACATTTTAATACTTTTTATCATATTTCGCCCCTTGAATTTTATTTGGCGGTTATACCATAAAAAGCATTTTACTGTCAATTAAAATACCGGAGATTTTGGCATTTTCGACAATAGAAATCATTGACATTTTTCGATTGTTTTCCTCCTAGGCTTAAAAGATTAATATATTTTAGTGTTTTTTAAAACAGGCGGGGATTTTCTTTTTTTCAACCATAATCTTTTGATTGTTTTTTTGCAATCTTTCGATTGTATCGTGATTTTACATAAGCCCGCTGATCTTACTTACAGCTTCTAATCTGTTTTTTGCTTTAAGCTTTTGTAATATCATGTGCACTGCATTTTTAATAGAAGGCTCTGACTTCTTCAATACTATAGACATCTCAATATTGGTTTTTCCTTCCAGTAGAAGCCTCATAACGCTTATTTCCAAATCCGAATATTCATCAGCCGAAATGTCTATTGTTCTATTTTTCCTTTTTAAAATACTATCTATCAGGTTCAATAATTCGACATTGTCAAAAGGCTTAAAAAGATAATCTTCCGCTCCAAGCCTACCTGCATCAAACACGAGGTCTTTTCTTTTATGCGCGGACATCATAATAACAGCTGTCTCCTTACTCCGTTCTTTTATTTTTCTTAATACTTCATTCCCGCTTAGGTCCCCCAGCTGCAGGTCAAGCAATGCAATATCAAAATTCTTCTTTTTTATAACATTTAACGCTTCAGTTCCTGAATTACAGAAGGTCAACAAATGGTCGTCTCCCAATAAATACTTCAACGCTTCTAATATGTTTTTTTCATCATCTACTATAAGTATCTCTGCCATGATTGACTCCAAATGATTTTGCTTTATTGATCTCTGAATTAAATATCATATCTGTTTTTTCGACTAAGTCTTTATTATTCATACCTAAGGGCCACTATAGGGTCTGTTCTGGCGGCTTTTAATGCGGGGTAGGTGCCGAAGAAAACGCCTATCAGACTGGAGAAAGTGAAAGATATAATAATAGATGTCATGGAGGCCTTAAGCGGGAACGGGACGAACGGAGCTATGGCGGCGAGGATTCCTATTGACGCAAGAATACCTATTATTCCGCCCATTAAGGTAACAATAATAGCTTCTACGAGGAACTGAAATAGTATATTATTTGACGAGGCGCCTACGGCCTTGCGGAGGCCTATCTCTTTGGTTCTTTCCGTCACGGTTACAAGCATGATATTCATGATACCGATACCGCCGACAAGAAGGGATATACTTGCGATAACGTAAGTTATTAACTCCATCGCTGACATTATGCTCTTGAACATTTCCAGGGATTCGCCCTGCGTGGTCACGCTAAAATCCGTTTTATCCAGATCCATCAACAGCGTTCTTTTTGTCTCAGCTACGGCTTTATCAATATTTTTCGCGTCCGGAATTCTGATGGTTATCTGATGAATTTCACTTGAGCCGGTCATATTATGCGCCGTTGTTATCGGCATATAGATGGAATTATCCATATCCATGCCAAAAAATTTGCCTTTTGGCTCCATTATTCCAACAACCCTGAATTTCATACCCCGAACTGTAAGGTCTTTTCCTATAGGATTCATCCCCTGGAAGAGAGTTTTCACCACCGTCTCCCCGACAACGCAGACCCGGCGGGCGGGTTTCACATCATCTTCACGAAAAAATGTTCCGGTT
>MFGS01000047.1:8689-9883 GCA_001778355.1 Candidatus Firestonebacteria bacterium RIFOXYA2_FULL_40_8
AAAATCCCGCCTACCCCCGCAACACCTAAAATATTCCTGCTTTCATTTTTATACTTCGCGATAATTCCCATCATATCGTATTCAGGACAGGTCTCCGCGCCATAACTGCTTCTTGCCTCAATCAAGTCAAGATGTCTCATTCTAATTTTGTTTACAGTGAAAGAGCCCGGAGGACCCATCGTAGCTTCACTATTTCCGGGAACGACCATAAGCATATTTGAACCCATTGCGAGTATTTCATCCTCAATTTGGGTTTTAGAGCCATTAATTACAGAAACAAGAAGCACGATTGCCATTACACCAATTATAATACCAAGAAGAGTGAGGAAGGTCCTCATCTTCCCGGTCCAGAGGTTTGCAAACGATATTTTAAAATTCTCGGAAATGTTCATAAACCACCTTTATTTGATGCTTGGATGCTTAGAGGCTCGGATGCTTGGTAAAAAACTTAAAATACTTTATTTCATCCGCAGTCCTCAAACTTCAATTCTTATTTCTTTGCTTCTTTTTTCGAGCTTTCTTTCTCTTGTTTTTTCGAGTTTCGAATTTAGAATTTCTTCGTTATGAAACTTTATTCATAACGAAGGGCTATTATTGGGTCTGTCCTGGCGGCTTTTACCGCAGGATAGGTGCCGAAAAAGATACCAACTAAACTTGAAAAAACAAAAGCAATAATTATTGAAGTATTATTCGCTTTTAAAGGAACAACAACAGAATCTAAAACTACTTTTTGAAGGGGATTTGCCGCACTTATAATAGCTACAGCTAAGACAATACCCACCAATCCTCCGGTAACTGCCAAGAATACCGCTTCAGTAATGAATTGTACAAGAATGTCCCTTGATTTTGCACCAACAGCTTTTCTTATGCCTATCTCTCTGGTCCTTTCTTTCACGGTAACAAGCATTATATTCATGATACCTATTCCGCCTACAAAGAGGGAAATACTGGCTACACAACCCATAACTACATTCAAGATGGCGGCAAAACTGCCGAAAGTTTTTAACAACTCACTCTGACTATTCAACGAGAAGTCTTCTTTATCCATCTGTGTAAGCATTTGTCTTTTTATTTCACTCATCGCCTTTGCCGTATTTTTTGGATCAGGAACTTTAATAATTATCTGATTTATCGTCGAAGCGCCCAAAATCTCCTGAGCAGTAGTTATAGGCAAAGCAAGGATATCATCACTAT
>MFGS01000047.1:9984-11319 GCA_001778355.1 Candidatus Firestonebacteria bacterium RIFOXYA2_FULL_40_8
AAATCCCTTACAATGGTATCTCCAACCGCGCAAACTTTTCTTGAAGCCTTAACATCCTCATCCCTAAAATACAAACCCTCTGCAACATTCCAATTTCTTACATAAGGGAAACTGGAGCCGGTTCCTGCAATTACAGTAGTATTTCTGCTTTTTCTTTTGTATTTGACGGTCGTTCCCATGGTCAGAAAAACAGGACAAGCTTTTATAGAGTAGCTGCTTTTTGCTTCCAGCATATCAACATGACTCAGCTTTAATTTGTTAACAGTAAAGGTACCGGGAGGACCGTGCATCTCATCTGAATTCCCGGGAACAAGCTGGAGGACATTAGAGCCCATGGAATTAATCTCGCCTTCAATCTTTGCCTGAGTTCCTGCGATTATAGAGATTAAAAGAACTATCGACATCACTCCAATAATAATACCAAGCATAGTAAGGAACGAACGGACTTTGTTCGACCTTAAGTTACGCAGGGATATGTAAAAACTCTCGCTAAAGTTCATAAGCTCCTATAAGTACTTTGTTTGATGCTTAGATGCTTAGAGGCTCGGATGCTTAGCCAAAACTTAAAATACTTTACTCCGTCCTCTGACTTCTGCCCTCTGTCCTCATCTCGCATTATTTTTCTGTCACTTTCACTTTCTGTCCGTCTTTTATCTTGGAGATGTTTGCTTCTATTACTCCGTCACCTTCTTTTAATCCGGATATTATTTCTGTATTATCATAGCTCTCAAGACCGGTTTTTATGCTTTTCTTTACGGCTTTGTCTTTTTCTACAACAAAGACATATTTCCCGTCTTTATCATCGCCTATGGCGGTATAAGGGACCATTAGAACATTGCTTTTGTTATCAACTTTCACATAAATATCACCGGTCATACCGAGCCGCAGTGTTAATGCAGCTTTGTCAAGACGGGCTTTTACCTGATACGTAATACCTTTTTCTTTGACTTCAAGACTGCTTTTAGAAATAAATATAATAGTTGCCTGAAGTTTTGTTTCTTTGTAGGCATCCAGAACGACTTCAGCTCGCTGGTTTATTTTCAATTGTCCGATATCAGTCTCATCTATATTTGACTCAAACGTCATGTCATTTAAGTCAGCCAGCATTAAAGCAGGAGTTCCGCCGTAGAGAGTTTCACCGACTTCAATGAATTTTTTAACAATTGTACCCGAAAAAGGCGCAGAGATAAAAGTATTCTTCCACTGTTCCTTCGCTTGTTCGGATTGCTGGGGCGCCAGAAAACCTTTTTCTGACAGTGAGCTCATCCTTCGATGGTCTTTGTCTGCTTGCGCCGTAGAATCAAGTTCAAGAAGAAGTTTTCCTTTTTCTACATA
>MFGS01000047.1:11363-11633 GCA_001778355.1 Candidatus Firestonebacteria bacterium RIFOXYA2_FULL_40_8
CGGTCGTAAGTTTGGCTTCATTATTAGACCTTACCGTTCCGGTAGCCTGGACATTAACAATGAGTTCGCCTTTCACCGCTTTTGCAATCTTTACTTCTGTCCCTCCGTTCATACCGCAGCCGCTAATTAGCGCCGCAGATAAGGCAACACTTAAAAATATTTTGTTTTTCATTTACTTTCCTCCAATGGAATACTCAAGCTCATTTAATGCCGTATGGTAGGCATAAAGCGCCTGCAAATTTTCTAATTCAGCGCTGTTCTTTTTCGTCT
>MFGS01000048.1:0-11757 GCA_001778355.1 Candidatus Firestonebacteria bacterium RIFOXYA2_FULL_40_8
TATCTGTTTTTCCTGATTATCTTTTATTTTTTCCGGTTCATCCGCAAGCTTGTAAGCAAACTCCATGAGTTTATCCCCGTGAGGCAGCGACAAAGTAACATCCCCATGCAGCATAAGGCAAAATTTATCCCCGGATTTTTTTCTTATTTCGTCTACGATCCTCTTTTTTTCGTCAAGCCGGCTCGGATTATCATGGATAAGTATTGCGTTGTGTTCATATTTTTCAGCGGTTTGAATATATAGTTCAGCCATATCCTCCCGGTGCAGCTGCCTTTCCGCGGCCTTCATCTGGTCCCACTGACTATAATTCCTGTGATTCGGATGAACTTTTCCAAAGGCCTCCATGGTAAGAAAAAATACCAGCTCGAAAGTAGGAACCCTGCCTGTTATCGGCTTTCTTTCCAAAGCTGCAATGAATTTCTCCATGGGTGTCATCATAGTTATAATCTCCTTATATCCATCAAAATCTGTTTCCCATTGTCATGCATTTTAACATTTTTTTTAACTGATAAGAAGTATATTCCGTATTTTTTGACTGGAAGGCTATTTCGATGAATTTTGCAGTTTTTTGATTTCGTCCAGCATTTTAAGCGCATTTGGTTTATCCAGAAGTTCAAAATCCGCTCTGGAGACAGGGTCCGGAATTGCCAGCATTATATTCAGGTATTTCTCAGCCTCTTGTAATTTTCCCATTCTAATATACACACTCGCAGTATCAATATATAAGAACGTATATTTCGGTTGATACTCCAAAGCTTGTAATATCAGTTTTTCTGATTTTCCTATACTTCCCCCGAGAATTCCCGGTACCTCAGCGTAATAACTTGAAAGCGCTGATATGGCTCCGACATGTTTCGGGTTCAAATCAAGAACAAGCTTGATTTCTTTTTTTATCTCTTTTGCAGCGAGGAGAGCGTTTAATATGCCTTTTAGCTGAATGGTCCTTGCAGTATTCCCCATATACCAGAAATGCGCCATATCGGATTTTGGAGCCGCTGCAATAGCTTTCTTTCCGTACATTATTCCCCTGTCAAAATACGCTGTTTTAATGGTCTTATCCGGTTCCGTGTCACCGAGATAAAAGTATACCTTGGAAGCAGTTGCAAACATTTCACCGCTAATATCCCCTTCTTCAATCCCTTTCAATATTATCTTTTGCGCATCCTGAAGATTTTCAATTCTTAAATGACGGGTTTCCAGCAGTTCGTTGGCTTTTTGAATAGAATTCACATCAGCGTATAGGAATATTGACAGAAGGATTAAAACCAGTATTTTTGGAAGAAGCTTTGGGGCTCTATTAACCATCCATTTGCCTTTTGTTTTAATTCTTCCTTCACTGTACTTACTTCTTTTTCTACTTCTTTTGCTTCACTTTCTGTTTTTGCTTCCCCTTCTTCCCTTACTTAACTTGCACATGGAACCCGTATATCTCTGCCACTACAAACTTCATGGTGGTGTAGAACGGTATGGAAATAAGCATACCCAGGATACCGAGGAAGTACCAACCGAAAGAAAGAACGATTAAGACTGTTACAGGGTGGATCTTTACTGCTTTACCGATGATTAGCGGGCTTATCAGAATATTGTCGAGTAATTGTACGGATAATAATACTCCGAGAACTTTAACTACTCCGTTAAGGAACGGTTCATGGATAAAGAAAGAAAGAGCCGTGCCTACACACATGCCGATAAAAGGTCCAATAACAGGAATTAGATTTGAAAGTCCGGTTATCACACCAAGGATAAAATAGTATTCAAAACCGAGAAAATACAAAGAGAGCATTGTAATCAAACCAACAGCGGAAGCCACAACGATCTGACCTCTTATATACCTGTTTATTTGAAAACTGACACTACTTGCAAGTTTTTCAACCATGCCATGATATGAAGCGGGAGCCAGCTTTTTAACGGCTCCTTTTATCTTTTTCCAATCCTTCAGCAGGTAGAATAACGAAAACAATACAATTAAAACGTTCATCAAGCTTCCCGCCGCGCTGCTTATCCAGTTAATAAGATTGGAAAACATGCCGACAATACTTTTACTAATTTCCGCAGTCAATTTCTGGGTGTTTTCAATGAGCAGGGATTTTAATTCCGCAGGTTTGGAGTTAGGGAATATTTTTTCCGCCTTTAAGGAATACTCTTCTATTATTTTCTCGATTTTTCCCGAAACATAAGGCAGTTTCTTCTGCAATACCATTATTTCCTTTGCGGTAAAATCAATAAAAACAAGTAAAAGCACCGTAACCACTGAGAAAATAACAAGAAAGTATGAAAGGATAACCAATACCCTTTTAACGCCTTTTTTCTCAAAATAATCCACAGTGGGATTTAAAAGATAAGCAAGGACAAAAGCAATCAGAAACGGTAAAAGCACCGCCTTTAGCCAGAAAACAAGAAGTAATACCGCCGCGACCCCGCAATAAATCAGGACCATTTTTAGTATTTCACTTTGTTTTCCTATCTTTCTTTCCAACTTCCTTTTCACAGTTTCCTTCATCCGCCTAGGAGCCCTCCAGAGGCGGGTTAAGAGCAAGATTTCGCAAAGGGATTATGGTTTGATCCACCCAGGCGGATTGAGAAAAAGAGTTATGGCCAGATATCTATACTTTTTCTCAATATTATGACTTTCCTCAACTTCCGTCTCTTTCTTCTTTTGCTTCGCCTTCTTCCCTTACTGTCCTTACTGTCCTTGCTGTGTTTGCTTTATTTGCTTATATTGATTGTCGGATTACTTGAATTGTTATTATTGTTCGTATTAGTATTAATATTCGTATTTGAAATTACATTGGTGTTTGTATTCACATTATTGATATTTATTATCAAAGGCTGCTTTTCCTCTTTTTTCTTCTTTTTATTATCATCTTCGTCTTCGTCATCCTTCCCTTTCTTCTTTTTTATAACAACCGGTTTCGGTTTGACATAAGTAAACTGGTCACGATAAGTTATTGCTCCGGTCGAAACGTCAGTAAGCTTCTCTGTAAAATTTATTGAATCATCATATCTATTCATAGTAACAGAAAATATATTCGAAGCACCAATTATTTTTCCTATTTTTTGAATAGTCGCATCATCAACCGCGCCTGACAGCTGGAACTTCTGCTCTTCAATTATCTTATCTATAATATTTCGGTCTATAACTGAAAAGTTAGAAAAAGAGGCAAACTCCGTTATGAACATCTTTTCATAAGCAGCAGCTATAAACGCCTTATCATTTTCAATAAGCCCCGCTACATTAACGGAAATACTCGTGGTCGTCGTGCTTGCGCTCGGCAATACGGCAATGCTGATTTTCTCGCGCTCAAGGAGTTTTTTCTCAAGGTTAGTATACATCCTGGACATATTCATCTGATTCAACCTTATTGCGATTGAAAACTCGGAAGTGTATCTGCGAAAGGTAAAATAGGACATCTCATCAAATCTCTCTCCCCGCACCAAATCAAGGAAGTGTTTTTTGTTCTTTACAGGTTTACCGTTTACGGATACAACCTGATCATCTCTTCTTAATTCTTTAAATACATTCTCCCCGCCGATTACTGTATCGATAACAACCTTTCCGTCAGCTTCAGTAACCATAAATCCCGGAAAAGGAACCCTATCCGTCTGACGGTTACGGTAAACATTATAAGGAAGCGTTGAGAAAGCTACATACCCCTGTGCCTGACAGACCAGAACATCCGGCCCTCCAAAAGGCGACTTAATAAATTTTCTCTCTTCCGCACAACCCGTCAAAAGTACTGCAGCAAGACACAAAACCAGTAACTTCTTCATTTTCCCTCCGAAAAAAAGTATTTTTTAAATCAATGTATTTTATCAGAAACACGCCGCCAAATAAAGAGATTATTACGATTTTTCCGATTAAAGTAAATTTGTATGTCATTGAGACTGAATATTTCTATTTTCATGTTTTTTGAAGAACTCCCAAATCACCTGAGTTGCATCAATATCCATATTGGTTTTTCCGACTATAATTCGAGGAAGTAACTCCGGTGATCCCGGCCAAGTGTGACCGCCGCCTTCTATTGTGTAAAATACAACTTCTGTTCCGTTCTTTCCTTCGCTTGAGATTTCTTCTATTACGCTGGTTTTATCTTTTTTGTTTCTATGCTGTATGCTGATAACTTCTTTTTTGGTACAAGCGTTGACGCTAACCCAGAAGTTAAATGTATCCTTTACTGATACAACTTCTCCTAATTTACGTTTTCCGGTATGAATAAAACCTCCGTCCCACGGAACAAAGGGATCGTTTGTACTATTAATAATTAGGACAGAAGTCGGAGGAACGGAAAGCTTTTTCAAATAAATGTTTTTAGGTATAGAACCAACAACGGGAGCAATAGCAGCAAAAACACCTGGAGCTTCACAGGCCAATCTATTAGACATTATGGCTCCATTAGATATTCCTGTGCTATAAATCCTTTTTTTATCAATATTAAACTCTTTCCCGAATAGATCAATCAGATTTATGAAAAAACCCACATCATCTATATTATCCTTTTGTGCTTTATAATCTTCCACACCTCTGCCATCATTCCAGTTCTTATCGTAAGCATCAGGATAAATTACTATGAAGTTTTCTTTATCTGCCATTCTTGTAAAGCTTCCGCTTAAACCTTTCTCATCCATATTTTTACCGTTACCTCCTCCCCCATGAAGCACAAATACAAACGGAGTTCGCTTGTTAATATCAAAATCTTTTGGTATATGTACTCTGAAAGTTCTTTTTAAGCCTTTAAAATCAATATAGGAGTCGTAACCCCCTGCCTTTTTTTCCACACCATTTAACCCGGAAGAGAAACAAAATACAGGAAAAAACACGAGAAACATACATAATTTGAAATATTTAGATTTCATTCCACTATTCTCCTTTTATCTTTTTATATTATACTTTATGTTTTAATAAAGATATAGAGCATTTATTTTACTGCAGCTACCTGCAATTAAAAAAGCTTATTCATAAGTAAAATAAGCATAATTATAGGGAAATACGCAAATATTCTCTTTACAAGCATTTAGAGTACCGAACCAGGTTTTTGGTTCAAAAAATTCGGATAATTCCGGCAGGCAATAAACGGACAAAATCTTTTGCTTATGAATAAATAACACTACATTAATATAGGACGTTAAAGACTTTTATGGACTTTTATAGACGTTATGGACGCTTTTAGTATCTTCCTTCCTCCTTCACCGTCTTATACATCTCCCGGAGATTTTCCATCGGAGTCCTCGGTGCCAGATTATTACCCTCTCTAATAACAAACTTCCCGCCATCAGCTATTCCTGATTTTAATATCCTCTTCGTTTCAGCTTTTATCGCAGGGATATCGTTTCTAATTAGCAGGTTTATATTCGGACCGCCATAAATCTCAACATCCTTACCAAGTTCTTTCCTAAGCCAGCCAAAATCAACCGGAAAACCGGTATCAAAGTGTTTTACGTTTAGTTCATCCCGTATCGTTTTAAAATGCCTTGTTGCATCTCCGCAAAGGTGTATCGAACTCGGACCACCCTCAGATAGCTCAGCTACCAGCTTTTTATGATACGGAAGTACAAACTCCTTATACATCTCAGGGGAAAGATTGGCTATACTGTCATCGGCAAACCAGATACCCTTGCTTTTTTCCGGTTGGTTTAAATATTTTCTGACAGCTTTCAATCTTTTAATTGTCGCCTCAGTAAGAAAATCAAACAGTCTTCGCACATAATCAGGATCTTCATAAAAATCAGTAAATATCTCCACACCTCGAAGGTTAACTGCTCCGGTCATTACCCCATCAGTACCCTGACCGCTCAAAGTTACTGATTTTACAGGCGAACCTTCAAATCGAAATTCTTCTTTTTGCAATTTCAGAAAATACTCATAGTAATCAACAGTTTTTTTATACACACCTGTAAATGGCTCAGGAATTCCTTTTTCAAAAATAGCCTCTTTATTATCGCCGTTTAATATCGGTTCTGTATCCGGGACCTGTCCGTCCCTAAAATGTATTTCAGCACCTAGCCAGGCAGCTTCAGTAAAATTCTGAAAATCCACAACTACCGGAAGACCGTCTTCTGGAACACCCATAATCGCGTCTTGCGGCACATTGAGTTTTAACCATTTTTGAAATTCCATTTGAACTCGAATCATAATATCAGGATTTTCAATATACTGTTTGAAGGTTATATTTTTTATATTCAGCTTCGGATCCAGCAGAATCATTCTAGGGTTACAGCCAATGATCATAGGAACCCGTATCGGCTTACCTGCACGATAAGAATCCCAGACTCTTTTCACCCCTTCGTTATGCTTTTGAAAATCCATCTCCATAAAACCCCCTTTTAAGACAACGAATTATAAAGTACTAATGACAAAGGACAAAGGACAATATATTGAGTTATGATATTCCTCCGCATATTGTACTTTGTCATTTGTCATTTGTACTTAACCTCTCATCGCAAACTTTCATTTAAAGTAAAATTTCGCTTGCTTCTACAGCAATTATAGCACTATACGATTTATATTGCGTTTATTTTTATATACAGTATAATTATGTACATGAGAGAATCCAAGAAAACGGAAATATACCGGAATTTTGAACTCAAGGATTGCGGGTTCCCCGAAGTACCTGTTTTTGGGAGTTACAATACGGAGAAGGCGCTTATACCTCTGGAGTCTCACGTCCATAAGGGTTTTGAAATATGCTATCTGGTAAAAGGACGGCAAAATTACACCGTCTTCGGAAAGGATTACTTATTAAAAAGCGGTGATATCTTCCTTACTAAACCCGGGGAAAAACACAGCAGCGGCAGGCAGTCCCAGGAAAAAGGACAACTTTACTGGTTGCATATCCTTCCGCTGACCGGAAAGAAAAATATATTCGGACTAAAAAAAGAGGAAGCAAAACTTCTGATAAAAAAACTCCTCGCAATAAAAAAAAGATACTTTCCCGCTTCAAAAGAGCTCAAGTCTGCTTTCACCGGTATACACCGCCTGCTCGTATTGCCCCAATCTCCCCTGAAAAATATCGCGCTTTCCAATGCTTTTGTTCAATTAATACTCGAACTTTTGAAATCCGCTGCCGCTAAAAACCCCGGGGAAGAAGAAAACATGAACAGGGTGATTCAATATATTGATGAACATGTCGAGGATAATTTAAGAGTCCCCGCTCTGGCTTCTTTCATGGGACTCTCAACTTCCTGGTTCAAGGCAAGATTCAGGAAAGAAACGGGTTTACCGCCGGCAGAATATATCTTACGGAAAAAGGTTTTTAAGGCAAGAGGGTTCCTTGAGACAGGAAAAGGAAACGTTTCAACCGCCGCTATGAAATTCGGCTTTTCTTCCTCACAGCATTTTGCCACCGCTTTCAAGCGGTACAACAAACAAAACCCTTCCTTTTTTGTAAAAAAGAAGGGTTAATCGTTACTCACGTTACACGTTATCACGTTGCTCACGTTCTATATTATTGTGTTATAAATATATACACCACCTTATCATAGACCGTGAGTAACATTGTAACGTGGAACGTTCTAACGTCTTAGTACTCCCCGTACTCCCTTGCCGTTTCTACCATCATCTTTAAATTTTCGTCCGGAGTATCCCGGCCGCACTGGTCGCCGGTGGAGAGAATGAACATCCCGCCTTCTTTTGCATCATCAATCGCCTTCTCACACGCCTTGCGAACATCTTCAGTAGACCCTTTCAGCATTACGTTGGTCGTGTGGATATTTCCTTTTAGGATTATTTTTTTTCCATACAATCTTTTTAACTCTTTAAGATCGCAATTGCCCATCGGAGGTATTTCAAGAGGGTCTATCATAGTAAGAGCTGTTTCTTCTGATAACAATTTAACCAGTTCTTTTTCCGGCCCGCAGGAGTGCACATGGGTAGGAAGTCCGTTTGCAGCTGCAATTTCAATCACTCTTTTTACCGAAGGAAAAGCAAGCTCTTTAAATATGTCCAGGGTTTGATGGATCAACGTCCCTGATCCGCCCACACATATAAAATCCGGTTTTACATCCATCGCCAGTATCTTCTTCATGCGTTCTTCGCCCTTCCGTATCAAACTGTCCCTGAGCGCCTCGTGTTCTTCCGGATGGTCAAAGTAATGATAAATTCCCTCTTCTGTAGCAAGGACATTCGTGGTAACCCCGGCCCAAACACCGACCAACCCTTGTTCGCCCATCTTTTCTTTTACTTTTTTAAACCCTTCAGGGCTTCTGTCCATCTCTTTTACACCTTCCAAAGGTTCATACTTCAAAGGTACTTCCGGCATTCCAATTTTATTCGGGTCAACCCCGTGCGATGGAGGATTATCAATATAGAACACATCAACAAAGTTTTCCCATATAAGCTTTCCGCTGTCTTTATAGGCTCTTTGAACAATTATTCTTTCTTCGTTTTTAAAAACTATGTATCTTTGCCACGGCTTTGACTCAATATTTTCCCCGGGAAACTGCAAAGGGAAATACCCATCCATCACCGCATCAATATCAAAATGCTTAGCACAATTAATATAAGCTTCCCAGCTCGGAATCTTACGGTACAGGTAAATATCCCAAAAAGGCAGTCCCGTAAGCCTGGCCGGTATCATATTCGAAAAATCCGGCGCCACAGGCACGCAATCGGGTATCTCTTTTCTGATAACTTTTAAAAGCCGTTCTCGTCCGGTCATTGGGAACCTCCTTAGGTTCAAGATAATTATACCAGAATAGAGAGGTTTTTGCTTGGACAGGGTTAAGATGAGGTAGGACGGGGTTAAAAAGGTCTATAAAAGTCCATAAAGTCTATAAGGTCCATAATGGTCTTACATTATTGTGGTATATATTAAATTTAAAACTTACAGGTTTTGATTAAATAATATCCTTCACAGATTTTACTTTTATAGACCTTTACGGACTTTTAAAGACTTTTATGGACAGTCTTCTCGATATTCCCTAGGCGTAACACCCTTCTGCGCTTTAAACACCCGATTGAAGTAGCTTAGATCATTGAATCCTGATTCATAACAGATTTCCGAGACTTGTTTTTGTGTGGAAGTGAGCAATTTGGAGGCATAGTCAATGCGGAGATTATTTAAGTATTCCGTAAACGTTCGTCCGGTTATTTTTTTAAAGATATTACAGAAATATTCTTTGGTTATACCAGCTTGTTTAAGGGAAATATCTTCCAGTTTTATCTCTTCTTTGAAATTTTTATCGATATACTCTATGCTTTTTAATATGGCATGCGCTTTTTTTGTCAGACCCTTTGCGGAGGCAGGAAAGACTATTCTTTGTTGTTCAAAATACCTGACTATAGTCACGAGAAGATCCGCAAGCAGTACTTTTATTATTGAAGCGCTGTCTTTGGTCGTATTTTTGTACTCGGCAAGAAGCTCTTCCAGAATTATTCTGACTTTAATATCGGTTGAACCGCTTAAATGCAGGAGTTTATAACCTTTATTGAAAGGTTCAAGATAAAGAAGTTCCATAAAACCTTTCATATTCCGTACAAAATGATTATGATTTTCCAGCAAGTTAGGAAGAAAGATGCAGTTGACTATCTCGAACTCTTTATCCCTTTTCCCCTTAAGAGAGTGAACTTTCCCCGGAGACAATAAGACGATATCCCCCGCCCTAACAACTTCTTCTTTTCCGTCCAGGGAATGCAGATTACTCCCCTTTGTAACGTAAAAAAACTCAAAAAACTCATGACTGTGAGGAACAAATGTATCGAGATTTTGTTTTACGACCATAAAAGGGAATTCTGTATCAGAAAAGAAATCCCTGTTTTTCAGTTTTCGCATTTTTCTAACCCCAACCTCTTGAAAAAGATTCCACAGATTTCAAAGCTACTGGATTCCACTGATACAAACAAAAACCGTAACGGGTTGAGGATTACGAGTTTCGGGTGTTATATTAATGTGTTGCTATATTTAAAAACTCCCTAACATAAAACTTCGTACTTTGTACATCGTACTTCGTACTTTTTTTACTCTGACGCTTCTTTCGCCTTCTTCATCGCATCTTCGACAGCTTTGTTTGCCTTATTCGCCGCATCCTGCGCTTTATCAATCTTACTCTTAGCCGTATCAGCCCCCTGATTCAGAACCTGACTCACCGGTTTCCCGCCATACTTAATGGCAAAATAAACAGCCATAAACAGAACAAGCACGAACAGGACGACTTTGATATATGAGGCTCCTTTGTCTCGATTCATAGTACCTCCCCAAGCAGATTGTTAGAACGTTTCACGTTGCCACGTTACTCACGTTCTACATTAAGGTGTTATTATTAAATTAAATAACTCAAATCTCACTTTACCCACTTTTTTCACTTTACTTGCTGTGTTTGCTTTCTTTGCTTCTCATACTTCGCACTCAGTTGGTGCGCCCGGGCAGAGTCGAACTGCCAATCACCAGCTTCGGAGGCTAGTGCCTTATCCAATTAGGCCACGGGCGCGTTTTACCGCAGGTAAAACAAAGCGGCAGCGATCAACTTTCGATTTTCAATTCTCATATTATACTATATTAGGAAGGGATTTGGCAGGACTAAAAATACTACTGTCAGCAAAGTACTTAGAAAAAGTGTGACAGTCACGCGGTGACTGTCACAAAGGGACACTCATAGATGGGGTATTGTTCTGAAAATAAAAAAGCGGGCAGAAGTTAAAACCTTTCCGTATTTTGGGAGTTAAATCTTCAATAACTTTTTAACATTTCCTTTTGCCACCTTATAAAAAACCCCGGCACTTATCCTTCCGTCCGCCTTTAGTTCCTTTAAAAATCCGCAAAGAGGTATATCCTTTATTCCTTCCGGACAGCAGACATCCGCGCCAAAATATAGTCTATCTTGAAACTCATTAATAAATTTTACGGCATAGACAGGATCCCTTGTTAAAGCATTGTACCCGCTGCTAGCAGAAAGATCGGCGTGAAGATTACCGTATTTCCTTAGAAGTTTTGGTACAACTCCTTCCTTTTTGATTTTTCCTTTGGGATAGCCATACCTGTCGCCGGCAGTTTCAAGCTTGCCCAGCTCAGCCCAAAACGCCTGGGAGTGTCCGATAAATTTAAGTTTAGGAAAAAGCTGCAGACAGCGTTCAAGGAACGGAAGTCCTTGTTTATCATACAACCCATAGTTTTCTCCAATCTTCGGAGAAATGTGAAATAAAACAGGCAGTTTGCAGGCCTCCGCATGCTTAAAAAGATTCAGAATAAACGGATCAAGAAAAGAAAGGTTCGCGGTGATCTCGCCTATTCCTTTCATCCCTTGATCCTTGTAAAACATCATAAGTTTCCCAAGATCAGTTGTAGAACTATAACCGTCAGCACGCGGATCAATATTCATAAAAGGAATAAACTTTCCCGGAAATTTCCTGCAAATTAAAAGTATTTCAGCCATAGACTGGGAAATATGGAGTGATCCGACTCCCACGAGCGGAAGCAGAACCGCTTTCTCAACTCCGGATTTTTTGTACAAGAAAAGCATCTGTTCTCCGGAAGAAAGCATCTGTTTTCCGGAAACTACCGGTATCCGCATCAAGCCGATGTGGCAGTGAATATCTATGAACACTATTCCTCCCCCCCCCATTATTATTCGTACTTCAGCTTTACCGGATATTATACCAAAAAATCCGTAATATCCGAAAAGATTCTCATTGCAAGCTTACTTAAGATATGCAGCCTCTACTTTAGAAAGAATGTTTTTCAGGTCCTTTATTTCTTCCTCCCCCCACTCTTCGGAAGGCGTAATAACAAAATGAGATTCAATGGTTTTCTTTGCGTTCGGGCATGA
>MFGS01000048.1:11902-14672 GCA_001778355.1 Candidatus Firestonebacteria bacterium RIFOXYA2_FULL_40_8
GCTTTAAGATCTTTTATTGAATCTTTTACTCTATCGGTAATCGCTCTTCTTTTGCTCACTACACCGGCAAGCTTTTTGAGCTGAACCATACCTATCACAGCTTCAAGTGAAGTCATCCTGTAATTTATCCCAAGGAAAAGATTTGAGCTTTCCTTGCTATTGAAGGGCTTACCCCTATCCGCAAATCTTTTTGCATTCCAAAAAATACTCTCGTTATTTGTAAGGACCATACCTCCTTGTCCTCCTGAGGTATGATGCTTACCGCTCATCAGGCTGATAACCCCGATATCACCTATGGTACCGGTTTTTCTGCCTTTATAAACAGAATCATGGGATTGGGAACAATCCTCAATCACGGGTATCTTGTGTTTGGCAGCAACTTTCATAATACCATCCATATCACAGGGGTCTCCGCCTATATGACACGCAATTATTGCAGAGGTTTTATCCGTAATTCGTTCTTCAACGGATTTTGCGCTCATATTATAAGTATCCGGTTCAACATCAGCAAAGACTGGTATACAATTCATCCATAAAATAGGAACGACCGCGCCCGGATCTGTTATCGACGCTGATATTATTTCCGAAAACGGTTCTATGCGCAACGCTCCCAGGGCGGAATGAACGGCAGCGGTCCCGGAACTGACTGCGGCAGCATATTTCGTACCAAAATAGGAGGCAAATTGTTTTTCATAATCATCAACAATACTGTCAGAATATCTGTCAAAAGCACTGCCGTCCTTTATACATTTGTCAATAAGTCTGTTTACCGCGTCCCTTTCTTCTTCACCGATTACTTTCCTTCCGGGAAACGGCCGACTCCGTACAGGTACACCCCCGTCTACAGCCAGTTTATCGCTCATTTTAACCCCCTTTAAAAAGATTCCACTGATTTCAAAACTTTTGGATTCCACTGATTAAGCTCTTTAAATCTATACGGTATTCTTCTATATACAAATTATATAATTAAAACGTTATATAAACTTGGGTTTTCTTATGATTTGATTGGTAAATCTTATCTGAGTGATATTCTGCGATAATCCGAAGGGGTAAAGCCTGTAAGCTTTTTAAACGTATGATTAAAATTGCTCAAATCCATAAATCCTGTTTCATAGGCAATAGCAATTATTTTCACCTCAGGATGTAATTCAAGTTTCTTCCTGGCTTCGCTTATCCGTTTTTCTATTATGTAGTTTTTAATGCTTATTCCCGAAATCTTGCTAAATTTTGAACTTAAATAATTGGGGGCCAAACCTACGACCTCCGACAGTTTACTGAGGCTTAAATCCGAAGAAATATTTCTGTCAATATAATCAAGGCATCCTTGAATAACTGCATCTTTTATCTGCTTCGGCGGCTCCTGAGCCTTCGCAATATATTTTTGTATAAGCAGGCAAAGCCCTGCCATCCCTACGACAATCGATTCTTTCCAAACAATATTTTTTTCTGCAAAATCGTTAAAAAGTCCCTTTACAAGCATTTCCGCTTCAATCGCCTCATTTTTCTCAAAACTCAAAAGACGCCGAAAATTCTTGTCACATTTAAATAAAGTTTTTAAAGCACAAGGCTTTAGTAAACCATAATCATTAAATATTTGAGAAGAAAGCATAATACCGGCTTTGAATAAAGGTTTGTTCTTATTAACACTTGTAATTCTATGATACTCGTGACGATGTATAATCAGAAGCATCCCTTCTTTAACCGGATACAGCATATTATTCACCATATAAACACCTTCCCCGGAAAACACGTATTGTAATTCTATTTCACCTGGGTGAAAATGCAGATGTTTGTACGGAAGAGTGTTTTTCATTAAATTTATGACAAAAGGGAACTTTTTATCAGGGAAACTTATACTATTTTGGTTAGAGGCTATCATTTTGCATCCGCCATATAATTTTTAGATTTTACTTAATAATTATACCACAATAAATATTCAATTCAAAAGTATTAAAAAGTGTGACAGTCACGCGGTGACTGTCACAAAGGGACACTCATAGACGGGGTAGTGTTCTGTAAATAAAAATGCGGGCAGAATATTCTTTCCACCCGCATTTAGTTGTATTTACCTTGTTAACTTATAAACCAGAGACCTGGCGCTGTCGGTTTCACCCATGTAGACCGTTCCGTCTTTGGTTACGGTCATTCCGTGGTAGTAGCACATGGGGTGCTTGGTTTCAGGCTGGCCGAAATCGGTGAACTTGTTTTTCTTCGGGTCGTACGCGACGAGATGCATTACGGGGAAGCCGGCGGAGATGTAGATCAATCCGTCCGGGCCTTTTGCCATTCCGGTTATACGGGGCGCCACCAGAGGTTTACCGACAACGGAAACTTCGTCCGTATCGGGATTTATTTTCATTAGGACTCCTTCGACCGTGCCGACATAGATCTCGCCGTTATCATCAGTGAACCAGCTGTCCAGACCGATGTTTGCCTGAATGTCTTTACCAACATGGAACACCATAAGCGCCGGCAGACGGAAAAGCTCTTCTTTTTTTGCGTCGTACTTAAAAAGATGCACAGAGCCGTCGCAATGCAGCCATCCTCCGTACACATTACCGTTTTTTGCTACTCCAAAATTATGCGAGCAGTACTGGGATATTTTACCGAAGTCACGCGCTTCTTTTGTTTTGATGTTAAAAGAGTAGAAATGATAATCCGGTATTCCGTAGCCGTATATCATTTTCCTTTCTTTATCTATACACAGGGAATGAATACCGTTCTGTTTCATCATGAGCCCGAGGTCGGAAACTTTTTTCGTTTTTTCGTC
>MFGS01000049.1:0-3284 GCA_001778355.1 Candidatus Firestonebacteria bacterium RIFOXYA2_FULL_40_8
ACTCCAGAGGAATTTCCCGCTCCCGTCCGATTTTATTTTTTTATAATCATCCTGGGTAAAGAAATTGTTCTGTCTTTTAAAAACACCCGTTACCACTTCACTACCCATCCTGCCCGCCAGCTCAACTTTACGAAGAACCATAGTCAGGTACCAGGAGTTACGCGCTGTGAGCGAGACCGCGTTGTTCTTTTCGCTTTGAAGTACATTGGGCGTGTTGGGTTTTCCGGTAATACTGCTATTTGAAGAGAAAAATGCAAGTATTACCGTTAAAAGCACTGCCGGAATTATGCCAATCAGGACGAAGCGTACGGTTAGTTTACTTTTTCCCTGTTTTTCCACTTTTACCTGCCCTTTTAATTATATTTGTTGTTGACTTGTTCTTTATCAGGGGAACATTCAGTACTTTGCCCCCGTTAGCTTTTACGATATCTCCGCCGACAATATTTTTGACAGACCAGTCCCCGCCCTTAACCAGTACATCCGGAAGAACTGCCTTTATTGTTTGGTACGGAGTATCTTCTTTAAATAACACCACAAAATCCACAAAAGGAAACTCCGAAAGAACTTCCATGCGGTCGCTTTCCGTATTTACGGGTCTTCCCGGTCCTTTTAAACGTTTAACCGAAGCATCGCTGTTAACACCGACAATAAGTAAATCCCCGAGTTTTCTCGCTGACTTTAAATACCGTGTGTGTCCGACATGGATGATATCAAAACATCCGTTGGTGAATACAATTTTCTTTCTTTTTTTCTTCAGGGATTTAACTACCCTTGCAAGAGTTTTTAATGTTTTAATTTTTGTGTTCATTTATCGCCTGTTTTAATTCTGCCATGGAAAGCGGTGCGGTACCGATCTTACCGACCACCACTCCCGCCGCAAAATTTGCAAGATAAGAAGCATCCAGTAAAGAAGCTTTTGAAGCGAGCGCCATAGCCAGAACGGCAATTACCGTATCTCCGGCTCCGGTAACATCGTACACTTCTCTTGCATAAGTCGGAATAGTTACGGGCTTTTTCCCTTTTTCAAAAAGTGTCATCCCGTGTTCCCCCCGGGTAATTAAAACCGAATCACTTTTGATTTTGGCAAGGAGTTCTTTACCGACCGCATAAAGCGACGCTTCGTCTTTAATAATTTTATGTACCGAGCCCTCGGCTTCTTTTGCATTCGGCGTAATAACGGTGACACCTTTGTAAAGGAGACAGTAGGCAGGTTTAGGATCCACCGCGATTTTTATCTTTTTCTTTTTTGCGAGCTTAATTACTTCTTTAAAAACTGAAGGAATAACAACACCCTTACCGTAGTCGGAAATTATAACTACATCCACTTCGTCCATTAGGGTTTCAACTTTACCCAGCATTTCTCTCGCTATTAAATTGCTCACATGTGTTCTTTTCTCGGAGTCAATACGGACGATCTGCTGGTGCTGCGCGATCACTCTGGTTTTTAGTATTGTAGGCCGGTCAAAATCCTTTACCAACCCGAAAGAGGATATTCCCTTTTTTGAAAGCTCGCCGGAAACCTTTTCCCCGTACACATCATCGCCGATTACGCTAACTAAATGCGCTTTTCCCCCGAGATTAGAGATATGAGAAGCAACG
Organism: Candidatus Firestonebacteria bacterium RIFOXYA2_FULL_40_8; assembly: GCA_001778355.1. Classification (GTDB taxonomy): domain Bacteria; phylum Oederibacteriota; class D2-FULL-39-29; order D2-FULL-39-29; family D2-FULL-39-29; genus D2-FULL-39-29. The sequence continues at coordinate 1,600 of MFGS01000049.1, forward strand.
TAAGCAGCCCCGCCGGGAAGAAGAGACCTTGACTCTTCTTCGACCACCGGAACAGGCGCTTCAGGTGAAATCCGGTTAACTTTACCGAATATATACTCATCAAGAATAACATCCCCAAGCACCAAAACACGTGTAGAATTAAACTTTTTCAATATTTTTCCAAGCTTTTTCGGATCCACGTCTTTTCCCCTTTCCACCACAAAGCATTGGCGGATGCCTAAATATCTTTTTTCGCATAGGAAAGTCATATTCTAAGCTGTTAGGTTCTATTAAAAACACTAGTATATATTATACAATATGGAAGAGTAAAAGTTAAGAGTAAAAATGGCTAAAAATGCAGGTTTCACTGTACTATTCGGCGAGATTACAAGGTCTTATTTGTCTTTTTCTACGGCCAATGGTATGTCGGTGTTTTTATAAACAATGTATTTCTAATCAAATCAATCAGGACTTTCTTTTCAAACATCCCCCTAAGTAAATTTTCTACCTGAGATTCAATTTCAGATGCCTTCTCCTTCCTATTATTTTCTCAGTTGACAAACATAACATAGTATATTATACTATATTTAATCCAGTTCGCTGGAGGTGGATGGTCCGATTAGGGCTATCGTGAAATAAACCCGAGAAATCGGGTTTTTTCATTTATAGGAGAATCTTCCCATAGCCACCTACTTTGCCATTATAATAACGACTATTATACTTATTCTTTATTACCTCGCATACTGATCTTCCAAATACCTTTCCTTCTGATTCTTCAACTAAATTGTTTTCAATCAAAATCTCAGTTTTTACGGGATGTGCAATTAAATCCGCAAGCTGTAATCCCGCAATATTAGCCGTCTTCTTTTTTATTTTAATCTCTTTACTGGTCAAAGCATCCTGGAAAAACTTTGTCGGACGAAAATTTGTTCCTGAAATATACACCTGACTGTAAGCATTTTTTAAGAGAGTGTCTTCCTCTCCTCCTCGACTTTCAGCCAAAACATCGCAAACAGCTTTATTAAACTGCAAAAATCCGCAATATCTTTCAAGTATTGCATTTAAGCAATAATTATACGGATGATAAGCAAATCCCTTGTAATTATCCAATTGTTTTTTCTTATCAATTACCGCGGCTATAATCGTATAATCAGAATCCCTGAAGAACTCCAATATTTCGGCATTAAATTCTTTTTCCCTTTGAGCATCTAATAATTTACTAAAAACCCCTTTTTTGTTGACCAACTCTTTTCTATGAAAGACAAATGGCTGATCCGGGTCATAATTAAAATGCTTTCTTTTTATATTTTCCAGTTTCGGTTGAAAGTCGCTTTTGTAGTAACTGCTTTCGATAATACATCCAAGAACGCACAAATACCTCTTTTCCGGCTTTTCCAGTTCAGGAAAATGAGCAACATTAATAACAGAATCACCCTTTTGCATATCCCGTAATTCTTTCTTCCCATAATAGTGATCGCCAGACTCATCTATATAAATTCTGTATCTTTTTGTCACTTACTTCCCTCTTTTGTCATTCCGGTCACACCTATCGTCTTAGGCACGTCAATCGTTTTGTTTACGTTAACAAAACGATCATAATTTTCTCTTTCTTCATAGCATTTCCCACTTTCACCCCGCCTCTACCATTTTGTTGACGTCAACAAAATGGTCAACACTTCATTTACCTTCCCCCTTGTCATCCCGTC
>MFGS01000049.1:3372-14440 GCA_001778355.1 Candidatus Firestonebacteria bacterium RIFOXYA2_FULL_40_8
GGCAACAGGAATTTGTTGCATCGGGATATTTTCTATAACTATTTTGCCTTCACTTTCTTGAACCGGCCCAGAGGAAAGAGTACCTAAAAATATTGCCCTAACACCCCCCATGACAATATTTCCATTTGCATCTCTATAACCATTCTGATTAATTATTAGCACTGGAGAACCAGACGATCCGGGATAACATGCACAATCAATAACTCCAATACTCTGTCCATTAAAATCTATTGTTGGATGTGATGCTGTTATTCCTCTTCTAAAAAGCGGCAAACTATTTAGCTGGTCATATAAACCTATGGGATACCCAACCATAAATATTTCCTCAACAGCATCTAATTCGTTTAGCTTATTATCGTCCCAGATAATATCTTCCGTCAAAGCTTTAAAAAAAACATCTTTTCCTATAGTTCCTTTTACTTGATTTATCAACGAACCAAACGAACAGCAACAAAGATCAACATCCGGATTTGGATGAAAAATCCATTCGGTGCCATATCTAACTGGAAGTGTTTTTAATTCCTTTGTAGATGGTTCTTCCAAATGTAATCCAAAAACCACAGAAACTTTTCTATCTTGAACAACATGCTTGTTCGTAATGATTACTGGTATTGATTTTGAATTGATTTTAAAATTAAAGATATAGCCTGTACCAACATTTCCGTTCACATCAAGTCTTAGAGTTGAATACAATAATTGCCCAAATACTGTTTTTGTGTTGATCATGTTTTCACCCTTATCCTACCTGATATTAATTTTGGCAAAAGAGAATCGCGTATTTGCGTAAGCTCTTCAGTTTGCTTCTCATTGTTGGCGATGCAGTCATCCATACTGGAACAAGTACGGTCAAACTTTTCCATATTATTACGCATCTTATCCGCAGCCTTCCAAAGCTTTTCTTCAAATCCTAAATTAGAATTAGCTTCTTTTTCTTTAGACACCTTCGGCATTTCGTCCCCCTTCTAAATTTTCACCCAAACAGCATAACTGCGAGACACCAATAACTGTCGGGTACAGACACCGGTGAAGCTCGTTGTCAGTCCCCTGAATGCACATTATCAACGTTGCATAACTGATTATACATATAAACGAGGGCTTAATAAAGAGGAAAACCAGATTTCAGGTGATGGGACTCTGGTAGGATTTCTGGCTTGACTTGCGCTATCATCAAGAGTAAAATTGGAAAACGTTGTAATGCCGGGAAAAATGATTTCTATTTTATCAGGAGCTAATTATGTCTAAGGAAACTACTATTGTTTCGCAGCAGCTTTCTACAAAGGAAGGGGCTTTTACGGCGGAGTTTGAATGGCCGGTTACTCTGGCTATTGACAAAGGCCTTGACGGCGCTGTTACCAACAAGTCAAAAGTCGGGTATGTTGACGGGGATAAGGGGCGGTTGATTTATCAGGGGTATCCGGTTGAAACTCTGGCTGAAAATGCAAATTATGAAGAAGTAGCGTATCTCCTGATTTTTGGCAAACTACCGAATGAAGCTGAATATGCGGAGTTCGACAGTAAATTAAAAGCCCAGCGCAAAATGCCTATTGAAGTTGTAAAGATAATGGATATCATCTATGACCACAAGCACTCGCACCCTATGTCTTTACTTCGAACTGCCGTTTCGGTTTTAGGGGTTCTGCAAAAAAACGTTATGGATACTTCCAGAGAAAACGAGCTCCGGATGGGTATGCATCTTATTGCAAGTATGCCCACGGTAATTGCGGCACTGCACAGATTGCGTCTCGGATTAAAACCCGTAGAACCGGATATTACCTTAAGCCACGTAGAGAACTTTCTATATATGCTGCACGGGAAAAAACCGGCCGCTTTAGATGTAAAGCTTCTTGAAATTTCCATGATTCTCCATGCAGACCACGGAATGAACGCATCAACACTGACGGCTATGGCGACCAGCGCTTCCCTCTCCGACCTGTATTCCTCCATAGTCGGCGCTATCGGATCGCTCAAAGGCCCTCTCCATGGCGGAGCAAATGAAGTAGTCTTGCAGGAGTTTCTAAAAATCAAGAGTATTGCCCATGTTACCGAATACGTCGCCGGAAAAGTAGCCAAGAAAGAAAAAATCATGGGGTTCGGGCACAGGATCTACAAAACTTACGACCCGCGTGCAGCTGTAATGAAAAAATATGCTTCGAAACTTAAAGAAGAAGTAGAGATGTTCAAGATTGCAGAAGTCCTGGATAAAGAAGTAGTTGCCAAGTACGGTTCAAAAGGCATCTATCCAAATGTGGATTTTTATTCAGGCATAATTTACAAACATCTGGGTTTTGAAACAAATTTCTTCACAACAATTTTTGCGGCCGCCAGGATATCCGGCTGGCTCGCCCGTATTCTTGAATACCGTGCAGAAAACAGGATTTTCCGTCCGCGGGATGTGTATATCGGGGAGTTTAATAAAGAGTTTGTGGAAAGAAAAAAAAGGGTCTAAACGTAAACATTACTCGACAACATTAAAATCCGAGACAACGCCTTTCACGGAAACGCATCTTTTCTTTTCCCCTGTCAGTTTTCTCAAGACAGAAAACTCCGCGCTCCCTTTTGCCTCAAGCAGGCTGACAACATCTTCATATTCCAGCACTTCAATAGCTTCGCCGGCCCCGTCTACAAAAGACAGCTTGATCTTTAATTTCCCCAGACGCTTTTCGGAGTCGTTAATAATCCTTCCCGTCACAATCTCCTCTTTTCCTGATGCAGAAGCACGGCATTTAACATCTATAATCTTCAACTTATTATAAACCTCCACATCCTCAATTACCGTACGCCCCCTCACATATTTATTCTTAAGGTTATCCAAAATATCCCCGGTTGCTGCAATAAATTCACGCTTTACCCGGGAAAGGATAAAAGACGTAGAAAGCCCGGCAAAGACAGCCCAGGCAATAACAAAAATAATTATGATGGTTGTGGGTCTTTTAAAAATACTTATTATTTTCTTTTTACTTTTTCTTTTCATTTCCTACCCCTTGTTTTTAGCCTGTAAAAACTTTCCCAGCAGCAGCAAAGTAATAATATAAACAATAGTTACCATAATGAAAGGTAATTTTGGATTAAGTATATACATTCTGCCGGCTATAGCGCCCGCAGGAACCGAAGCAGAAAGTGTAATAACATTTATGATAGAAAAAGAAATTGTTTTACTGTCTTTCTTCAGAGAATTTACCAGTATCCCCATTATCAGCGGGAAATACATGGCAAACCAGAACCCGTGCAAAGCATAGGAAACAGTTACCACCCAGAAATTGCCTTTTTGCGCTAAAAGCAATATGACCCAGGCCAAAATCCCCGCGATCATGGAAAGCTGAAGATATTTTCTCGTTTCCCGGAGCTTAATTTTTGGCACAACAAACAATGAGAGTATTATGTTAAAAGCCGCGTAGATAGCAGGAAAATAAGAGATCAGGGAACTGTCCAGAGCCACTGTTGACTTATCCGTCAGGTAGATGGCTGAGAAGGTGTTTATGACTGTCAGGTTAAAAACCATTAAGGTATCAATCAATATTATTTTCAGGAGATACGAGTTGCTGATAAAACTCATAAACACAGATTTATATTTTATGAAAGAAGCATAAACACCGTCTTTTGTACGCTTGCTTTCCACATCCTCTATAAGGAAGGTTCTTATCGCAACTGCCAGGCTCATTAAAATAGCGCCTATAATAAATACGATCCGTCCGCCGTCAATAATCCCGAGTTTATTTATAAAAATACCGGCAATAGGAGAGAAGAAACTTGCCGCCGTGAAAAGAATATTGAGTACTGAAAAGCCGGAATGCGTGCTTTTTTTCTTAACTCCCTTGAGATACAGGAAAACAAAAGACGGATCCCCGAGCATGAACATACTATTAATAATTATTGCGCCCGACGCTACAAAGATATTTCCGGTAAAAGCATAGACAAGCATGGAAAGCGGCCAGCAGATAAAACTTACTATAATATAGGTACGCTTATGTCCGAATCTTTCAACAAGGAAAACACTAAAAAAAGACACCAGTACCTGTACGGCAACTAAAACTGAAGCAAGATAGCCGATGTATTCTTTACCGGCTCCGAGTTCCACAAGATAAAGCGACCAGTAAGTACTGAACCAGACAACAGGGACGGAAAAAAACAACTGTGTGGAGATAACAACTTTCGCGTTTCCGCCCAAGACCCCTGTCATATCTTTTACTTTCGAGGTTGCCCAGGAATATGTATTTGCGATTAAGTTAAACATGAGGTATTTTATCACATCAGGTTAAAAGATACAAAGTGAAACGGAGGCCAGAAATTCGAAGGAGAAGAACGGTCACAATTAATGATATTGGGAATATTGCGGTTTCAGCGGAATTTCGGGTTAGATTCGACTTTATAGCAGATACCCTTATTTTGCTCTTTCCTTGGAGAGGGACCTTCCAATAGGCAGGCGTTTCTATGTAATTGACTTAAGATGAACTATTGATTTAGACCACCAAATGAAATATTTGGAAAGTTGTTTCGTTAGCAACTAGAATGTACCCTGTCTCTCTTTCCTCATTTCTTTACTTTAACAATTATCTCGTTTGATTCAGCTTTCTTTGATAATTTTAAACCCTTAATACTGTAATTTTTTGATACCTTAATAGCATATTCTGCTTTTACTGTCATATCATAAATAAGATTCACAATAATTTCTTCCGAAAATGTTTCTCCTGGTTCAATAGGTATCAGCCGATCAGAAGATCCTCCCGGAAACGCTACAGACATTCTCTCTGAAAGTGTTTTTGTTTCAGAAATACAGCTTCCATAAAATTCCTTCATTTTATCTATTGACTCAAATACTTGACTATCAACTTTCAAATCAAAAGTTTTTCCGCCAGATTCCACATATATAATTTCATCTGTATAATTTATCAATTTAATCTTAGCTCGTATTCTTTCGAGTACTTCAAATTCTTTTTTCTCAACCTCTATTACTAGTTTAACATTTTTTATGTTTTTATTAGCAACGTTTGAAATGTTGCTTGTTTCATTTTTGTCCGCTGAAAATATATTTACTTGTAATAAAAATAATATTATCAATACAAATGTTAGATTTTTCATTTTTCCTCCGAAGTAATGGTATATACCTCAGCATTTGAGTTCCAATTCGGATAAAGATTAGTAGCAGAAAAAGCATTTGTGTTTATTTTACCAGAACCCGACCAACTACCTGCAGTTTTCTTAGCAGTTCCAGAAATATCCCAATCCATTTTATACAGCGGAACATAAATAGCACTATCCACTTGAGGTTTAAACATAAACCACATTGTAAAACTTTCGGTTCTATCGCAGACCGAGCCATCAGGCAACGCAGATGACAAGCTTACAGATGGACTATCGTTTGTATCTTGTTTAGTATCGTATGGATAAGTTTTATCAATTCCTAGGCTTGTTGCCTTATGGTAAAGATATTTATTTTCTAAAATTGGAATTTTGTTAATAATCACGTCTGATTTCACTACTTGCACCCATTGAGTTAATCCAGTACTGCCTTTTAATTTCCCAGAAATGCTTATGCCGGGAACGCCATTAACATCTCCCCAATGTATGTAAGTTCCGTCTTTGTAGCTTCCCGTTGTTACTATTCCAGTTCCCAATAATTGAACATCTGAATCTGGTTTAATAGTATTAAATGTTGCCTTCCCTTTTAATTCATTCCCGTCAACTGTAATAGCATATTCCACATCTCGTCCATTTTCTCCGTCAACCCAATAATAATCAATTGCTGAATTGGTTAGAACCGTAAGCGAAGTTACAGTTCCGCTCGTGCTATTTCCAACAAAATTTGCGATTCTTGTACCAGGAATTGTCCACTGCTTTTTTGTAATAGTAATATTTTTTGGAGAAACATCGGCAGTAAGACTAATTTTTTTGCCAACAATTTCATCGTGCGTTGTATCTGTAATAACATTATCTCCTTGTTTTATTTCTATTTTCACAATATTAAACTTCGAACTTACTGTTTCCCCAACAAAATAATCGGGGTCAGATGTATCGACCCAGTTTCCATATATTGTGACTGATCTTGTTGCGGCATCCTCAAATTGAACAGACGCTGAAGGGGTTACCGTCAGACCTATAGGTTTTCCTCCACCAGAAGCAATAATATTTCCTTCAACTGTACCTGATTCCAGGTGCTTTAATTCTTTCATCGTCCAACCGTTTATCGTCTGGTTTGTTAGCGGTGTCACAGTGCAGCTTATTTGTACGCTTTTATTAATCAACTGAAGCTTTGGCGATATACTCCAGTTGCTTACGGCCGGGCAACTAATTGCAAAATCCGTGCCAAAAACTAGAAAACAAATTACCGCTACTAAAATATTCCTTTTCATCTCAGCCTCCTATGGCTTAATTTATTTTAATCCATTTTTTTTGTTAAATCTACTTATTTATCACTACTCCCCCACTTCCATTAAACTTTATGTCGGGAACATATGGTATCACGCGTTTATAGTATCTTCCTGCTTTTCCAATCACCGTAATAATATAATCCGTCGGCTTTTGCTTAAAGCTCTTTTCATCTACTATTTTTTCATATGTGCATTTTTCGTTACTATCGCAATAAGGATATATCACATAGCTTATTGCGCCTACACCTGTCAATATCGCGCTGTTACCGGAGACTTTATTTGTTGCCGCGTAAGACGCTATTTGGACCCTTCCTGAAAATCTATTTTCTTCAATATCTTCTTCCGGTGTTCTTATTGTCTCTGCCCTTATATGATCATTTGTCTGAACTATCTCAAGGCCGTTTAAATAGATTTCTGCTTTTTCCTCCAGAGTTCCTTTTGATTTTACAATCCAATATTCTTTATTTTCGAAACGGATTTCTCTCTTTTCCATATTTTTTTCGTCTACTAATAGCAGTTCATCTCCAGTAGCATTACTAGACCATTTACTCACTGTATATCTATATTTTTCGGGAAATATAGTCGCCAATACTCTATTAAAACCTGAGACAGTGACATAGAAATCCTTTGCGTTTATTACCATTACTCTTTGCCTTGTTTCATCCTTTAAGCCATACTTTGCTCGATCTCTAATATCCCAGCTATTTCTCATTACGTAAATTCCAGACTCAGGATATGCAACGCTTGTTTTTTCCGGCTCAAAACTGTTTTCCATATCAAGGCCGCCGAAAGAAACATACCTGAAATCAGCCCTTTTATAAATCTTGCCGCCCCAATACAGCCACTCTCTTACATTTTGTTTAGTTTTATCAACAACCTCCGACACTGTCCCGTCAGGATTGCTGCAATACATTAATAACTCTAAAACTTTTTCTGTCATTTTAAATACTTCTTCCGGAATTTTAACATCATTTATTAAGCACAGCCTTTCAATTTCTGTCAGTATTTTTATATCCTCGATAGGGTCCCTGTATTTATCGAAGCCTTCTGCATTAAAGTTTTCTTTAAGATATTTTTTAAACTTTTCCCAGCCCGCATCCAGACATTCTTTTGCGCTTGATCTTTCCGGGAATAATATCCCGTACCGTATAAGCATTTCGCCGTCTCTTAAAATATTCACACCCTTTGGTGCCTCTTTTTCATTTAAAACGTCATTTGCGTATTTTTCAATGTTTTTTGCAAGCTCTTCTTTTGATTTATCCTCATACACATAATAGATCCTTGTCAATGCAATAACTATTTCAACAAGTCTGTTTCTATTATAATCTCCCGCTTCCATTCCGATTGCAGTTTCTCTTATTGCTTTTTCAAGCTCTTTTTTAACTTTGCTTTCTCCACCTCGATATGCAAGACACCATTGCTCCCAGCTTGATACATATTTCCCCGCTTTGATTGCGTCCTTAAGAGTAAACGTATCAACGGTGCTTGTCTGGTTTTGCCTCTCAACAACAGGTAAATCCCTGAGTCTTGTTTTTGCCACATTTTCATTATAATTTTCATCTGAAATATAATACGGGAGCTTTGTTTTTGTGGCAACTACTTTTATTTCACCTTCTTTTTCTTTACCTTCCGCTTCTATTAAAAATCCCAATTTTGCATTGTTTTCCCCGCTGCGAGGTTTTTTATAGTCAAGCAGATGAAACACCTGATAAGATATCTTTTTGCCGTTTAGCAAGACTTCAGATATCTCATAACCTTTCCTGACCGCCTCTTTTTTATCTTTATAATACAACTCTGTCACATCTACGAATCCCGCACAGGGTATCCCTTTTGGTACTTTTGGCTCTTTGTATTTCATATTGAATTCTGTTGTTTCTTCCTTGAGATCTTCTTGATGTCGAATAGTATTATTTTTAGCTATATCCAAAATATTAAAAGTTTGCGCCAATCCATACCTTTCTTTTTCAGCATGATTTTCAAAAGGAGCCGTAAATTGATACATGGCATTTCTCGTTTGATTTTCTTTTTTCATTGCGGCTTCCATATCTGATTGTATGTAGGCTCTGTGAACCGTAAATCCCTGTGGTTTTCCAAAATAATAGTGTTCAGGCTCGACCTGCTCCGGGTAAAATTCATATGGGGTTGCTTTCCAATTTTTATTTACTTTATCCCATTCTTCCGTCTCTATTACCCAGTCATCGCAATCCCTGTAATTCCTGCGGTCACCTTTAAATTCGTAATATTTCTTTACTGCTTTATTAAATTCTTCGTCTGAAATCATTCCGGTCAGCCAGCCCTGATAACCGGCGTCAAGAAGCAAGGCATACCCGGAATTATTTACAGAGAGATATGTATTGTCTTCTTCATTTTTTACCCCTAACTCTCCAAATTTATTATCCCAGATATCTTTCCATATTCCCCTGTACTGATCCTTCATATTAAGCTGAGCGTACAGGTCTAAAAGAGGAATTGTTGAAGATCCTCTTACGTCTCCATTTAGCATAAAATGAGCTTTGTTTACCCGGTCTTTGTATAAACCCGGCAATTTCTTAAAAACCCAGTCTGACAATTCTTTTTCTTTTCCTTTGTTCCTGAAATATTTAGAAAGTTCGATCATCCTGCTGTCAAGGTAATCTATTCTGAAATCCTCATTATGCAACGGTCTGTCTTTTACATAGGTTTGCAGCAGGAGAATTAATCTCTCGTCATACTTATCTGTATTTTGTCCGAGTTCTTGAAGCGATGTTATACTGTATACAAGGTCAACACCTAGGCACCACCACTGCAGTTCTTTTTTTTGGGGTTTAGGGTTCAAAGGTGTCACATCTTCTGTTCTGTAAAAAAAAGTACCCAATTTCCGGTATAACATGTAATCCCTATTCCAAAAATCTGCCATTCCGTATAAAACCTCTATCAGTTTTTCTTTGTAACCCGGATCAAGATAATCAGTCATTTTACATAATTCATACATCCCTATTCCCCAGGCATCAGGCATTCCGGCATTTTCTATTTGGAACTCCCCTTTTGACTGATCATATGGTCTTGGTTCCGGGAAATTATTCCCTTCGCTGTACCCGTAAAACTTTCCATCAACGGACAGATAATGTCCTGTTGGCAGCCAATTATTTCCATCTTTATCCTTTGTGCTTTTATAGACTTTAAACATTTTATCTATTAGCTGCTGGGATAATTCTTTGTATTCCACAATACCTGTTTTGGCGTAATACCTAGTAAACCCATCTATTTTCGAGGGCATCTGGGACATCATGACGAAGGTACATAATTCCCGTGATCCATTTACCTCGGTGTTCTCCCCGTTCAAAAAAGGGGTATCATAGGTACCTTTAAGGTATGTATCTAGGCTTTTTACAACTGAAACCATGCCATGCAGAAATTGCTGATTTTCTTTTACTTGAATTAAGGGAGAAGCAGGGGTAATATTTTCTTGCTCTGCAAAGAAAGCAGAAATAAGGATTAATGATAAAACAAGTACCTTTATTTTTGGTTTTTCTATTGAAAATACATAAATCATTCAAATTCCCCTTGAGATTTTTGTAACCTATATTATAATTACTTAAATCCCTGCAATAGTTTAGCTAATAATTTATTCTATTATATGTACGCAGGTTTGTCAATGGTGTTTTTATCATGTTCCGCTTGAATCTTTGGGGGAAATCGGATAACATCTTATTAGATGCTTAGATGCTCGGAGGCTTAGATGCTTGGCAAGAGCAAAAAAAGCAAATAAGAACAGAGGAAGATTGATGCAACTAATTATTGATGATCTGTTAATACCTGTTGAGAAGGACAGGATTGCGGAGTACATAACTGCGGCGACGGAGAGGCTTGCTCTGGGTGAAGAGCAGGTGGAAATTGTTAAGATACTCTTTAAAGAGCTGGTTGCTAAGAACCCGGAACAGTTTTATTATAAGCTTTCAATTGTTGTAAAGGTTTTGCCTTCTTTTGCTAACAAAGATAATCTGCCACTTTATACCGAAAAAGTATTGCCCAAAATAACTCCAAGGCCTTCGAAAGAACGGCCGATTGTTATCGGGTTCGGGCCGGCGGGCATGTTTGCGGCGCTTGAAGCTATAGAATATGGGCAAAAACCTCTTATTTTTGAAAGAGGTAAAAGAATAGAAGAACGGCATGCTGACATAAATACCTTTGTATCTAAAAGGGTTTTAAATCCAGAATCAAATATCCAGTTCGGCGAAGGCGGAGCGGGGTCGTACTCTGACGGAAAGCTGTTCGCCCGGGCTAAGAACTCGGTGTACATTGACAAGGTAATGGACACTCTTGTAAAGTTCGGCGCGCCTCCTCAAATACTATATACCGCCAGGCCCCATCTCGGAACGGATGTTTTATGCGAGATAGTTAAAAATATCAGAAACTATATAATTAAAAACGGCGGAGAGGTTTTTTTCAATTCAAAGATGACGGACCTGTTGGTCTCTGACGGAAAAGTCAAGGGCGTAGTAATAAACGGTGAAAAGGAATACCTTTCTTCGACTGTCTATCTGGCGCTAGGTCATTCGGCGCGGGATACCTTTTTTCTCCTTAACGAAAAAGGCGTGACACTGGAACAAAAACCAATTTCGGTCGGTATCCGGGTGGAACATCCGGTAGAAATAATCAACCGGATGAAGTACGGTGAAAAGTACAAGAACTTTGCGCCGCTCGGGGCCGCGGGTTATTCCTTT
>MFGS01000049.1:14562-20549 GCA_001778355.1 Candidatus Firestonebacteria bacterium RIFOXYA2_FULL_40_8
TTGCCGGGATGGAGTTTCAAAAGGAGATAGAAGCGAAAGCTTACAACGCCGGCGGCGGAAGTTTTGAAGTTCCCGCCCAGAACCTTATAGATTTTTTAGAGGGAAAAATATCCGCCACCCTGAATAAGAATTCCTGCAAGATCGGAACTAAGTCAGTTAATCTTGCCGATATTTTTCCCAAGTTTATAAGCGAGACATTGCTCGCCGCCTTTAATGAGTGGAAACCCGAGTATCCGTCATATGTTTCTAAAGCCGGACTCTTACTTGCGCCCGAGACACGAACCTCCTGCGCGGTAAGGATAAAACGGACAGAAGCGTACGAATCGGTGAATATAAAGGGGTTGTTTCCGATAGGCGAAGGCGCAGGATATACAGGCGGGATAACGAGCTCGGCGGCGGATGGGATAAAAGCGGTACGAAGTACAAATTCGAAGCTCTAAATTCGAAATTCGAAAAAATCAGAAATTCGAAAACAAAACAAAAAGAAAGTTCAAAACTCCTACCCCTCCTTAAAGATTGGTGGGCGACAAATATTTATAACTTTATGGTCAGTCGAATTAGAAACCAAACCAAAAAAAACTCTACGCTATGATTGGTATTTCTTGCAAAAGTTGTGCAAGCTTTGGACAGCTTTAAATATTCAACTCCTGCATTAAATGTTCTTTAAAACCTCCCAATGCCCGCTTTTATCTGAACCTGTTCTTTTTAACAACCCTTTCTTCTTAAGTTTTGATATATTTTCTTCAACCTTTCTTTGAGATATTCCTATCAATTCAGATATTTTTCTTGCAGGCATATGTGGATTATCTCTTATTATCTCTATAATTTTATCTTGATTCGCAGATAGTCTTTCTCCGACCTTTTCTCCGACCTTTTCTGCATTCCCTGCTCCCGGTCTGTAAAACACCACCATGAATCCTGTTTTCAGTATTTTAAAATCAAGTTTAACATTATTCTCTTTACATAACTTATATATCTTTTTTAAGCCGGAACCCCACTTTTCAATCTCTCTTGATTTATATAACACATCCGATATAAGCGGATTCCTCAAGACCGACTGTAGCAGGTTTTAAGGTTTCTTCCAGCTTAAAAGCAGAAGACAAAGGACAGAGGTCTGATGACAGAAAGCCGGCAAGAGCTTGAAATTACACTAAATCGGGATGGTGAGGGTGAAAATTGTACCTTCGTTCAGGCGGCTTTCCACGGAGATATCCCAGCCATGTTTTTTGGCTGTCTCATAGCAAAGACTGAGGCCTAAGCCTGTACCCTTTCCGACTTCCTTGGTCGTAAAAAAGGGTTCAAATATATTCTTCATGATTCCTTCCGGAATACCTATGCCGGTATCCGCAACTTTCACGATTATTTTTTTATTTTCCGCAGAGGCAGAGACGGTTAGCGTTCCGCCCTTCGGCATCGCATCCAGCGCGTTACCGCAGAGATTTATTATTATCTGTTCCAGTCCGTGTTTTCTGCCCTGAATAACGGGAATACCCGCATCCAGACGTTTTTCCAGTTTCACACTGTTTGCCTTTATTTTAAATTCCAGCATCCTAAGTCCTGCTTCTATCTCCTCGGCGATATTAACCGGCCCTGAGATATAATTACCTGAATGCGCGAACTCGAGAAGATCTCCGACAAGATTTTTACATCTTTGAGAGGCCTTTTCAATCATGCCTATCTGCTCTTTCAATTTGGGTTGAAGCTCCTCCGTCTTGAGAATCTTCTGCGAATAACCCAGTATTACGGTAAGAGGATTATTAATTTCATGCGCGACACCGCCTGCAAGCCGCCCGATAGCCGCCAGTTTTTGCGATTGACCCAGTTGTTCTTCCATATTCTTATTATTTGTAATATCCCTGCCTGTAGAGAGGGCGCCGGTAACATTCCCTTTGTCGTCTTTCAACGCGCGGCACCACCAGGCAAGCAGCCGCTTTTCCCCGTCCACTCTTCTTTGCCAGCTCTCCACATATATTATCTCTTCTCCGCCCTGAAAAAGCGGATCTACTTTTCCATAAGTACTTTGCTCCTCTACAAAATAGTCAGAAGCCGGTTTGCCTATAACATCAGGACCAAAGAAATTTTTTCCGATTTCATTCACCCAGGTGTACTTCCTGTCGTTATTCACCTCAGCAATAATATCAGGTATTGACATGAGTATCGAATTTTCCCTCTCGGACACTTTCTTAAGTTCTTTAAAAGCAATACTTCTATTTTTTTCAAAATAATAAGAAAAGTAGGTTACACAGCTGAAGGTTGCGAGAAAACGAATTTTAAATTCCGGAGCATAATCCAAAGGCCAAAAGACATAGTAAGCAAGCATCACAACGGTAAAATATGCCCAAACCAGAGGCATCCCCCGTTTTACTCCCAATATAAACACGGTAAGAAGCGGGATACTAAAAGACCACATAGCCCGGGAATAATCGGTAGATACCAGAATGAATAATTGCCCGTAAAAAACCAGAAGGAAAGCATATGAAGATATTGCAACAGTTCCCTTCATTCGAAGGAGCAAATAGCCTATAAATAGAAGAGAAAAGGAAAGCGCATTTATACCGGCTTGAAGAGTTTCACCTTTAATAAAATTTATTATTGCAAATATGACCAACCAGGAGCAGCCGATATAAAAACCTGCAAGGAGCATGACTGTCTGCCTGTGGGTTTCCACATCACTTTTCCCGAGCAACACCCCCAGCTGCTTGCCTATAAAAACTTTTTCTAAACTTTGCTTTATCAAAACACACACCCCCTTAGAATAAAGTATCAATTTTACGATTTGCACGCTTTCAAAAAGAGTTAATACTGTATCATTTGACAGGTATTGTTAAGGTAAATACGGAACCCTCCTTCAAACGGCTGTTAACAGCAATTTTCCAACCATGTTTTTTTACTGTTTCGTAGCAAAGACTAAGTCCTAAGCCTGTGCCTTTTCCAACTTCCTTGGTTGTAAAAAAAGGTTCAAATATCCTTTTCTGATTTTCATCTGAAATACCAATACCGGTATCGATAACTTTAATAATAACATTTTTTTCTACAACAGCTGCAGTTACAGTAAGAGTTCCGCCATCAGGCATGGCATCTACCGCATTACCGCAGAGATTGACAATTACCTGCTCTAATGCATGCTTTCGCGCCTGTATATCAGGGATATTACTATAGATCTGTTTTTCAAGGTTCACCCCTGCATCACTTATTTTGGATCCCAAAAATGCTAACCCCATATCTATCTCGTTTGAAATATTCAACGGCTCCATAATATAATTCCCGCTGCGAGAAAACTCCAAAAGATTTTGAACAAGATCCTTACATCTCTGGGAGGCTTTTACAATCAGATCCATCTGATCTTTTAATGGTAAGGGCAATTCACCTGCCTTAAGTATTCTCTGTGAAAATCCAAGAATTACAGTCAGTGGATTATTAATCTCATGCGCAACTCCCCCTGCCAGCTGACCGATTGCCGCCATTTTCTGAGATTGATGAAGCTGTTCTTCCATTTTCTTTGTATCCGTAATATCCTTGGCTGTTGAAAGAGCTCCGGTTACATTTCCTTTCGCATCCTTTAACGCTCTGCACCACCAGGCAAGGAGGCGTTTTTCCCCGTCCTTTCTTCTCTGCCAGCTTTCTACATATATTATTTTTTCGTCACCCTTAAAGACTGGATCAACGTCAGTATAAACAGATTGTTCTCCAATAAAATATGCAGAAGCGGGTTTTCCTATAGCGTCCTCGCCAAAAAACACTTTTCCTGTTTGATTCATCCAGGTATAATTTCTATCCACGTCAACTTCGGCAATGATATCAGGTATTGACATGAGTATGGCATTGTTTCTGGCGGAAACCTTTTCAAGCTCATTATAAGCCATTAACCGGCGTTTTTCGAAGTAATAGGAAAAGAAGGCGATGCTCAAATATATGATGGGATAACGGATTCTGAAATCAACCGGATAAATCGCTGTTTTAAAACCAAAAATGTATATCATTATCGCCGCAAAATATATTGATACCAGCAGCAAGCCCTGTCTTATTCCCAGAATAAAGAAAGCCAGCAAAGGCAGGCAATATGACCACATAACCCTGTAAATATTGTTTGAAGTGTCCGTTAATAACTGCATGCTGATAATAATAACAAAAATATATGACGCCAGAACAACAGAGCCGCTGGCACGAAACAGCAGATACCCGGAAATAACGACAAAAAGAACGCCTGCATTTATTATGGTTTGAACGGTATCATTCCTGATCAGATTGATTATAGAAAAGAAAGAAAGAACTACAATGCCGATAAAATATGCAGAAAGAAGGACAACGGCTTTTCTCTGGTATTCAGCACCGTTGTTCTCCATCTTTCCTAAAAGGTTCTTGCCTATAAAAATGTCTTTTACGCGTTGCATTGCCAAATGAACACCCCTTGGCTTTTTGCCGGGTTCTCATTTTCCTGTATTCTAACTAAGTTATAACATATTCACGAATTAAAGACATAGTTTATTAATTTCAGGATTCTTCGAGATACAGCCTTTTAGAATAATGGAAAGCGGATCACTTTTTTTTGCAGAGAACCCGAGATGAGAATGTCTTCTCCAGCCTTCTGCATATTTAAATCTTCCGGAAAGTTTTCCAACCTCATCCGACATTTTCTTCATGGTAGTAAGGTAAGCATCCAATCCCTGGCTCTTATCCAGCCATACCTTCTGGCTTTTGTGCAGGGAGAGCATTTTTTCTTTTTTGTCAATAACCGTGGAAATATCAGCAAATAATTCAGGAACTATCTGCTTATTCATACCGTCCCTTAATCCGTAGGGCAAAGCATGGTACAGTGTCAAATCTTTGTTTAATAAAGGCCTTTTAGGTGTAATGATATAGTTTTTCATCCCCCTGCAAAATGCAGCGGTCACCGCAATCCTGGCGGTGTTCATATGATCTTCCATATAATCCTCAAGGGAAGGTATCAGCATAATATCGGGTTTAATCTCCCGTATAATGGCCGCGACTTTCCGGATTATTTTATCTTCATAGAAAACTTCGATATCATTTTTCAAGGGAGCGTGATATTCGGCACCGAGATATTTTGCGGCATCTTCGGCTTCTTTACGTCTCGTTTTAACTATTTCTTTGTATGAAAGCTCAGCCGTCCCGCAGTTCCCGTTCGCCAGGTTCATATAATGAAGTTCGCACCCTTTTTCTTTGAGCAGAAAAAGAGTTCCCGCCATCATAAATTCAATATCATCCGGATGACAAGCGAGCGCGAAAACTACTTTCAACATACTCCTCCTTAATAAAACATGCTACTACTGCTGCTTATATTAAGTACGTCTAAAAGTCCATAACGTCCATAAAGTCTATAAGGTCCTACATTAAAGTAGTATTATTAAATTAAAACAAATTTTTATTAACTCTTTCATTCGTCACTGTTCCTACTTTCTCAGACTAGGCGGATTTTACTCAACTTTATTATTTCTTCTTTTACTTCCTTTACTTCTTTTTCTGTCCTTGCTGTATTTGCTTTCCTTGCTTCTCCTGCTGCTCCTAATGCATTTCTACGGCGCACGACAAAAAGTTGGGCGTTAATATATGAAACTCAACATTAGGGTGATCCGCAAGTAACGACATCGGCACGGAAGAGTCCGGTATTTTTTTAGAGATCATAAGCGCGGTCAAACGCGTACCAAACGAGTTGTCATGCCAGCCGGGATGCCAGATAGAAACTTTCTCCGCTTTCCACGTTTCAGCGGCTCCCACTGATACCGCTTTTGATGGAATGTTAGAAACTATTCCTCCGCCGGAAGTTCTGGCGTTTTGCATTAAGGTCATCGGGTGAAGCTCCACCACCCTGGTTGTAAGTTTTCTGAATTCAGCGGGAGACGGTGGCTCCTCGGTAAAACGTCCTTCTCTTTTGACAGGATCGTTAAAAGCCCAGTGTTTGGTCTCGCCCTGACCGCCCTGCATCACCACACATCTTGCTTTATTGTAGGATTCTATATATTTTTTTG
>MFGS01000049.1:20583-23385 GCA_001778355.1 Candidatus Firestonebacteria bacterium RIFOXYA2_FULL_40_8
CATGCGGAGTTTTTTATCTATTCTGTTTATCATCAGTTCCATATCCGCTCTCGCAAAACTCAACGGATGAGAAATGGGAAGCTCTTTTCCGTCAAGGTACCACTCGTCCATCCCCCAGAAGTGGGCATTTTTAAGTTTAAGTCCCATGGCATTGACCATCCTGGCTACTATAGGAAGCTGTTCCGTCGGACCGATAGGCCCGCAGATACCTGCAGGTTTTGAAGGCGTTGCCTGTTTCCAGGAAGTAATATACTCAAGCGCTTCAGCGGAGAAAAACTCCTCGCGGGAGTCGTAGAATTTGACTGAAAACCCTTTTCTTTTAAGCTGGAGCATATCTTTTATGGTGAGTTTCGCCGCATCTTTCTGAATCTTCTCGTCCAGCGTAGTATAATCCCACCACTTTGGAGCTACTTTACTCAACTTTCGCATAAG
Organism: Candidatus Firestonebacteria bacterium RIFOXYA2_FULL_40_8; assembly: GCA_001778355.1. Classification (GTDB taxonomy): domain Bacteria; phylum Oederibacteriota; class D2-FULL-39-29; order D2-FULL-39-29; family D2-FULL-39-29; genus D2-FULL-39-29. The sequence continues at coordinate 21,016 of MFGS01000049.1, forward strand.
CTACCGTCCTTATTACCAGTTAAAGTATAACACTACAATATTATACAGCAAATATTTTTTAAAACAAAGATTATATTACCTCGGGCAAGAGTAACGATTGCTTTAAAAATCAATATACAATTACAGCAATAAATCCATTTTATCTTTTGTCAACATGTTCTGAAGCTTCTCAATATTCAGCTCTCTTAATTTCTTTTTTGTTCTTATTGCCAGGGCTGCAGCTGCTCCTGCCGAATGTCCGATCATACTTGCAGTTGCCATCACCCTCGCCGAAGACATTGCAATACGGTCAGCGGAAAGACACCGGCCGGCAACCAGTAAATTGTCCAGGTCTTTGACTTTTAGAGATCTAAAGGGAATATGATAAGGGGGTACCTTTGTTGCTCCGCCTTTTATGTAAACCCGTTTATCGGTTTTTGGGTCTCCCGCGTCGGTTTGAAATGTTCCGACGGCAATAACATCTTCAAATTTCTTTCCGGCAAACAAATCTGTTCCCTTTAAAACATATTCCCCCTTAATTCTTCTTCCTTCCCGTATTCCAAGAATGGAGGCAGTATAATCGAACTTGTATGTCGGTTTATAATTCTCCTGAAAATATTTTACCAGAGGCAGTACTTTTTCTCTGGCTTCTATTTCCGCATTACTCAAACCCTCTCCAGAGCCGGTATCATGCCCGATAATTTTAAATTTTATCCCAACTTTTCCATCAGGTTCCCACCACGGAGTCAGCATAGGAATATCATCTTTTGTTTTGTAAATATATTTACTGCTGATCTGTTTTTGAAGGCAGGTTTTTCCGATGTCTCTCATAAAAAACATCATTGAAGGCGGTATCAACTCTTTTATTTTATCTTTGTCCAGAATTTCCGCGCCGGCAAATTGAGAAACTACACCCTCTCCGGTCGCATCAATTATTACTTTTGCTTTTATTGCAGAAAAACCGCTTCTATTGAAAACAATCAGGTGAGTTATTGTTTTCTTTTTTCTTATTACCTCAACACAATCCGTATGAAAAAGGAGCTTTACTTTGCTGTCTAAAGCTATCTTTTGAAGAACTATCGGCAGTACGTTGTGGTCAAACTTACTGCCTGTTTTTTCCATGGCGTCAAGAGCGCGCATCTTTGCCACCACCTCGTCAAATATATTCCCTGCACCTTCTAAACGGCCGTCGAAATTACCCACCCCGCCTGATGAACCCAATCCGCCAAGTATAGCAAAATGCTCAATAATAAGCGTTTTTGCTCCCTGTCTGGAAGCGGCTACAGCGGCGCAAAACCCGGCCATACCGCCGCCGGCAACTACAACATCATATTCACTGCTAACTTTTATTTTTTTGTTCAATCTGACATCCATCAGATCTTTACCTCTGTATTTTTTCTCAGGTACTTTATCAGTTCGACCACAGGTTTCTTTTCTTTCGTCTTCAGCTTCAAGAAAGGAGAGCGCACATCCTTCCCATAAATCCCCCTGTACTTAAATATTTCCAAATAAAAGGAAAGTGGCGCATACTGATTCAGTTTTTTTACGGCATAAGTTATATCTTTCTGCGCTTTCTCTGCGCTTTTCAAATCACCTGCGTTAAACGAGGCAAATGCATCGCTGAATAACTCCGGCAGGAAATTTGCGGTTGACGAAACCGCTCCCTTTGCCCCGAGTTTAAGAGCTTGAAGCAGGTACGGATCACTGCCGTTCATTACTGTGAACCTGTCATCTATTTTTATGTAGTTTTCCGTAAGCTTTATATCGGAAGCGCTGTTCTTTATTCCTATTATATTATTTTCATGAGAAAGCAGTTTTTTTACCAGTTTAACGCTCACATCATTATTGGTATTTTGAGGAAGATTATACAAGAACATAGGAGTCGGAGAGATAGACCTGGCAACCTTCGTAAAAAACTCTTCAAGATTGGCTTCTTCATATTTGAAGTAATAGGCGGTAGAACAACTTACTGCGTCCGCTCCGCACTTTTTCGCTTCTTTGGCGAGGTAAACCGACTCCTCAGTACTGGTTGTTCCGCACTGGATCATTACCGGTATCCGTCCGTTCACATATTTCGTTATTTTCCTTCCCATCTCCGCTCTCTCCGCAGTACTAAGCAGCGGCGCTGCGCCTGTGGTGCCGCACACATAAAAGCCGTTAGCCCCCTTCCCGATGAGAAAATCTATGAGTTGATAGCTTTTCGAATAATCTATCTTTCTCCCTTTATCCTTAAAAAAAGTATACAAAGCCGGAAATGAACCTTTGAACATAATCGCTCCTCTGAAAATCGTTCCACGTTGCACGTTACTCACGTTGCTAACGTTCTACATTAAGGTGTTATTATATATTTCAATAACTCCAATACCTCTTTACTCACTTTTTCCACTTCGC
>MFGS01000050.1 GCA_001778355.1 Candidatus Firestonebacteria bacterium RIFOXYA2_FULL_40_8
CGTTTGGAGGCATGGGCTCTTCCCGTGAGATGTTTATCTCTGCGCTTGCCGAGCCGGCGCTTTTTATCGCACTCTTTGCTGCTTCTTTGAACGCAGGGGGCACCGGGGTTACTTCACTTGTTGTATCCGGCAGTATTTTTAAAATATCGCTGCTTTGCGCAGGTCTTGCGTTTTACTTTGTAATGCTTGCTGAAACTTCCAGAGTGCCTGTGGATAATCAGGAGACGCATCTTGAACTCACTATGATCCATGAAGCTATGATCCTTGAATACTCCGGGAAATCTTTAGCGATGATAGAACTTGGCGGTTATATTAAACAAATAGTGCTTCTTTCGTTACTTGCCAACGTCTTTATTCCGGGAAGCGGTTGGGAGTTATTTATAATTAAGATACTGGCAACTATTGTTATTACAGCGCTTTTAGAGGTTTTTATGGCAAAGATGAGGCTGTTCCGCGCCGTAGATTTTCTGATATTTTCCTTTATTCTTTCTTTCACGGCAGTAGTGATTGCCATAGCTATGGGAGTTTAAAAGCATATGGAAATGATGTTATATGGAGTTCTGGTCGTAGCTTTAATGATGACCATTGTAAAAAGATTTTCCGCGCTGGTCACTGCTTTTGCGGTGCAGTCCTTCCTATTGTTTTTACTTATTTTCATTGAGGCGGTAAAAAGCGGAAGTATACAGCTTTATGTTGTAGCCGGTCTTATACTTATAATGAAAGTTATAGCCATACCCGCGTTTTTAGGAAGGATAGTTAAAAAAATTAAAACCTCGGAAGAGCTGGGCTTGTTCGTAAATACAGCGCTTTCCATATTAATAGCCGTCGCCCTTGTCGGTATTTCGTATTACTTCATAGGTAACTTCTTGCCTTCTATGGAAAAAGAGTCGAAAACGGCACTGGTTATCTCTCTTTCGGTTACTTTGATCGGCGCTTTTATAATGATACTTCGCATGAAGGCTCTGGCGCAGGTGGTCGGTCTTTTAATAATGGAAAACGGGATATTTCTTGCAGGAGCCTCTATCACGGACGGAGTTCCGTTCTTTGTCGAGATGGCGGTCTCTTTCGATGTTTTTGTTGCCGTAATTATCCTCGGTGTATTTGTTTACAGGATCAACAGTTTATTTACGCACATTGATGCCGATAAATTAAACGAGTTGAAGGGTTGATATGGAAATAATATTATTACTCATAACGCTCTTGATAGCCGGAGTGCTTTCGTTTTTTGCCAAGAAAACAAAACATTCCGGGCTTATTACTTTATGGGGGCAGATTCTTGCCGCCTTTTTTGCGCTGCTTCTTTGTTTTAAAATTACAGCTGCCGGGCCCGTAACCCTTTTGAACTTCTTTTATGCAGATGCGCTCAGTGCGTTCTTTCTTTTTCTAATATCTATTTCTGCCGTTTCTTCCGCCTTCTATTCAAAATGGTATTTCAAAGACGAGGAAAACACAGGATTCTACAATGCCCTCTTTAATCTCTTTGTATTTTCAATGTATCTCGTTGTTACGGTGAACAATCTTGGAATGCTCTGGGTTTCGGTTGAGATAACGACCCTGGCGTCGGCATTTTTGGTCGGTTATAGAAACAACAAAACTTCAGTAGAGGCTGCGTGGAAATACATAATTATATGCTCTGTTGGTATTACTCTGGCACTTTTTGGAATAATACTCCTTTCATATACTGCCACTGCGGATGCCGGAATAAAGAGTTTAAACTGGACTGAATTGAATGCCGGAAAAAATATTTTGAATCCTATGGTGGTTAAAGCCGCTTTTATTTTTATAGTGGTAGGGTTCGGTACTAAAGCCGGACTGGCCCCCATGCATAACTGGCTGCCGGATGCCCACAGCCAGGCACCATCGCCTATAAGCGCACTTTTATCCGGAGTTCTCCTCAAGGCCTCCATCTATGCGATAATAAGATTCTTAATAATTGCGGCAGGAAGCGTGGGTTTCTCCTTCTGCGGCAATATCCTTGGACTATTTGGTTTGATATCTCTAGGAATTGCGGCATTTTTTATTCTTGTACAAAAGGATCTAAAACGACTTCTTGCGTATTCAAGTGTCGAGCATATCGGGCTGATATCTGTCGGGTTCTACTTCGGAGGAAAGATAGGGATATTCGGCGCTTTGTTCCATTCCTTGAATCATGCAATGGCAAAAGGCCTGATGTTCTTTTCTTCGGGCAATATTATTAAGAAATACGGGACAAATAATATTAATCAGATTAAAGGAGCGCTTGAAACGGTTCCTCTCGCAGCCACTGCTGCATTCATCGGGATGTTTGCGCTTGCAGGCATGCCGCCCTTTTCTATATTTATGAGCGAGTTTGCAATTCTTATGTCGGGTTTTAAAGGCGGATATTATTACAGCGCCTCGGCAGTTCTATTATTTTTAGCTATCACCTTTGGAGCTCTGATTTATCAATTTGGAGGGATGCTTTACGGGAAAAAACCGGCTAACCTTGAAAAAACAAAAGAACCGCTGGATATAGCCGTTTTCTTCGGAGTAATTATCGTAGTAATGCTGATTTTTGGCCTGCATTTACCGGAGTTTGTTAATACAATCATTTCTAATGCCGTGGATGTTGTGATGGGAGCAGGATCATGAACTATAACGAATTTAAAAAAACATTCATAGAAAAAAGCGGGTTTGCGGCAGAGCTGATAACCGAAGCCGGTGAAGAAGTATATATTAAAACAAACAACGAGAACTATTTGGATACCTGCCTCCTTCTTCACAGGGGACTTGTTTCGCCGGTGATGATCTACTTTGCGGAAGATAATACAAAAAGCCGCGAGGTTTATACGATTTATTGCGGATTTTTGGGAAAGCAGATAAAAAAATGGGTTTTTGCCGTACTGGATGTCGATAAAGAATTAAAAGAATTCCCTTCCATTGCAAAAAATATAGTTTCCGGACAATTGTTTGAGCGGGAGATAAAAGAGATGTTCGGCCTGATTCCTGCGGGAACGCCGGATCAAAGGCGCCTGCGTTTGCATGAAGAGGTATGGCCGGAAGGTTTTTATCCTCTTAGAAAAGGTTTTGTGAAGCCGGAGAAGACCAGGGGGACGGGAAAAGAATATACATTCGACAAAATAGAAGGGGAAGGCGTGTTTGAAGTCCCTGTCGGACCGGTGCATGCCGGAATAATCGGCCCGGGACATTTTAGATTTTCTGTTGCCGGTGAACCTATAATCAATCTGGAGCTCCGGCTCGGGTTTACACATAGAGGCGCGGAAAAACTCTTTGAAGGAAAAACGGTAAACGATTCAATAAAGCTGGCAGAGTGTGTATCCGGGGATTCGGCTTTTGCCCACGGTCTGGCATTTGCTTTGGCTGCGGAGAAAGCCTGCGGGGTTACCGTAAGTGAACGGACAAAATTGACAAGAGGTATCTGCCTTGAGCTGGAGCGTATCTATAATCATGTGAACGATATCGGAGGCATGGCTGTTGACGTTGCCTTTTCGTATCCTTCTGCGCTTGCCTCGTTAATAAAAGAAATCATTTTAAGATTAAACGAAAAACTTTCAAACCACAGGTATTTAAAAGGAATTAACGCTTTTGGAAGTTGCGATTTTGCTCTTTCTCTCGGTAAGCAGGAAGAAGTAGTAAGGATATTAGAACAGGCCGAAGAAGACATGAAAATACTTAAGGAGATATTATTTTCATCTGTTTCCTTTATGGATAGGGTGGATACTACGGGACTTCTCCGCCGTAAGACCGCGGAGGATTTTGGAATAATGGGGTTGGCCGCCAGAGCGGCGGGAATAAAAACAGATCTAAGAACAGTATTTCCCGGGGTCTACATGAAAACTTCTTTTATGCTTGCCAGGCAGGAAAAAGGGGATGTCCTGGCGAGATTGAACGTGCGTTTTGATGAACTCAGTGTTTCCCTCCGCCTGATAAAAGAGTTCATGTCTTTACTGTCAGAACAACCGTCAGAAGAAAAATTAAATCCGGCAGTAAAAGAAGGAACGGGAGTCGGGTGTTGTGAGGGGTTCAGGGGTCCCGTTATTTATTGGGTAAAGCTGGACAAGGACGGTAAAGTCGAGCGTTGCAAAATAGTTGATGCTTCTTTTAATAACTGGCAGGGACTTTCTTACTGTGTTCTAGGGAATATTGTCCCTGACTTTCCGCTATGCAATAAAAGTTTTGACCTTTCATATTCGGGAGGGGACCTGTGAACAATATCTATAATATTGCAAAAGCAAGATTAGAGAAAGGCATTGTAACAGAAGAAATCAATTTAATCGGTGAAGAGTTAAGATCAGAGATACAAAAGAAGTTTAGCCGCTCTCTTTATATAAGGGAAGTGGACACCGGCTCCTGCGGTGCTTGCGAATCTGAGATAATATCGGCGACGAATCCTTTATATGACATTCAAAGATTCGGGGTGGATTTTGTAGCCTCTCCTAGACATGCCGATGCGCTTTTAGTTGCCGGACCGGTTTCCTTAAATATGTCAGTGGCATTAAAGAAAACTTATGATGCTATGCCTTCCCCGAAATTTGTTATTACTGCGGGTGATTGCGCTCTTGACGGAGGCCCTTTCAAGGGTTCTTACTATATAGAGGGCGGGGTTGGGAAGATTATCCCGGTGGATTTTCATGTTCCGGGATGTCCTCCATCACCTGCTGACTTGATGAAACATATTCTATTAGCTGTCAAAAATATCCAAATAAAATAGATGTGATGGAGAGATCTCGTCCGCAACAATGCTTGTTGCGAGACCTCGCTGTAGGCGGGCATAAAGGCGGACCCGCCAAAACCAATTGATTTAATAAGGCATATCCTTCTAGCAGTAAAAAATATAAAAGTGCAATAGTTGCACCGGGGACAGTCCGGTGAAGGACAGTCCCCTGCTGTTCTTTAATGCAGGTTATCCCTTATTCCATCAAGCCAAAAGCTTTCCCTGATAAAAATCATACAAGATTTTCCAATATGGTATATCATTAATGTACGGGCTGCCTATTCTGCCTGCTCCGTTTCACCCCTTGAGTACCGAATTGGAGTGGGGGGCAGCCCTACTAATTATAATTGCTAATAACTGATAACTTATAGCGAATTAAGGAACATTTATAATTAAAAAGGACAGGAAAAAAATCCCTGTCCTTTTTAATTTAGGATCCCTAATCAATTAGTCATTAGCTATCAGTTATTAGTAATTGGTTTTTCTGGTTCCAGGGGGATTATTATCCCGCAAATTACATAGACCAGGATAAGAGGGAAAGCGGCTGTGATCAAAGCGAGAAGTACAGTGCCTATTCTTGTAAGTACCGGGTCTATATTGAAATATTCCGCAAGGCCGCCGCAGATACCAAGAACCATCTTGTTTGTTCTTGACCTAAAGAATCTGTTTTGGAATGAACTGTTTTTAATATTTTTGGCAGATTTCCTGGCTTCGGTTTCCTTTTCTATTGTTTCGAAAGTGTTTTTGTTCTTTAGAATATAAAGAGTGATCAGAGAAAAAGCAAGAAGCATGACACATACTATTGTTACTACTATGGGCATTAAAGTTAGCAAGCTGTTCATTTTATCCTCCTATTATTTTACTGCCAAGTATTCTAAAGATAAAAAAAACGGTAATAATAACCGACATGGATGCGGTAAAATAAGAAACTGCAATTCCCGTTTTTCTGCCCCAATGTGTCAGTAATATTAACCCTATGGCATAGATCATCATGAGAATAGAAATTACCCATAGAGTGAAAGCACTCAGACCGCCAAGAATAAGAGATGCTTTGTTGTTCGACAGATTTTGCATTTGTTTTTCAAAGTCTTCATTGTGCTGTGGTCCTATCTTCTTTAATCTGAAATCTCCCATATTTCCGATTGGGCCGGGAACTCCTTCTTTTTTTAGTCCTTCTTCTAAATGCTGACGGAGCTCGTTTTCCATCTTTTGTTCCTGGCTCATATTAAAAGCTCTTTGAGCTTCGCCTCTCATCCTTATTGCGTCACTATTTATAGGCGAGAATAATGTTAGCGGAACAATTATAATAGACAAAAGAAAAAGAAAAGCACCGAAAACTAAGGTGACTACTCCCAACGTGCGGACCCGTCTTCGTCCAGAGTTTGAATCCTGCTCGGTTTGTTTTACACTGACGGCTTCCAAAAGTTCTTTACCGTCTTGGGCTGTAACCTTGTGACTTTTTATCATATCGAGAATCTTTATTGTTTCTTCGCTCGACGGAAGGTTAAGAAGTTTTACGGCTTCTATGGTGGTTATTTGCCCGTCATATAGTTTGTTTAAAGTTTCTAATTCAGACATATCTTCTTCTCCTTTAGATTTTGTTGGTTTGCCAAGCATCTGACACCTAAGCATCCAAGCATCATCTTTAAAGTCTCTTTAACATTTCGGCGCCTTCTTTGGCCGTAAACTTCCCGGACTCAATTCCTTCCAGGATCTCTTTTTTGGATAATAACGGGATTGACTTGTACCCGAGAGCTGTGATTACCTCATCAAGCCGCTTGCAGACCGTGGGATAGGAGATATCCAGCTCCTTTTCTACATCCTTGATGCTCCCCCGTGCCTTCAGAAAGATCTCGGCGAATTTGAGCTGTTCTACGTTAAGCTTTGAAAGACCGGAAAGGGAAAAATCACCCTCTATAACCGTGTCGCAGGAACCGCATTTCAACCTGTTTATCTTTAATCTGTCCTGGCACACCGGGCAAGTCACCGGCATCATCTTTTCGAACCCTCTAGCCATTGTTAACCACCTCCTTAATAATAATGAGTATAATAGCACAAGATATTAATATTGTCAATAGCATGCTTTATAATATTAAGCTTTACATTGATTTTATTAATGTCGCCTTATCGAAACACTTATTTTACAAAGCATTTTAAAAACTCCTAAATATTTACTTTTATATATTTTATCTATATAATTGACGTATGTTTATAGAAGATATTGATAGTATGATAAATTCATTGTTCAAAAGCTCAAAAGAGATAGTAAATATTCCTGCTAAAGGACTCAAAAATCTACTCTCTTCCGTTAAGGGCAATGCTAAAGTTTTGATTGTAACATATCCCGGTTTTTCCATTCCTACGGCTTGGATAGGTGTCTATCAGTCTCTTTTTATCTTATCTCTCGGAGTAAGTAATATTGAGTATGGTAAATTACTAGGTCTGGGTATAGGGGTACAGATACTCTCCCAGTTGCTTGGGGGTGTTTTAGCGGATAGGCTGGGACATAAAAAGGTTCTTGATATTTTTACTCTAGGCTGGCCGATAAGTCTGGTCCTTCTTGCCTTTGCTCAAAATATCTGGCTGGTGATACCCGCAATAATATTTTTTAACCTTCTTTTTGTTTCTACGCCTTCCTGGAACTGTCTTTTTATTGAAGGCATTCCAAAAAATAAAAGATCTGATATTTACGCCGTTGTGCACATGTTGTTGAACGGAGGTGCTCTGGTTTTGCCGATAGCCGGTTTTTTTGTTAAATTATACGGAATAGATATTGGAAGCAGAATTATTTTCCTTACAGCAGCGGTAATGACTTGCATCTCCATATACTATAGATGGACGCACCTGAAGGAAACTAAACTTGGAGAAAAAATAGTAAGCGAGAATAAGTCAATAAATATTCGCACGGAAAGCCGGGATTTTAAGAAGGCTTTCAGGCTTCTTATGGAAAACCGTAAAATATTCTGGTATATTCTGGTTAACATAATCTTTGTACTTGCTATTACTATGTGGGGCGCTTTTAATTCTATTTTTCTGGCCGATCCGAAAGAAGTCGGTTTAGAACCTTCAAGTCTGGCTGTATTTCCTCTTGTTTCTTCAATGATCTTTATAATCGCTGTCATAATATTTGTCCCGCAGATAAAAAAGAATAATTATATAAAATACATCGGGTATGGAATTCTTTTAAATGCGGCGGCTTCCACTTTTTATATCTTTGCGCCTGCGAAAAATATGTCTTTAATTGTTCTTTCCTATATGATTTACGGAGCAGGTCTTGCCATGTTTCGCCCCTTATATGATGCCAGGCTTATGAATATATTCAAAGAAAAAGACAGAGCCCGGCTTCTGTCAGTTTTTAATACTATCGTGCTGGTTGCCTCGCTACCCGGAGGGTTGCTCAGCGGTTATTTATATACTCTTTATCCCCGGTCGCTATATATTGCGACAACTGCACTTTTCCTTCTTGCTTTCCTGATATTATGGAAAAAAGTGAAGCAGTAACGTTTATTTGGTTCTGTCGAAATTACTTCTATAAGTTGTAGCTACATGGTAAAATGTAATTCTAATAAGAAAATTACTAAGTACTAATGACTATTGAAGGTAGCTGTAAACAGCATATTTAATAATCCTCATTAAATAAGCAAAGCTTGTTTTGATCTTGAATAATGGAACAAAATAAGTCATTAGTCACTAGTCAATAATTGGAGTTAGGGGGGTACATGAAAGCAGCTGTTTTACACAAAATCAGAGATATTAGAATTGAAGAACGCAAGAAACCCATAGTTCGTCCCGGTACGGCGCTTGTAAAGATAAAAGCCGTAGGCATTTGCGGTTCTGATATACATTACTTTGAAAAGGGGAGAATAGGAAATCAGATAGTGACAAAACCCCAGACGTTAGGTCACGAAGCGGCAGGTTTGGTGGTGGAAATCGGAAAAGGTGTTAAAAATGTTAAGGTAGGGGATAAAGTTGCCCTGGAACCCGGGATATTCTGCGGGAAATGTGATTTTTGCAGGGCCAACAGGCCGAATTTATGCAGAAATATCAAGTTTTTTGGAACTCCTCCGGTAGACGGGGCGTTTCTTGAATATATAGTACATCCGGCTGATATGCTTTTTAAGCTTCCGAAAAATATGAGCTATGAGGAAGGGGCGCTTATTGAACCCCTTACCGTCGGCATGTATGCGGTTGAGCTTGCCGGATTAAAGCGCGGGGAAACCGTTGCGATACTCGGTGCCGGAACAATCGGTCTTTGCATTTTAAAAAGCGCAGTAGCGGCCGGAGCAAAACGTATTTATGTGACAGATTATCTGAATTACCGTTTAAAACTTGCCAAGAAACATAAGAACGTTGTAGTTGTAAATGCAAAATCCGATATTGTAAAAAAAATCAAAAGTCTTACCAAAGAAAGGGGTGTCGACGCGGTTTTTGAAGCCGCAGGTTCCCTGGACACTTTCAAGCAATCTGTTCAAATTGCCGCAGTCGGAGGCAGAGTTATCTGGGCGGGTATTCCGGATGAAGATGATATTAAAATAAACAACCACGAAGCGAGAAGAAAAGAACTGGTTATCAAGACCGTGCGAAGGACAAAACACCAGAATGAAAAAGCCGTTAAAGCCGTAGCTTCGGGAAAAATAAAAGTAAAAGATCTGGCCACGCACTCTTTCCCTCTTAAAGATATACTGAAAGCCTTTCAGGTCGCGGCAAAATACAAAGACGGCGTGATAAAAGCGGTTATTGAAATCTAAAGAGAAAGTAAATTAAAACGGAGTAGAATGCGAAAGTTGAAGGACCTGTTCAAAAATAAATTATTTATAAAACTCGGGGTTACCGCGTTGCTTTTATTTATCGGCATAGCATTGTTCTATATTAACTTCCGGCTTGCCGACTATGCTCATGACAGCATAGTTTATTCCATGACCATAGAAAAAAAGATCATGTACGCCGTCTATCACGCCCATCACCTTTATTATAATATTTATAAAATGCTGCTTCTCGACGTTTTGAAAACCTTTGGCTATACCGGAGGTGCTCTATTATTAAGCCAGATTTATAATTCGATCCTTGGTGCCGCTGGAATAGGTTTTCTTTTTCTGACGGTTTATTATATTACAAAGGATTATGTGACTTCTTTACTCTCCGGTCTGTTTGTGGCCTCGTGTTTTGGTTACTGGTATGACAGTACCTTTGCAGGTGTTAGGATGGGTGTTGTTTTCCTGATACCGCTTTTTCTGATGCTTGTGCTCTATATGCGAAATGAAAAGGTTCCGGTTTGGAAGGACCTTCTTCTTGTGGCCGGTATGGGCATACTTCACGGTTTTGTGGTTCTTTTACATCAAACCCACGCTATGTTCGGTATTGTTGTTTTGGCTGCTTTTTTGTTAAAAAAAGAGACTTGGCCGAAAAAAGCGATGTTTTTTTCAATATATTGCACGGTGTTTTTACTTATTGTCGCAGGTATGTACTATCATGTGGCTTATCATAAGTTTTATATCCGGTCTATGCCTGAATTTAAGAAATGGTTCATATCTTACGCCACCCTGGGTTACTGGGGTTTCTTTAATAATCACAGCGTTTCCACCGCTCTATGGGGAATAAGGAAGATGATAACAGGAGAACTTCCGGACGGAGCCAAACTGCTTTTTGGTGTCAAAAACATAGTTATTATTAAAACACTTCTTTATATTCCGGCATTTTTTACCGTTTACCTTCTTGCGTTCTCTTTCCGGGTCTTTAAAAAGTATTGGAAGGAATTGACGCTTTCCTTTGTCTGGTTGATTTTATATTGCATATTCTTTACCTGGTGGGAACCGGGCAATTTTGAGTTTTGGATCTATCCGCTTCCTGCCGCTGTCTTTATAATGGCAATAGCGATATCTGATTTTCTTGATCTATGGAAGAAAGAAAAAATAAAGTTGATCTGGAAAACATTTTTTGCAGCAACAGTTTCCGCGGGCATTCTGGTCCTGTTTCTTTATAATCTACAGGGTTCGATCCTCCCGATGAGCAACAAAGAAAACATCTATGCCTACCATATACTTGAAGAAGCAAAAAGATTGAGTGACAGTGAAAATGACCTGTTTTTTGTTTCTGAAGATAACATACCGCATAATCTTGATTATTATCTGAAAAAGAAAAATACTACTCCATTGTCATCTTTTGAAAAAGCAAAAGGCAATGAAGATCAGGCATACCGGATAATGGACGAAAGTATCAAAAAAACACTGGAATCAGGAAATAAGGTCTTTCTAATGAGCACTATTGCTAATGAAACTGAAATAAAGAACATATGGATTGCCTGTCCTTCTGCCAGCAAAGAAAGATTCTATTCTTTCTTTACCGGCAATTATTCGCTTGCTCCGCAGTATTACTCGGAGAAGAAATATTATTTTTGGGAAGTTGGTTTAAAATAATGCACTTTCCCCCGATCAAAAATATTTTTCTTTTATGTCTTTTGCTTTTATCTTGCTTTTTTTCAGCGGAGAACAAGGGAGTACTTCCTTCCTGGGTAAATGATAAATATCCTTTTGAGGAAAAATACGGGAATTTTAATAAAGAGTATGATATCGGTAAAGCCGGCTGTTACGCCATCGGTAACGGTCTGGTTTTTTCGGCAATAGGCGACACGTATCCAATTAACGGTCTGAGCAATGTTTGCGGCCCTATTTACACTCTTCCTTTCTTCAGCGGTGAAGCGA
>MFGS01000051.1:0-8358 GCA_001778355.1 Candidatus Firestonebacteria bacterium RIFOXYA2_FULL_40_8
CCTTAGGGATTCCGGGACCTTCATCTTTCACCCACATTTTAACTTCTTTTTCTTTTTCTGAAACCCCCACAAAAATACTGCCGGTACTGCAGAACTTTAAAGCATTTCCTACAATATTTACAACAACTTGCTTCAACCTGTTTGCATCACCCTGAATAATAACTTCATTCGGCATAACTTCTGCCGCCATTGTCAGACCTTTTTGCGCCGCAAGCGGAGCCAGTTCATCAACTACAGACTTAACCAATCCATTTATACCTAACGACACCTTAGTAATGGTCATAATTCCGGCATCGGTTCTCGAGAAATCAAGAACATCATTTACCAATCCCACCAGCCGGCTGGCATTGTTTTTTATTATATCCATAAAGTGTTTAACTTCCGGTGAGACATCTCCCGCGTACCCCCCTGTTATCATATCTATCGAGGCGCTGATTGACGTAAGCGGAGTTTTCAATTCATGTGAGACACTGGAAACAAATTCAGACTTTAGCCTGTCAAGTTCTTTCAATCTTTCATAATTCTTCGCTTCGTTGATAGCAAAAGCCGCGTTATTCGCAAAGATTGAAAATATTTTCAATGCTCTTTCATCAAAGAAATCCACGCTTTTTAATGAATTAATAGAAATAACCCCGAGAACTCTCTGGTCAAATTTTAAAACCGTAACCATGGAACTTTTAATTTCTTTTCTTGGCTCCTTACCTTCAAATCTTTTATCGTTCTCCAAACCATTTGTCAGAAGTATAGATTCATGTTTTTCCGCAACCCAGCCCGCTATTTTTTCTCCCAATTTCACTCTTAAGTTTTTTACAATTTCTGCGTTTAATCCTACATGCGCACCAATGGTCAACTCTTTAGTTGCATCATTCATCAGCATTATCGAGCCCGAGTCTCCGCTTAAAAGCTTACAGCCCATATCAAGAATCAACTGAAGCAGCTGGGTTAAACCCATTGATGAACTTAAAGCTTTTGTAACCTCATGAATAGAAATAATTTCTTTTAGATTTCCCACTTCTACATTAAGTTTTTGTTTTTGCAGGCAGTTTTCAATTTTTTGTCTCAAATAATCAACCTCAAAAGGTTTCGTAATATAATCAAATGCCCCAAACTTTATCGCTTCAACAGCAGAATCAATAGTTGCAAACCCGGTCATAATTATTACATCGGTTTTTGGCGAATATTCTTTAACTTTCCGGAGAACTCCAATGCCGTCAAGCCCGGGCATCTTTAGGTCCGACAGTACTACATTGTAGTTACCTTCTTTTGTTTTCTCTGCGCCCGCGACTGATGAGTTGGAACTATCTATATCATAAGTATCACTCAATATTTCTTTTACGAGCTCTGTTATCATTTCTTCATCATCTATGAGCAGGACTTTTGGTTTATCCATATTTTACCTTAACCCTTTTTTTACCAGAATTTTTCTTAATTCTGCCATATTTTTACTTTTAATGGCTCCAACCAGCAATGCTTCCACCAGTTTATTCTTATTTAGACGGTCTTTAAAGAGGTACTCCTGAATTTCCTCTTTCTTTACGGAAAAACCAATAATCCTGTCGGCTGAATCCGCAAGCGCTATAACCGGAGTATCTTTAACGATAGAATAAAAACGCTCAAGTGTTTTAATCCCCTTGCTTTCAGGAAGATCAAGATCAAGAATAATAGAATCAAACACCTCTTTCTGACAAGATTTCAGGGCTTCCGTCAGATTCGAAACAGTTTTTATTTCAAAAACATTTATTTTCTTTGAACGAAGCATATTAACTATTAATTCTGCTTCATTCTCGTTATCTTCAACCAGCAAAATCCTTATTTTTGCCTTCATATTAAGCCTCCATGCTTCTACTACTAATATAAGCAAGAAGCATGCCAGACAAAATCCCTGCATTCTTATAGTACCTTTTTAACGACTGTGGGATTTTCCAACAGTGCGGAGAGTTCCACTAATATTAATGAAGAAGTAAGGGTTGTTTCAGTGTGGGATTATACAACAATGTGATGCAACCTCAATGCTCTTACGCCTTAAAAAGATGCTTTTCTGAGGCTGGTAGTGCTAACCGAGTTGAGGTGAGATCTCCCGTACAAAAATAATGATTTGATTAATATTAAGTACGATGCTTCTATTTCGAATTTAGAATTTAAAGCTTCGAATTTGCTTTTACTCTATTTTGTACAGTTTCAATTTACTATACAACGTGGTCCTGTCTATTCCCAGTATCTGAGCAGTTTTCAGCTTGTTATTATTGTTTTCCGCCAGAACCTTAATAATATGGGACTTCTCAATTTCGGCCAGGGTTTTTACTCCGGTTATCTTTATCTCGGATACGCCTCCTACAAACTTGCTTGGAAGGGCGTCCATATCGATTACTTTTCCCTTGCTCATTATTACTGAACTCTCTACTACATTTTCAAGTTCTCTAATATTACCCGGCCATTCATAGGCCATCAGTAATTTAAACACATCGCTGCTGACACCTTCAATATCCTTGTTGAATTCCTTTTTGTATTTATCTATGAACAGATAAAGGAGATACTGAATGTCTTCTTTCCTCTCTCTTAAAGGCGGAAGCTCAATATTTATAATGTTTAACCTGAACAAAAGATCTTCCCTGAAATTTCCTTCTTTTGTCATTTTTTGCAGATCTTTATTAGTTGCTACAATGACTCGTATATCCGTCTTTTTAGTGACGGTCGAACCAACACGGCGATACTCTCCCTGTTCCAATAACCTGAGCAGTTTTGCCTGTAAATTTAAACCCAACTCTCCTATCTCATCTAAAAACAAAGTACCTTTATCGGCAAACTCTACCAGACCCTTTTTATCTTTTACCGCGCCGGTAAAAGCTCCTTTTTCATGACCAAAAAGTTCACTTTCCATCAGAGATTCCTGAAGCGCCGCGCAGTTTAAAATGACAAAAGGCTTATCTTTCCTTAAACTCTTTTCGAAAACAGCTTTTGCCGCAAGTTCCTTTCCAGTCCCTGTTTCACCATATATCAAAACAGTAGAACCTGAAGGAGCGGCTTTTTCTATTATTTCCATCACCTTAGACATTTTCTTATTTGAACCAAAATATCCCGCATTTTTTAAATCTTCTTTATAATCATTCTTCTCTGTTTTCTTAACCCGTTCGTTATAGGCCTTCTCGATCAGAACACTGAGTTCCTTAAATGAAAAAGGTTTAGTCACATAGTCATATGCCCCTGTTTTAACCGCAGTTACAGCAGTCTCCAAACTTCCAAACGCGGTAAGCATTATCACCTGAATCGCGGAATGGCTTTCTTTAATATTTTTAAGAAGCTCCATACCGTTCATCACCGGCATCATATAATCCGTGATTACAACATCCGCCTGAAACTCTTTCAGCTTTGCGAGAGCCTCTCTGCCGTTAGCAGCTTTTTCAGTAATAAAGCCGCTTGACAGCAGATTGCTTTCAAGCAACTCTAATAATTCCGCTTGGTCATCAACAACCAGAACTTTAATTTTTTTGGACATTATACTTTTTTATTCTCCTTTTTGATATTTTCAGCAACAGCTTTGCTCTTCATTAACGCAGGTTCATACTTTTTTAAAGAAGGAAAGCTCATAGTAAATGAACTGCCTTTACCTTCTTCGCTTTCCGCGGAAATATTCCCTGATAAACTCTGCATAATAGAATAACTGACCGAAAGCCCAAGACCGGTACCGGTTTCTGTTCCGGCTCCAAAAGCTCCTTTTGTAGTAAAAAACGGGTCAAATAATTTCGGTATATTCTCTTTGGGTATCCCTATACCGTTGTCAATAACAGAGATGAGAATTTCACCGTTATTCTCGCTTACTAAGACTTTTATCACTCCGCCATTTTTCACGGCATGAATAGCATTTTGCATCAGATTTAATACAACCTGAACAAGAAGAGCTTCATCAATATAAACTTCTTCGTTAAAAAGATACTCCTTTTCTACAACAAGATTCTTTTTCATAGATTGATTACCAAGAAGCTCAAGAACATAATCCACTATTGACACAACTGTCTGTTTTCTGTAGGTGATCGCTCTTTTCTTCGCAAATTCATTCAATCGCTTGGCAATTAATGCGGCCTGTTTACTTGTTTTAATAACAGTTTCTGATATTTTGGAATAAAACTCCAGCGTATTTTTCCTCTTAGCCTCTTCCATTGCCAGGCTGATAATTGTAAGCAAATTATTAAACTCATGCGAGACACCTGAAGCCAGCTGACCTATAGCATCAAGTTTTTGCGCTTGTATAAGCTTGCCCTCAAGGGACTTTCGTATTGTAAGATCGGTAACTACCGCAAGAGCCCCTATAAATTTTCCTTTTTCATCTTTAAGCGGTGTCGATTCTAAACTCGTATAAATCTTCGATCCGTCTTTCCTTGTGAATTCAAAATCGTGCTGTTCCCTGATTCCATGAATTCTCCGTTCCATATGTATTTTTGCAAGTTTACGAGCTTCCTCATCCATAAAATCATACAAACATTTCCCGAGCATCTCTTCAACCTGATAGCCCAGCATATTTGCCATAGATTCATTGACAAACATTGTTCTAGCGTCCGCATCTATAGACCAGATACCTCCGGGTGTTGTTTCTACCAGCGTACGGTACTTTTTTTCGTTTTCAATTACCGCCTTTTGAGCTCTTTCCCGCCGCAGAGCTACCGCTATTATATTCGCCAGCGCTTCAAGATAACTGACAGACGGTATTTCTGAGCCTGTTTTTATTCCCAGAATGGAACAACCAAACAACTCGTTATCATTAAAGCAAGCTAACGTTATAAAGCAATCTAATCCCAGGAGTTTTTTTATTCCGGCGCTGACTATTGAAGGTACACCGCCAAAACTCAGTTCTGTTAAAGAATCATGTTTTACTACGGTTTTGCCGGTAATTATCTTATATTGTTCATCGCTGACACAAGTTACAACTTCATTTGGTTTATTTCCAAGAATCTTAATGACTGTTTCAAGCATCCCTGAATTTCTAAATTTATAATTACTGACTATGAGTGTTTTTTTCCCAGCATCATAAGAAGAAAACAGGACAACACCAATTTCAGGTCTTTCAATCAATTTCCCCGTAACATATTCTCTTATATCCGAACCCGGTGTAAGCGCATTTATACCGGAAGTCATTTCATTCAACTCTTCCAGCCAAAGGTTTCGTTGTTCAAGATCGGCATTCAACCGGAATATTCTATGTTCAGTTTTCTTGGTTTCCGTAATATCTTCAGAGATAGTCAGGATGCACTTTTCACCTTCCAGTTCAAATACCTGGTAGTTTTGACGAAGAAGAATTTCCCTGCCGTTTGGGATCTTCTGTCTCACTTCCACACCAAAAGCAGAACCGCTTTTCGCTAATTGTTCAACTATCTTCCGCCTGTCTTCCGGGTCCGCGTATACTCCAAGTTCCAATGAGGTTTTTCCGATAATATATTCCTTTTTCAGTCCCATAAGTTCCGCCGTTGCAGTATTCACATCAATAAAACGACCGTCTTTCATTCGCGTAATCATAACCGGAACCGGACTTACATTAAATATCCTTAAATATTTATCTTCCGCTGAATGCAGTACCTCTAATGCCAGCTTTTTCTCTTTCTCTGCTTTCTCCGCATCAATAAATATCTTTCTTGTCAGCCAGGTCCCTAAATAAATACAAATTATTACAAATATTACAATCTCAAATGCGGCAGTAACTGCAAAGTCAAGATTAGTCTGTTTAATTAATATAAATAGTATACTCTGAATAACCACCCCAAAAATAGCAAAAGGTATAATTATTCTCTGAATTTTAGCATTAACACCATCTCCAGACAAATGTTTAAGTATCAGTGTTTTGTCTCCGCCAAGAGCTATCATTCCAAGGCCGAGGAACAAATCGCACAGTCCGCGATTTAAGGAGATTGGAAAAGTCTCTCCGCTGTACATTATCGGTGAATCAAAAAGGCAGCCAAGAATTACAGCAAAGCCGATAAATGCCGTAAACATACCAGCCATACTTATAAAATCATTAACATACTTATTCCCTCTGATTCTATTTATCAAAAGAAAAGCCACTGAATTAACAATAAAGACGATTCCGGACAAGCGCGATTTATTTTCAGGAAAAGGGAATAGCTTTATAGAAATGCCAAATAAAATAACAAGACCGCACATCAATACCATAAACAAAAGAGCCGAAATGATATAGTGTAATTTATCGGAGAATATTTTGCCTGCCAAACAAACCAGAATTATCCCAAGCAGAAAAAAAGCAACAGCTGAAATTAATGAGATCGGTATAAAATTAACACCAAGACTTGTAAGAAACCTCAAACCGGTCAGCCAGCCAAAAAGAGAAACCAGTCCTATTAAAGCTGTAATAACACCGGAAAGAACGGCAAATTTTTCTAATTTTGTCATTTTAATTGCCGCCATTTTCCCTCCTCTCACGTTGATCTAATCTGATTTCACGGCTTTCAGCAGCCATAATACTGTCAAATACATATTAATTAGTTTACTACTAAACACATATATAGTCAACCTATTCGCAGACAAAGCCCAACTATTACCTTTTATTCTCCGCTTTCTTTAAATTTAATCGTTGTTTTTCTTTTTCAAGTGTCATACCCAGTCCTGCAAACCCCCAGATAATCGGAGCATATATAGCAGATCCAAGACCGTATTCAAAGATACCGCCTATCATGAAGGCAGATAAACCAAGTAGTATACCTAAATATATAAACCTAACTTCTTTGTTTTTTTCTTTAAGAAAACCGGCCAGAGCTGTCCTGATAAATACATAAAACAGCCATAAAAATGCTATTAGAGTTAGGATTCCCCGCTCTACGGCTATCTGCAAGTAATTATTATGCAGGTGTCCAAAAACCGGATATCTGGGGTCCGTAAGTTTGTATTTTGGTTTCTCAAAAGTTTTATAAACATTATCTATGCCTATTCCAAGCGGGTTATCTTTAAGCATTAAAAGCCCGCTCTTCCACATGGCAAAGCGGATAGGCGTCGTACCACGCGTTGTGTCAAAAGCCGATTCTGCCTTGCGTATAAACACATTTCCTTTAGTAAAATAAACGCCGGTAGATAGAATAATTGTTCCGGCTAAAAACAGGAAAAACATCTTTTTATTCCATAACAGCGTAAAAATCAGGAGAACAAAGATAAAGGAAACCCACGCCCCTCTGGCCAAGGTGAAAAGCAAGGCAATAACTCCGGCAGATAAAGTTAAAACAGAAAAATACTTAATCTTTTTATCTTTTGCCATAACGAAAAAACACAGTGCAAATCCTAGTATTGTGGCAAGCATCTCTCCGGCGGTAAGTGTGATTTTCATTGTGCCGCCCACTCCCTGCCCGAGTGATAAATTCGTCGTAGTAAGGCCGTAATAGATTATTATTAGTGACTGAATGAGCACAGAACCAAGCATTAATAAGATAAATCCTTTTGCCATTTTTTTATCTTTCAGATTATTTACAACGAGAGGATATATAAGCATTAAAGATAACGGTTTCACTCTATTTGTCAGTTCACTCGCATTGTCCACACCGATATAGACAGCAATCAGTGTTAAGAGCGTGAAAAGCGCAAAAGGCAGGTCGGCAGGTGTCCTCTTCCATTCAAACTTTCCAAAGTATGCCATCTTGATAAGCCAAACAAAAAACGCGCCAAAGAACCCTATCTCGGAAAGAGAAATTGAAACAGTGCAGGTGAGAAAAAAAAGGCAGAGCAGCGCCTTGATGGTGTGGTCAAAATAAAGTTCGAGCTTTTTGTGGTTAAGCACTTGACTCCTGTAAAAACGTCCGTAAGGTCTAAAGGTCTATAAGGTCTAAAATCTTTGCCGGATATTATATTAAAATTTTCATGTTTTCTTTTCATATTCGGCGGAGCTACACCCGCCTTCATTAAATCGTCAATTGTCAATAGTAAATCGTAAATTTCTCTTAAACTGTCAGTTCCTTCCTCGGGTTCTCTTTCTCCAGTTTCTTTAGTTCCTCGTAAAGCACTTTTTGTTTATCAGTCAGTGTTTTTTGCAGCTGGACATTGAGTTTCACGAGAAGATCACCGGGGTTACCGGCTGAACAAAAGCCCATGCCTTTTAATCTGAATATTGAACCGTTCTGGGTCCCGGCTGGAACTTTTATCGTCACCTTGCTTTTAAAAGTCGGGACTTCGATGTTCGCTCCCAAAGCGAGTTCCGTAACCGTTACAGGAAGCTCGCAGGTAAGATTACTTCCTTCAAGTTGGAAGAAATGATGCGGTTTGATTTTTACAAGAAGATAAAGATCTCCGGCTCTTCCGTTCCTTCCCTTATTTCCCTGACCGGCAATTCTTATTTTTGAACCGTCTTTAATGCAAGGCGGAATCTTTACGGTC
>MFGS01000051.1:8439-11323 GCA_001778355.1 Candidatus Firestonebacteria bacterium RIFOXYA2_FULL_40_8
CAGGTATAGCACTCTTCCTGTACGGAAAGCTGAAAAGTACGTTCTCCTCCCAGATAGGCATCTTTCAGATCCAGATCAATCTTGGCATCAATGTCTCCCCTGTGAGTTTCTTCTTCTACGGGAGAATAATCACCGCCAAAAGAGTTGAAATTCTGCCTTTCCCTTCCTTCTCCTCCAAAAAAAGTCCTGAAAAAATCCGAAAAACCGCCTTCTCCAAAAACACTTTCATCATAATTGCTTGATGTATAGCGCGTACCTGCCCCGCCAAAACCGCTGTTTTGATTCTGAGGCTGATTTGCGTATTGCTGCCAGTTAGAACCCAAACTGTCGTATTTTTCCCTTTTACTTTTATCCGAGAGTACTTCATTTGCCTCGTTCAGCTCTTTAAACTTTTCCTCTGCCTTTTTATCCCCAGGATTGTAATCAGGATGATACTTCTTAGCCAGCTTTCTATAAGCAGAAGTAATAGTTTTAGCGTCTGCTTTTTTGTCAACACCGAGTATGTCGTAGTAATTTTTGTAATCCAGATATAGCTCCCTAGTTCAAACGTTAGAACGTTACACGTTACTCACGGTCTACATTAATGTGTTATTATTAAAGTCAATAACTCCTCAATATAAGCCTTTCTTCACTTTTCTCACTTTTTCCACTGCACTTTCTTCCCAGAACCTAGAGCCCAGAGCCTAGTCCTCCAAAGCATAGCTTTGGAGAGATCTCGCCTAAAGGCGGACACCTTTTTTCTATTTAAAATTTGTAAACTGCAACGGGACCTTCGTGTAACCCCTAAGGTGGCTCATAACTGTCTGTAAATCATCTTTACTCTTGGCGGTTACTCTTAACTGGTCGCCCTGTATTGTGGGATTAACTTTAATATTCAGCGCCTTGATCAACTTGACTATTTCTTTGGCTTTTTCCTGATCTATTCCTTCAATAAATTTTGCAACCTGTCTTACGGCCATCTGGGACGCCGGCTCCACCTTGCCGTAATTCAGGGCATTGGAAGGAATACCTCTTTTTAAAAGCTTGGACTCCAGAATATCTATAACCATCTTAAGACGAAACTCATCATCCGAAATAATAGTAATTTCTTTCTTCTCTTTCGAAAGAGTTATCTCTGTTTTACTTCCGCGAAAATCAAATCTGGTCTGTATTTCCTTAACTGCCTGGTTTACACCGTTATCAACTTCCTGCAGGTTTAACTTAGATACTACGTCAAAAGAACTGTCATTTGCCATATTTTTTATTATCCTCCCTTTTTAAAGTAAAAGTTACGACATTATTCTCATCCTTAAATGTTTCAATAGGAACCGGTTTACCGTTAAATACTAACCTCATATTGTATTTATTCCCGACTTTGATATAAAAAGCTTCATTGGCGGACCATTCATGGGTATAGCCTTTCATATACTGGCCTTTAATCGGCGCTTCATTATCTTTTGTGATTTCAAACCAGCAATCATCGGTAACCACTTCCGCTTCAAGAATAAGAGGAGGCATGGTCGAACTCTCCAGCTTGGCGCTTGAATCATTTTTACTTTTTGAATTCACGCAGCTTTTAACGGCAAATATCATCATGATAAAAAAAATAAAAATCAGGACAGCCAGCGTGAACACTTTAATTTCAGGGGTAATTTCAAATTTTACCGGTATGCGTTTTCTCTTATCCCTGATTTTCTGATGATGTATAAAAATGTCAACCGGTACTGTAGCAACAGGTTTTTTCCAGTTTTTATATTCATCCAGCAGAGCTCTTCCGTCCAAACCCAGATAATCACCGTAGGTTTTTATAAAAGCTTTAACATATGCCTCTCCGGGAATAATGTCAAAATTCCCTTTTTCCAGGGCATCAATAAACCTGACCTGTATTTTTAAATCATCGCTCACTTTTTCTTTTGAGAGCCCCTTATACTCCCGTTCTTTCAATAATCTCGGACCAATATCATTTTCCTGCATCTAAACCCCCGTTCAATATTTTTTCACTGCAATAATGAAGTAATTTTCTCGACCCCTTCGGGCACTTTAAAATCAAAAACCGAATCCTCTGCCGTTTCATTAGTCTTAATATTTGAAAACCGCACCGTAATACAGTTACTCTCTCCTACATATACCGTCGTTGAAAAAGGCAGCCAATTTTCTTTATCCACCCAGAGTTTGATCCTGGTAAAATCTTCCCACTCCGTTTTAGGAACAAATTCTAAAAGAACGGCTTCCTTCTCCTCATATTTCTCTTCTTCTTTCAAACTACCCACGTACTTTTCTTTAAGAAATTTCAGGTACTTGGGCAGTTGAAATATAATATTGTCTTTATTCTCCCCGCCGGATACATCCTGAACTATAACCTGATTTTGTTCTTTAAAATACACCCAAAGGGTCTTACCGTCGGATATTATATCCTGTTTTACCGGAGCGGTATACTCAAGCATTATCTTATCAGGTTTTTTTATAGTTATCTTCCCTGTCAATACCTGGGGTTCCGCCATATCCGCCATTTTTACTTCCTGGGTCACATCAGCGCGGAAAGTTTCCAGCTTATTATTAAAGCTGTCCGTTAATTTTTCAATAGCTTCATCATAATTTAACGGAAAAACTAAACCCGTAAAAAGGAAAAGTAACAGCAACACTCTCATATCATCAAGCCTTTTTGCTTTTTTTAAGTATTTCTTCAAGTTTATCAAAATTAATATCTCTGGGTTTATTGCCTACACCCGGACCTATTATACCTTTCGATTCCATCAGTGAAACCAGATTAGTCGCTCTGCCTCCGCTGATATGGAAAGCCCCCTGAAGTAATTGAACAGAAGCGCGTTTTCTTTCTTTTACAAACGTCAGAGCATTAAGGAAAAGCTCGTTATCTTCCCCTCCGTCTTCTCCCGCGCCGGATTCA
>MFGS01000052.1:0-939 GCA_001778355.1 Candidatus Firestonebacteria bacterium RIFOXYA2_FULL_40_8
TAGAATCTAAAAGAAATGAAGCAATAGATGAAATTGACAAGTTTATATGGAAGGCTTTAAAGAATGAAAAAAAGTAAAACGACAGTTGTTTCAATTAAAGATACTCTGATTGCGATAAATATCGCTTTATGCAGTATTGCAGTTGGCTTTCTTTTTAACTCGATAAACCCATTTGGGTTGGAGATAAAAAAATCAAAAAATGCTCAAAAAGTTATTATATATAATGACGGAAAAAGGATTGATGCCGAAAAAAATATTATTAATCACGATTATACAAATGAATTAGAATATCTTGATTTAAGAATGGCAAAACTGTATTACGACGGAAGGCTAGCTGTTTTTATTGATGCCAGAACACCTGACGGATATTCTTATGGACATATAAAGGATGCGATATCGTTGCCGGTAGGTAATTTTGAAGAGCATTATATGATTTCAAAAGCGAGAATTGACAAGAGATTTGCACTGATTATTTATTGCAGTAGTTCTCTTTGCCCGTTGAGCGAAAGAGTGGCAATGCTTTTGAAACTTAAAGGGCATAAAAATATAAAGATATATAGTGGAGGGTGGGGCGAGTGGTCAGATTCTAAGTATCCGACGGAGAAGGGAATTAATGAGAAAAAATAATATATTTGACAAATATCTGACTAAAAAAAACCTGTTCGTTTTAAGAATGATAATAGGGGGAGTGTTTATTCTTTCAAGTTTTAATAAGTTGTACGACCCCGTGCATTTTAAAGAAGCTATTTTGATGTATAAGATACTGCCGGATACATTAGCGTCTATTTCTGCAATCGTTTTGCCCTGGGTTGAGTTTGTCTGCGGTGTATTGATAATTCTTAATTGTTATACAAAAAGCAGCGCTTTGATATTGTCGGGGGTTTTAATTGCGTTTATCGGGGCTATTTCTTTGAATCTGGCAAGGGGGATGATACATGA
>MFGS01000052.1:955-10968 GCA_001778355.1 Candidatus Firestonebacteria bacterium RIFOXYA2_FULL_40_8
TTTTTTGGATTTAAAGAGGAGATAAGCGTTTTTATTGTTTTGAGGGACATTGTGTTACTGGGGTTAACCGCAGTGATTTATTTGAAATCTGGGAATGATGGGTTTAGGTATACTAGAAGTCTTAAGAAAAATTGATTTGACAATAATGCTTGTTTCTCAAGCATTGTTAAAGACACTGGATCCCGTATCTGAGTACGGGATGACAGAAAAAATAGGGGAGCATTGTGAAAAAAACATTTGTTTTGATTTTTTTAGTTTCATTATCGCTATTTGCTGCTGATGATGAATTTGCTATGAAACAGGGGAAATATACTTTTACAACGGAGTTTCAGAACAATAAAACGGTTGTTGTGTATTACGCGCTTCCGATGAAATTTGACAGGGTTGTGCCTTCAAGCGCTAGTAATATTGTGTTTAGCGCGCCTTATGTGGGGGAAACAAAGTTTTTCCAGGATTCTAAAAATTACTATGTGAATAAACTCGGCTGTACTGTGTTTTCTTTCGAGTATAAATATAAAGATGTAACACCGATGGATAGGAAAAACTGGTATTATTATAAAGAATCCGGATGGCATGATTTGATGTTCAAAGTTCAAGATCAACTGATAAAAGATTATGGTCTTACAAGGAAAAAGTTAATTATTGTTGGGGGCTCAGGCGGCGCGAGTATGGGGCAGCAGATGGGGATATATTATCCTGATAAGATTGATGCAGTTGCGGTAGTTGGCGGGAATTGTTATGATAAACCAACGGCAAAAACTGATGTGGCTTGGCTGATGATAAATACCTGGGGGGATAGGACAACTGAAGGGAATGATAAATTTGCTGAAGAAGCTTCTGCTCTTGATATGCAGGTGTTGAGGGTATTAACCCCGCCGGATTATTCAAAGTTAGGAGATGAAAATTTTCATCATATAGGAAGTAAGATAGCTGCGGAATATGTGCATGAATTTGTAAAAGGGATAATAGAAATAAGAAAGAAGTATCACGATATTCTGCCTTCGGCTGAGAAATGGCCTGTAAAGTATCCTTCAGGAAGTAAAGTGCTGAATTTTCCGTCTGATGATTTTAAGAAAAAATGGGAAGAGCTTCCTCATGGTTTTATAAAGAAAATGTCGTATCCGTCCGTAAGCGACGAAGTGGTTGATTATTCGGGTAAGAATAACAAAAAAATTGTCCTATTTTTGCAGGATAAGAAATTTTCTTCGATAACGTTAATGGACCACCTGTATTACCTTCATGAACTCGGATATGATGTTGTTACCATTGATATCAGTATGGATATCTACGGGACCTGCAAGGAAAGAATAATTAAGGCATTAGATTACGCGAGAAATAAGGCAAAGCTGGAGAATAAAAAGCTTTATGCCGTGGGTTTCTGGGAGTCGGGTCTTACTTTGTTGAATGAAACCGCTAAAATCAAAGAAAATAGCGCAAG
This sequence comes from Candidatus Firestonebacteria bacterium RIFOXYA2_FULL_40_8, assembly GCA_001778355.1. Lineage (GTDB taxonomy): Bacteria > Oederibacteriota > D2-FULL-39-29 > D2-FULL-39-29 > D2-FULL-39-29 > D2-FULL-39-29. The sequence continues at coordinate 2,394 of MFGS01000052.1, forward strand.
TAAACTTATTGTATTCAACCCTGAAAGGAATTACTATTCCGATAAGACAGTTGATTTCCCGGGGGGCTGCGAATGCCGTGTTTACTATACCGAAGACTATTGGGATGACAAACCGGTGACAGGCAAGTCATGGTGCAAGGAAGAAGTCCTTGAAGTTAATAGAGATTTCGGGGATAATTGGTTTATGTTTCTGAAGATAATACTTGATGAAAAGGAAGAACCTCCAGTCGTAGTCATCAGCGATAAAGCCAGGAGTCTTTCATCGAGTCAGGTGGACGAAATTGACCGAAATCTTCTGGCAATTGAAAGATTTCTTGTAAAAAGCGAAACCGAGATTGCAAAAAAAATGTTTGAAAAACTGACAACAAAATACTCCGAACAAGATCTCGGATATGTGAATCCTGGCACTTATAAATGGATTAAGAAGAAATTTGGGGAAGGGAAGGAATAGTTTTAAGAAAAGTTACGGGTAGCGGGTGACGAGTTACGGGTTCTATATTAATGTGGCAATATTATATTAAAAACGTAAAACGCAACAAAGCTTTTCGTGTAGTTGCTCAATTTATTGAGCGCTTTAAAAATGCCTGCATTCGCCGGAACGGCCTAAATCAGGTAACTACATTGTAGTTTGACCCGAAACTGAGCCATTACTAAGAAGAACTCTATTTTATTTTTAAGGAGCCGGTTATGCTGTATGATATAATATTTGCCGGGACTGCTTTATTGCTTGTTGGAGTATTTGTAGCCGCGTTAATTTCTAAGAAAATACGCGGGCATGGCGTGCCGTTCTCCACAATGCTTGTATCGTTTGCGATAGTTTGGAATGAGTTTGATCAATATAGAACAAGAAAATCAGCATTAATTTTAGCGATTATGATTTGTTTTGCTATGGTGTTTTGTATGTCTCTTATTCAGTCGGTGAGAAAGTTGTTAATAAAGAAATGAAAAAGGAGATTGAGCATGAAAAGTAAAATTAGCCTAAAGACTATAATGGGAATCGTTATGTCAATTTGTATACTCAGCATATTTGCCGTCCGATTAGCTGGTGCTGATGATAAAAGCTATGGCGGGAGATCTTTAGATTATTTTAAGTACTTAATGGATGGTGCAAAACTCTCCGAACAGGAGATTCAGGACCTAGAAAGTGAACTTGAAAAGGACATTAATGACTTGAAAATTAGAGCAAAGCTTATCGGGTTCTATTCCGGCAAGAGGTTTACTTCTGACTCCGCAAAAAAAATGTATCAAGAGCATGTAATTTGGCTAATAGAAAACAAGCCGGAATCAGAATTAATTTTACAAGGGCACTTTGTGCTTATGGAAGGACTGGATGATAGATATGCGTATGCAAAAGGCCTATGGATCAAACAAATAGAAGCTCATCCGGACAATCTGGCCATAATTGAAAACGCTATCGATTATTTTATGGTCGGTGTTCACAGCGGAAAATTAGCTGTAACATATATAGAAAAAGCAAAACTATTAGCCCCGGGTAATCCTAAATGGGCGGAGAAACTTGGTCAATGCTATATGCTGCAGACTATTATGACTTTTGATCAGGAGCAAAAGATTGAGTTGGCGAAAAAGTCTCTGGAAGAGTATGAAGAATCATACGCTCTCATAAAAGATAATGACAGAAAAAATCACCTGCTTAATGATCTGGCAAAAGCTGCTTTTAAAGCAGGTGAAATTATAAAAGCAGAAAAGTATGCTTCTGAATTATTAAAAAAAGCGGCTTCGGACAAGGTCAATATAATGTATGGAAATGCAATACATGACGGGAATATGATCCTTGGCCGGATAGCTCTGAAGTCTGGGGATATTGAAAAAGCAAAAAAATATCTAATTGAATCCGGAAAAACACCCGGTTCACCTGTTTTGGACTCTTTTGGCCCAAATATGTCCCTTGCCAAAGAACTTTTAGAAAAAGGTGAATGGAACACCGTACTTGAATATTTTGAATTAATCTCGAAATTCTGGGAAAGCAATGATGATGAATTAAAAAAGTGGAAAGAATCTGTAAAAAAAGAAATAATCCCTGATTTTGGCGGTAATTTGTTGTATTAAAACACAGTTCTCAGAATAGAAAATTATAATTATTGCTAATAATTTAAAGGGGAGTATATGAAATGTACTTTGATATCGTTTATGTTGCTTTCGGTTCTCGTCGGAACTGTTTATGCCGGTACACATAAATTTGTTCATGATGATCAAAAATGTCCTGCCAGAACAATTAAAGCAGTGCAAAATGGGGTTGTTAAGGCGTTTTATGCTGATGGAAAACTTAAAGAAGAGTGGACATTTAAAGACGGGAAACGCAATGGCCCTGCCAAAATGTATTATAGGAACGGCCAAGTATATTGGGAAGTTAATTATATAAACGATAGAATTGACGGAATGGAAAGAACTTATTACGAAAGCGGAAAAAAAGAACAAGAAAATACTTACAAAAACGGAAAATATGAAGGACTTGCTACGGCGTATTATGAAAGCGGAAAAAAAGAACGGGAAAATACTTATAAAAATGGGAAATATGAAGGGCTTGAAACGACGTTTTATGAAAGCGGAAAAATAGAAACAGAAGAAACTTATAAAAACGGAAAAATTGAAGGACTTGCTACGACATACTTCGAAGACGGAACTATTAAAAGGGATGCAGTATATAGGAATGGACAGAGGTCGCCGGATTACCCGCATATAATTATCCATATGAGTGCTCTTGTAATATGTTTGGCAGGTGTTATTCTGTTGATGAAACTAGGAGCTAATAGAAATACATACTTATTTTACATTATCATGAGTTTTAATCTCCCAGCAGTATTTTCTTGCATATATGAATATAAAGTAGATAGAGAACCGTTTGATTATGTTCAGGTTGGTCTGTTTATCGCGATGTTGACGTTCTTCGCTATCGTCATCATAAAACCGGATAAGAAAGGAAAAACTCTTAAAAAAAGCAAATAATGCTTTTTAAAAACAAAAAAACTTTTAAGGTATATCGTATACTTCGAAAAGACACTGAATCCCGCCCTCCAAAGAGATCGGCGGGCAAAAGCAAATGCTCCAACCTGTGTTCTATCACGGGATGACAGAAAAATTAGCATTATTTCTGTAAATTCATGCTTTTTCTTTCAGTCTCTGGAACCTGTCATTTATCAACATAATTAGGGGTGAGTTACGGAAAACTACTTAAAAATAATCATTTCATCTTATAAAGTCAAAATACTATATATATGAATACATATTGCGGGTATTTTTTGGATTGACTAAGGCGTTGTTTTGGTATAATATAGTAATTCATTTGGTAAAAGCAACTAATTTCCTTAAGGAGGAAGTGTTATGGCTAAGATTTACTACGAAAAAGATGCAGATCTAAAGTTTTTGAAAGGCAAAACCGTGGCGATCATTGGTTTTGGTAACCAGGGACATGCTCAGGCGGCAAATCTGAGAGACAGCGGGATCAATGTCATCGTCTGCGAACTCGAAGGGACGCCGGCTTATGCTGTTGCCAAGAAGGAAAAATTCAAAATAGTATCCGTTGAAGAGGCCGCGAAAGCAGCCGATTTGATTCAGATACTTACCCAGGATGACCTCCAGGCGAAGATATACAAAGATTCAATCGCGAAATTCATGAAAAAAGGGAAAACTCTTGTTTTCTCCCATGGTTTCAATATTCATTTTGATCAGATCCTTCCTCCGGCGGAAATTGATGTTATCATGATCGCCCCTAAGGGTCCAGGATTCCTGGTCCGCACTCAGTATGAAGCGGGCATGGGCGTTCCGGCGTTGATCGCAATTTATCAGGATGCTTCCGGTAAAGCGAAAGAAACCGCGCTTGCGTACGCGAAAGCGATTGGGGCAACCCGCGCAGGTGTTCTGGAAACTACTTTCAAAGAAGAAACAGAGACAGATTTATTCGGCGAACAGGCAGTGCTTTGCGGTGGAGCTTCAGCGCTTGTGAAAGCGGGTTTTGAAACTCTCGTAGAAGCGGGCTATCAGCCGGAAGTTGCTTACTTTGAATGCTTACACGAATTAAAACTTATCTGTGACCTGATGTATGAATACGGCATTCAGGGCATGAGAGCCAGAGTTTCCACGACCGCAAGGTTCGGCGACCTGGTTATCGGACCGAGGATTGTGAACGACGAAACAAAGAAAGAAATGAAAAAGGTTCTGGAAGAAATACAGAACGGAAAGTTCGCAAAGTCCTGGCTGGCGGAGAACTTAGTCGGCAGGCCGCATTTTAACGCGTTAATGAAGAAAGACGACGTTCACAAGATAGAAAAAGTCGGAAAAGAACTCAGAAGCATGATGACCTGGCTGAAGAAGTAAGGATAGCAACGAAAGCAGGGAAAGCAAAAACAGCAAGAACAGTAGGGGAAGAAAGAGAAGTGGAAAAAGAAAAATCTGGGCGCAGGTTTTTAGGCGACCAGTCCGCCAACGCTTTTTGGCGGATAAATAACTATTGGAGATGGGGCGGGGTAAAATCCGCCCCATGATAAAATGGAAAATCAGGAAGAGAACATAATAGAGGTAAATACCGGGAGAGCGAAAGAAGAGATGCTCTTTCCTTTTGTTATTGCTTTTACTCTTTTTGCGGCAGGAACTATGGCGGTATATCTTCTGCTTGGCAGAAAGTGGCAGATACTTGGAATTATAATTAATATTCTCGGAATGATAATACTCGCGGGGTTGATGTATTTTTACAGGGACCCCGACAGGGAAATTGAAGCGAAAGAAACTGATATTCTTTGCCCGGCGGACGGAAAGATAGTCGGCATAGCAGAAGTTAACAACGCGCCCGGGGTAAAAGGGAAATTTACCAGAATAAGTATTTTTCTTAATGTGCACAATGTACATATTCAAAGAATGCCTTTTGCGGGTAAAATTACCGATATTAAAGTCCTTAAGGGTAAATTGTTACCTGCGTTTCACGCAGACGCAGGGGAAAAAAACAGACAGAACGTTTACACCATTAAGGGAGATATAACCGCGGTACTCAAACAGATTGCCGGGGTGCTGGTTCACCGCCCGGTAGCCTGGGTGGAAACCGGGGACGAATTAAAAGCGGGAGAAAGATTCGGGATGATTACATTTGGCTCCAGAGTAGAGCTTTTTGTGCCGGCTGCCTGTAAAATAACGGCAGTAGAAGGCGATATTGTATTTGCCGGAACAACATTACTGGGAAAGATAAGCGGCGCTAAAGAAAAAACCAAGAAGCCTGCAGCCAGGGCTTTAAAAGCCTAAATGAAAAAGCAGTTTTCTATCATTCCGAACCTCCTAACCTCGGGCAATTTAGTCTGCGGGTTCATGGCTATTATATTTGCCGTAACCGATGCGCTCAAACTTACGAACTACAGCGACTATGTTAACCCTTTTGTTCTTTCGAGCTGGCTGGTGTTGATTGCGATGATCTTCGATATGCTCGATGGGATTGTTGCCAGATTGACGAAAACTGACAGTCAATTCGGGAAGGAGCTGGATTCACTTGCCGACCTTACTTCGTTCGGCATCGCTCCCGGAGTAATACTTTACCTGTCGGTCCTCCGGCATCTCGGAAAGATCGGAGTTTTGATAGCCGCGGTTTACGCGGTTTGCGCCGCGCTCCGCCTTGCCAGGTTTAACACTATAGAAAAACCGGACCTGAAGAATTTTACGGGTTTACCTACCCCGGCAGCGGCGGGAGTGCTGGTCTCTTACGTGCTTTTCGCGCAATGGGGCGAGTGGTATTATGTGAACCAGCCGCATACAAAACTTCTGACGGCGATTAACTGGTATGCCGTGACGGTGACGAATTTTAATGTGTATTTTCTGCCGGTCTTGATGGTTGTAGTGGCTATCTTAATGGTGAGCAACGTGAAATTTTTCTCGCTCAAGCAGTATGTTAATAAAGAGAAAGCGCCGTTTAAAGTGGTGGTCATGATAGTTTTGACCGCCCTTGTAGTTCTCTTTAAACCTGAACCGATGTTTTTCGCAGTTACACTAAGCTATGTGGTTTTCAGCTTATGCATGGCAAGTTACCTCGCACTGCGCGGGGTCAGGAAGAAAGCGCAGGAAGGGCAAGTACGAAGTACGAAGCACAAAGTACAAAGTTGAGCAAAGGTATAAATATCTAACCATAGTGCCTTTGCGAAATCCGCCTAGGCGGATGACAGAAGAATGCAATTATTCTGTCATCCCGTACTGAGATACGGGATCCAGTGTCTTTGTATAAATAATACCACATTAATGTGAGACCTTACGGACTTTACAGACTTTTCGACTTTTAGACGGTTACTAAAAGCCTGTATCAGTGGAATCCCGTAGATTTGGAATCAGTGCAATCTTTTTCAAAAAGGAGAAACATATGTCAGACAAAATTATAATATTTGATACTACGCTTAGAGACGGGGAGCAGATTCCCGGAGCTTCGCTTACGAGGTTCGAAAAACTTGAAATAGCAAAACAGCTGGAAAAGCTTAACGTGGATGTGATCGAGGCGGGGTTTCCTATCTCTTCACCGGGCGACCTTGAGTCAGTAAAAGAAATAGCTAAAGCGGTAAAAAGGCCGGTGATAGCCGGACTTTGCAGGGCTGTAAAAAAAGATATCGATGCCTGCAGGGATGCGCTTAAGCCCGCGAAACGTGGAAGGATACATACGTTTATCGGCACTTCGGATATTCACGTGAAATTCATTACGAATACCACCCGCGAGGAAGTACTTAGACGCTCTATTGAAGCGGTAAAACTTGCGAGGAACTATTGTGATGATGTCGAATATTCCGCTATGGACGCGGCGAGAACGGATTTTGATTATCTCTGCAAGATCGTTGAAGAAACTATTAAAGCGGGAGCAACTACTATTAACATTCCCGATTCTGTCGGGTATTCCGAACCTGTAGAGCACGGTAAACTTATCCATGATCTTATGAACGCTGTGCCGAATATTAACAAAGCGATTATCTCGGTGCATTGCCATAATGATCTTGGTATGGCGACGGCAAATTCGCTTTCCGCGGCTATGAATGGCGCACGTCAGATCGAGTGTACTATAAACGGGCTCGGAGAAAGAGCGGGCAATGCGGCGCTTGAAGAAATAGTAATGGCGCTTAAGGTAAGAAAAGATGTTTATAAACTGGAAACAAATATTAAATCGGAAGAGATCTACAAAACGAGCAAACTGGTATCCAGATATACGGGTATTCCCGTTCAGCCCAACAAAGCGATAGTCGGACACAATGCTTTTGCGCATGCTTCCGGTATTCATCAGGATGCAATACTCAAGAAAGAATCAACGTTCGGTATCATGACCCCGAGTTCAATCGGTATTACGGGGCACGAACTCGTACTCACAAGCAGGTCAGGAAGGCACGCTTTATCACACCGGCTTTCAGCTCTGGGCTTTAAGGCCGAGGGTGAAGAGCTTAACGCTATTTACACAAAATTCCTGGTTATAGCGGATAAGAAGAAAGAAGTATTTGATGAAGACCTTCAGGCGCTTATGGAGACCGAGGGCAAGAAAGGTTTTGACGCAGCTTACTCTCTTATTGACCTCTATGTAGCAACCGGAATTAAGATAACTCCGACGGCCACGGTGGAGATAAAGATTAACGGTAAAAGCTTTAAAGCCGCAGGCATAGGCGACGGTCCGGTGGATGCCACTTATAAAGCGATAAACAGTCTTGTAAAGGAAGACGTGACGCTCCTGGATTATCAGCTCCGCTCTATTACCGGAGGCAAAGAAGCTCTCGGTGAAGTGAGTGTAAGAATAAAGAAAGGCGCAATAGAAGTTAACGGAAGAGGCCTTTCCACCGACGTAATAGAAGCCAGTGCCAGAGCATATTTAGATGCACTGTCGAAACTGGCAAGAGCGAAGTTGAGCAAAGTCTAAATATCGAACCATAACCCTTTGCGAAATCCGCCTAGGCGGAAAAAGCGGAAGTACGAGGTACAAAGTATCCGCCTTCAGGCGAGATCTCACCGAAGGTGGACGAAGTTTTACATTATTGAGATTTTATAAATTAAATACCACAATAATGTGAGACGTGAGTAACGTGGCAACGTGGAACGTTCTAACGGCCTTGCTGCAATTATCTGTAAGTGCGGCGGGAAAACAACATTAGACTCTTCTCTCCTTTTTAAGGAGAGAGCAAGAGTGAGGTTTATATCTTTAAGCAAGAGACATATGCTTTCTACCCTCACCTTAGTCCTCTCCCTTAAAGGGCGAGGAGAATATATTGAAAAGGAGTAAAACTTTATGGGTATGACAATCACGGAAAAAATACTGGCGGCACATGCCGGAAAGAAAGAAGTAAGGCCGGGGGATCTTATCTGGGCGAAGCTGGATATTGCTCTCGGTAATGATATCACGGCTCCTATAGCGATAAGTGAATTTAGAGGGTCGGGCGCTAAAAAGGTTTGGGACAAAGAAAAAGTAGTGCTCATCCCGGATCATTTCACGCCGAATAAAGATATTATGTCGGCGGAGCAGTCGAAGATCCTCAGGGATTTCGCTAAGGAACAAAAACTTAAGTTCTACTATGAAGTCGGCGAAGTGGGTGTTGAACATGCGCTTCTTCCGGAAAAAGGTATTGTG
>MFGS01000052.1:10984-11174 GCA_001778355.1 Candidatus Firestonebacteria bacterium RIFOXYA2_FULL_40_8
TAATCGGCGCGGACTCACACACCTGCACTTACGGCGCTCTCGGCGCTTTCTCGACAGGGGTCGGCTCTACCGATCTGGCTGCGGCGATGATAGGCGGAAAAGTCTGGCTGAAAGTTCCTGAAGCCATGAAATTTGTATTTAACGGAAAACTTCCGAAATGGGTTTCCGGCAAAGACCTTATCCTTAAAAT
>MFGS01000053.1:0-729 GCA_001778355.1 Candidatus Firestonebacteria bacterium RIFOXYA2_FULL_40_8
ATTTTGATAAGGCCGGAAAGTTCGTTGAAGCAATGAAGGCCTGTTTGGAAGAAAAAAATTACGACGCAGCAGCTTTAAATGGAGTACACGCCGTCATCTCCGCTATAGATGCCGTACTTGTCTTCAAAGGCGGCGTTGTAAGCGCAAGTCTAAATCACGAAGATGCCGTAAAACTGCTTGCTGAAATTGTTAATGAAGAAGACACTGTCAATCAATCAAGGCATGCTTTTGCGGTACTAAAAATGAAAACCAAAATAGAATACACAGACGATCGCATCACGGAAAACCAAGCCCTGGAAATAGAAAAACAAACAGATAGATTTTTACCTGGGCCAAAACAAAACTTCCAAAATAAGGGACTGACAACAGGCTTCACCGGTGTCTGTCCCCGGTTTTAATGATAAGTTTAAACAAATTCCACAAGAAAACACGCTTGTTTACATACAACCCAATTATGTAAGCCATATAATATAGTTCATCAAAGTGCCAAATTATCTTGAAAAGTACCGAGGCAAATGATAAAATAATGAGCAAATTACTGCATTAATAAGCAAAACTATGCAAAATCGACTTTGGAGAGAACATGGTTGAAGAGTATAAGCAGGGTATAGGCGAGTTGTTTTTGAATCCGGATCCGGATAAGCTCCGGGAGACTTTTAAAGCCAAAGATAAGAAAATGGTCAGTAAAGTCATGGATTTAAAGGATGCTGTTTCAAAATATGTTAAAGA
>MFGS01000053.1:874-7159 GCA_001778355.1 Candidatus Firestonebacteria bacterium RIFOXYA2_FULL_40_8
TGCATCAACAGATGCGACGCGGCATATATTGTCGGTCTTGAAGCGAGAGGTTTGTCTCCAAACGCGCGCAGGGCTTTTCAATCCGGTGAGATAAAAGTAACGGAATGGACGAACGCTTGTCTTTCATGGAGATTGAAAGCGGCTGCGATGGGACTTTCTTTTTTACCCGTGAGGACTATGATGGGTACGGATACTTTTAAGTACAGCGCCGCAAAAGAGATAAAATGCCCGTTCACCGGGAAAAAATTTGCAGCGGTTCCTGCGCTGTCTCCTGATGTGAGCGTGATACATGTTCACAGATCCGACATTTACGGTAATTGCCAAATAGAAGGTATCTCTGTTGCCGACCAGGACCTCGCAAGAGCTTCCAAAAAAGTTATCTTAACCACCGAAAAAATAATCTCCAATGAAGAGATAAGGCATGACCCGAATAAAACTTTCCTGCTTTATTTGTATGTTGACGCCGTTATCGAAGTGCCTTTCGGAAGTTACCCGGGCAATATGCCGAATGAATACTTCTCCGATGAAGAACATCTTAAGGAATGGATGGACGCGGAAAAAGACGAGAAAGAGTTGGAAAAATTCCTGGATAAATATATTTACAGCTGTAAAGATTTTGACGAATACCTTGAGAAAAAGGGCGGTATTAAACGCATTATGGAATTAAGAAAAAAAGAATTTTTAATGTTCTAACAAAAGGCAGACTATGGCAGAATATAATCCACTTGAACTGATGATATGCTCGGCGGCAAAGTTCCTCGAAGACGGCGCGGTTGTGGTCGTCGGAACAGGAGCTCCCTGCGCGGCCGCAATGCTGGCGCAAAAGACCACGGCGCCTAAGCTCGTTGTGCTTTTTGAAGCGGGCGGTATTGCGCCGTTACTTCCGACTATGCCTATCTCGGTCGGAGACTCCAGGACTTTTCACAAAGGACTTCAGGCCACTTCGATGGATAAGATAATGGAGGCGTGCCAGAAAGGTCTCGTGGACTACGCTTTCCTCGGCGGCGCGCAGATTGATAAATACGGTAATTTAAATTCAACAATAGCAGGGACGGATTATTATAAACCAAAAGTTAGATTTCCCGGTTCAGGCGGCGCTAACGACCTCGGCTCTTTATGCTGGAAAACAATAGTAATGACCCCTCAGGACAAACGGAGATTTGTCGAGAAAATGGATTTTGTGACGACCCCGGGGTTTTTAACGGGGCCGAGCGCCAGAGAAGAAGCAGGACTTCCGCCGCACACAGGACCTTATAAAGTCATTACCAACCTTGCGGTTATGGGGTATGACGAGAAAACAAAACTTATGCAGGTCGAATCCTTACATCCCGGAGTAACCGAGAAAGATGTAAAGGATAACACCGGCTTTAATATCGGGTTTGTCAGTAACCTCAAAGTAACACCCGCGCCTTCTGCAGAAGCGCTTAGAATATTAAGAACCGAGGTGGACCCGAGCGGGTTTATTATCAACAGGCCGGCTTCCTAGGTCATGCGCGTTCTATTTAAGAAAGAGCTAAAAACAAACAGTATAATCAGCGTTATCGGTCTTGCTAAGAACACCGGAAAGACCACAACTTTAAATAAACTGATAGAAGAAGCAAAATTTCTACACAAGAAGATAGGCGTTATCAGTACCGGCAGGGACGGCGAGCGAATGGATGTCTTTACCGGGAAAGCAAAACCCAGAATATTTGTTCCGGCAGGTTCGGTCTTTGTAACCACTGAAGAGTCCCTCGGGATGTGCGAAGCGCCGGGGAAGCTTTTAAAGAAAACAAAATATATGACGAGCATGGGTCGGGTGCTGATCTTAAAAGCCCTGAAGCCGGGTTTTGTGGAAGTGGCGGGCCCGGTTTCCGTAAATGAAACCATAGAAATTGTGAAGTTACTCAGAAAGGAGTACAAAGTAGGACGGGTTTTTGTTGACGGTTCGATAAACAGGACTGCAATAATAACCTCGAGACTTAAGTGCGGTGTAGTTCTGGCAACAGGAGCGGTGTTAGGCGAGCTGAGTGAAATTATTAAGGAAACTCTTCTTAAAATCACTACTTTAACCTTACCGGTTGTTGACGCCAAAATTAAGAAACAAATCCTGCAAAAAAAATGCGCCGGCACTGTCAGTTTTAACAAAAGAAAAGAAGCAAGCGTTTTACCGCACTCTTTACTGCATTATCTTGAAAATATAAATAAGGGATTAATAGAAAGACCGGAATATATTTTTACCGGCGGAGCAGTGACGGAGTTAATGACAGAAGCCCTGCTTAAGAAAAAGCTGGTCGTGGAGTTAATAGCTCTTGATGCTTCAAAGATACACATAGGCCCCGCGGCTTTTGAAAGATGGACAATAAGCGGCGGTACTTTTAAAGTTATAAATAAATTAAACCTGGTGGCGATAACGTGCAACCCCTATAATCCGATGGGTACGAGTTATGAGCCGAAAAGGTTTGTGAAGGCGATAGAGAAAGGCAGTTTAGGAATACCGGTGTATGATGTAAAGCAAGGTTCATAAGGTTTGTAAGCAAAGCTTTTCTCGTTAGGAAGGATATTTAGATGTCAACTTACGTTGACTTAGCGAGATAAAGTTTATAAAGTTTGTAAGGTGAAAAAGCATTGGAGTAAATGGTGACAGGACTAAATTAATGCTTTTCATAATAATAATAACACAGCTGAAAAAAAACTTTATAAACCTTAAAAACCTTATAAACTTTGAACTGGCGCAAATTCTTGCATAAACGCAATCTTTTTAAGGAAAGGGCACAATGAATAAACTTAATTTAAATAGAAACAAAATACTAGCCTGCAGAAATTACTCTAAGAGTATTGCGGGGGAGCTGCAGCAGCTGATTGATAAAAATACTACTATCTCCGTGGAGAGAAGTATTCTCCGGTTGTTCGGCGTTGACGGGGTGGATAAGGCGGGGCTTCCGTATCCAAATATTCTGGCAGAAAGAATGAAAGAAGCAGGAGTTTTGCAGTACGGGGCGGCCAATGTAATGGCGTCAACAATGGTACAAAACAGAAAAAATCTTAAAGAAACAGTGAGTTTGCTGGCTTCAGGAAAGATTAAACCTGTTTACACAGCCGACAAAAGGAATAAACAGGTAGTAAATAAACTTGCTGAATACGGTATCTCGAGAGTTGAAAAGGCAAGAAAAGACAGGGCAAAACTGCAGGTGAAAAATCCCACCGGGAAAGGTCCGTGGTTTTATCTCATTGTTGCCACCGGTAATATATATGAAGATGTCAAACAGGCAAGATCGGCGGCTCTAAACGGGGCTAACTGCATAGCGGTAATAAGGTCAACGGCTCAAAGTCTTATGGATTATGTGCCTTACGGAGCGACGACTACGGGGTTTGGCGGAACTTACGCTACGCAGGAAAACTTCAGGATCATGAGAAAAGCGCTGGACGAAATGTCCGTGAAACTGGGCAGGTATATTTATCTTGTCAATTATTGCTCCGGGCTTTGCATGTGCGAAATAGCGGCGATGGGCGCGATGGAACGCCTGGATATGATGCTTAATGATTCCATGTACGGCATAATCTTCAGAGATATTAATATGTACCGTACTTTTGTCGACCAGCATTTCTCCAGGATGATAAATACGCAGGCCGGGATAATTATAAACACTGGTGAAGACAATTACTTGACTACGGCAGACGCGGTAAAGCAGGCGCACACCGTGCTCGCTTCGGAGTTCATAAACGAAAGACTGGCAAAAAATGCGGGTATGCCGGAAAAACTGATGGGACTCGGCCACGCGTTTGAAATAAATCCCGATATTAAAAATAGTTTCCTCCTTGAACTTGCACAGGCGCAGATGGTACGGGAGATCTTCCCGAACTCTCCGATAAAATACATGCCGCCGACAAAACATATTACGGGGGATATTTTCAAGGCGCACGTTGTGGATTCTATGTTCAACCTGGCGTCGGTTGCGACCAACCAGTCGATACATTTACTCGGAATTCTCACGGAAGGAATACACACGCCGTTCATACAGGACAGGTACTTAAGCATTGAAAGCGCGAAATACGTTATGAACGCGGCAAGAGATATGTCCACTGAAATTACTTTCAAGAAAAACGGACTTATTCAAAAGAGAGCGAATGAAGTTCTGGATAAGGCCTTGAAGATGCTCGGGAAAATTAAGAAAGAAGGTTTACTGAACGCGCTCGAGCGGGGATATTTCGCGGATATTAAAAGGCCGAGGAACGGCGGTAAGGGACTTGAAGGCGTTATAGAAAAAGCCGACGGGTACTCTAATCCGTTCGAAGAAAAATGGGGTAAAAAATAATGAGTAAACTTATAAAACCTTACGGCGATAAACTAAATGACGGAATGGTCCAGCTTAGCTTTACGTTGCCCGTAAAAGCGGACTTGGCGGAAGAAGCGGCCAAGAGCCTGGCTTTGAAGATGGGCCTGGCTGATCCTCACACGGTTTACCATAAAGATATCGGGGAAGGGTTCACTTTTGTGGTGGTATACGGTAAATCCACGCATTCCGTTGATGTTTCCAAGCTTAAGATAACCAAAGTTGTCGAGGAATGGATGGGGCTGGATGAGGTTAACGAATTCGCGAAGAAGAACTTTAAAAGAAAAATCGTAGTCGTAGGCGCCTGCATAGAATCGGATGCGCATACGGTGGGAATAGACGCAATCTTGAACATGAAAGGTTTCAGCGGGGATTACGGGTTCGAAAGATACTCCGCGTTCAAAGTGTACAATATGGGTGCGCAGGTCCCGTGCGAAGAACTTATAAAAAAGGCGAAAGAAGTTAACGCTGATGTTATTCTTATCTCGCAGATCGTGACCCAGCAAAATATACATCTCCATAACCTTACAAAACTTATAGATATGATAGAAGCCGAAGAGCTCCGGGAGAAGTTCCTGGTAATCGTCGGCGGCCCTTCAATTAATAACAAGTTTGCGAAAGAACTCGGGTATGATGCGGGTTTTGGCAGAGGAACCTTGCCTTCGCACGTGGCGACTTATCTGGTTAAAAAAGTTTTATCAAGAATTGGAAAAGCGAAATCAAAGAGAAAGGCAGTAAAGAAAATATAAGCGATATGAAAAAACAATATTGGAACATGATTTTTATCAGTGGAATCCGATAGTTTTGTAATCGGTGGAATCTATTTCAGTAAAGGAGATAAAATATGGCATATTTATCGTACGACATCAAGCCGAACAAAGTGAAAAAGATCAAAACTAAATACCGGGAGATAAAAACAGCTATACCTAACCCAAAATCCGTGCAGGTGCTTAAAGACCTCCGGAAATATGAACCCCGCGCTATGGGCGGACAGCCGCCTATCGTCTGGCATAAAGCCAGGAATTTTAATGTGTGGGATGAGTACGGCAATAAATGGATAGATTTCTCGTCAGGCGTACTTGTAGCTAACGTCGGACATTTAAGGGAAGAAGTAAAGCAGGAGATGTTGAAGCAAATAAAGCAGGGGCTCATTCATAATTATTGTTTCCCCAACGTGCAGAGAGCGCGGCTGGTGAAAAAACTTGTTTCCATGGCGCCGAAAGGTATCGAAAAAGCATTTTTATTAACGACCGGCTCCGAAGCTGTTGAGTGCGCCATAAAACTTGCGAGAACTTACGGACAAATGATAGGCGGCAAGAAAAAGATAGGTATACTCGGATTCAACAGTGCATTCCACGGAAGAACGCTTGGCTCGCAGATGGCAGGCGGAATTCCCGGATTAAAAACGTGGATAGTCAATGTAGATAAATCCTTTTATCAGATACCTTATCCTGACGGGTATTTCAATAAGAACACCGGTTTTGAGAATTTCAAGAAAGAGCTTAAGAAAAGAAAGATCAAGCCCAATATGATAGCCGGTTTTATGATGGAATCGTATCAGGGCGGTATTGCGGCATTTGCGGACAAAGAATATATCCGGGGCGTAAGAGCCTGGTGCAAAAAGAATAAAATAATATTTATAGACGATGAAGTACAGGCAGGTTTTGGCCGTACCGGTAAATTATTCTCTATCGAGCATTATGGAATTACTCCGGATATTATCTGCTGCGGTAAAGGGCTCTCAGGAGGTCTTCCGATCTCCGCAGTTCTAGGACCTTCTAAGATAATGGACATTTACGGGCCGGGAGAGATGACTTCTACGCACAGCGGCAATCCGTTAGTTTCCCGTACTGCCGTGAAAAGTCTTGAGTTGATACAGAAAGAAAAACTCGTAGCACGTTCTGCCAGACTCGGCATGATTCTTCACGGAGAGTTGAACAAACTTAAAGATCAATACAGTGATATTATCGGC
>MFGS01000053.1:7169-10979 GCA_001778355.1 Candidatus Firestonebacteria bacterium RIFOXYA2_FULL_40_8
GTAAAGGACTTTTAGTCGGCGTTCTCTTTAGAAAAGCCGGCACGGAGAACGAACCGGATGGAAATATTGCCTTTAAGATAGTTAAAAAATGTATAGAGAAAGGTTTAATGCTTTACGCCCCGCTGGGCGCAGGCGGAGCAACTATTAAAATGAATCCTCCCTTGATCATCGAAGAAGCCGCACTAAGGGAAGGTATAAGTATATTCAAAGAAGCACTGGAAGAAGCAGTAAATGAAAGTAAATAGTTTGTAAGGTTTTTAAGGTTTGTAAAGTTTGTAAGGTAAAAGAAAAGCAAAGAAGTAAATGATTCTAGGTGTAGGTTTGTATTAGGGTTTTAAATATAATAATAGCACCGTTAAAAAAAGACTTTATGGACGTTATGGACTTTTAGACGGTCGTCCAGGGTTTATAAGCTTATCAACGGAACCGCCCGATACAACAGTCGGAAGCAGGATTGTTTTCAAAGGAAGGGGGTTATTATGGAAAATGTTACTAGAGCGAAAATATGGGCGAATGTGCCGGAGAAAGATTGGAACGACTGGCACTGGCAGATAAGAAATAGGGTGACTAATGTTAAACAGCTGGAAGATATAATAAAGCTGAGCAGGCAGGATAAAACAGAGATTGCCAGATGCCTTTCGAAGTTTAAAATGGCTATTTCGCCTTATTATGCCTCACTTATGGACAAGAGCGATAAAAAATGTCCGGTAAGGATGCAATCTGTTCCGACTATTTTTGAAACCAGGACGGCAGACAGTGATATGCACGACCCGCTCCATGAAGACACCGACTCTCCTGTTTACGGCATCACGCACAGGTATCCCGACAGGCTGATATTTATGATCACCGATCAGTGCAGTATGTACTGCAGGCACTGTACCAGAAGAAGAACCGTGGGAATTACGGATAAAAGAATATCCGACGCGCAGATAGACAAATGCATTGAGTACATCAAAAAAACAAAAGTAATACGCGATGTGGTAATTACCGGAGGCGATCCGCTAACTCTGGAAGACAGCGTATTGGAAGGTGTGATAAAAAAGATCCGCGCTATCAAACATGTGGAGATAATAAGGATAGGTACCAGAATGCCGGTGGTACTTCCTATGAGAATTACGAAAAAACTGGCGAATATGCTTCAGAAGTATCACCCGTTATGGGTAAATGTGCATTTCAACCACCCGCATGAAGTGACGAAAGAAGCGGCGGAAGCCTGCAACATCTTATCCCGGGAAGGAATTCCTTTGAACAACCAGTCGGTTCTGCTGAAAGGCGTGAACGACTGCCCGCATATTATGAAACGGCTTGTACATGACCTTTTGATGATCCGTGTAAGACCTTACTACCTTTATCAGTGCGACCTTTCTATCGGTATCGAACATTTCAGAACGTCGATTGGCAAGGGTATTGAGCTTATGGAAAGATTAAGAGGCTATACCAGCGGTCTGGCTGTGCCTACGTTTGTCATTGATGCGCCGTCAGGCGGGGGAAAGGTTCCTCTAATGCCGGAGTATATGATCTCCAGGTCCGATAAGAAGATCATCATCAGGAATTATGAAGGGCTTATCGCCGCTTATACCGAACCGGAAAAGGGCGAGAGCAGCTGCAAAAAATGTCATTTGTGTGATAACGTATTTAAGGAAGATAATATCGGTATTGCAAAGCTCTTTTCAGGAAAGGCCGTTTCTTTAAGGCCTATGGATTCCAAAAGAGGCCACGAGATCAGCGGAACCAAGTTCCACGCATAAGAGAGGAAAAAATGTCATTAAAAAATAAAAAGTATTTCAAAAAAGATTTCTGGGCACCTCCGTTGAATTTCGCCAATGATTTACGGAAGAAGTTCAACCTGCAGAAAAATATTTATGTGCATGATGTCACTCTGCGGGACGGCGAGCAGACCCCGGGTGTGGCATTTTCCACTGACGAAAAAGTGCTGGTCGCGCATGAGCTCGATAAGCTCGGAGTAAATTCCATAGAACTCGGGCTTCCGGTAATTCCCAAAGATTTTAAAGCCATGGAGATACTGGCGCGCGAGAAATCCATCAAGGCGAAGTTAACCTGTCTGGTTCGGGCGAGAAAAGATGATATTGACGCTGCGGTAAAATCCGGAATAAGAGCGGTAATACTCGAACATACCGTCAATACGGTTGCCTGCGACATTGCGTACGGTATGACGGAAAAAGATCTTATCAAGAAAAATATTGAGATGATAAAGTACGCGAAAGAAAGAGGGCTTTGGGTTAACTGGATGGGGTGGGATGCTTTCAGGAGCGAACCTGCGCAGATAGAAAGAATATTTAAAGCCGTGGTTTACGGCGCGGATCCCGAAGCGGTGACTATCGCGGATACATTCGGCATGCTGCATCCGGTTGCAACTTTTGATTTCTTTAAAAATATGCGTAAATGGTTCCCTGAAAAATTACTGGACTTGCACGCGCACAATGATATGGGCATGGCGACGGCAAATGCAATTTGCGCGCTGACTGCCGGAGCAAACGGTGTGCACACGGCGGTGAACGGTCTTGGTGAACGCGCGGGAAATATCAGTCTTGAAGAAGTAGCCGCGACTATGGACGGCTGTTTTAATATTCCGGTAGTGGGCGACATTAGCCGGCTGGCAAGAGTTTCGAAATTATTGGTTCAGCTTTCTAAAATACAAGTGGCAAGCAACAAACCGGTAGTCGGGGACGGATTATTCCTTGTAGAATCAGGGCTTATTATGCACATCTTCTTAAAAGCCGAACAAAAGAAGTTCCCTCTCACCATTATGCAGCCATTTTTACCTTCAAAAGTCGGACAAAATGATATAAAATATGTGGTCGGAAAAGGCGCCGGAAAAGCTACGGTGGAACATTTTACAAAAAAATATGGAATAAAGCTTACGGATGAGAAAATATTTAAGCTCATTGAATTAATTAAAGATGAAGCGACGCTCAGGAAATCCTACTTAAGCGTGGATGAATTCCTCGAGATAGTCAAAAAAATCAGGTAAAAGGAGAGACATTATGCTGGGAAATAAATATGGAACACACAGAGTAATAGAAAAGAAAGGGTTAATGCCGCAGACCGCGTTTAAGCTCGATAATGATATGAGCAAGCTTTATGACAATGAGATTCTTATTGCGGTGCAGACGCTTAACGTGGACTCAGCTTCTTTTACACAGATAGAAAAACAGGCAAAAGGAAACGATGATAAGATAAGAGAGATAATGACTGCGACCGTTAAGGAAAGAGGCAAGCACCAGAATCCCGTTACCGGTTCAGGCGGGGTACTTATCGGCACGGTGGAAAAGATCGGCAGCGCGCTAAAAGGAAAAGTTGATATTAAAGAAGGGGATAAAATTGTAACTCTGGTTTCCTTAAGTCTTACTCCTCTCAGGATAGACAAAATTAAAGATATCAGAAAAGACATCGACCAGGTTGATATTGACGGAAAAGCAATCCTGTTCGAAAAAACTATTTACTCGAAGATACCGAAAGATATAGACGAGTCCCTTGCTCTTGCAGCTCTTGATGTTGCGGGCGCTCCTGCTCAGACCAGACGGCTTGTGAAGAAAAATGATACGGTGTTCATTATCGGCGCCGGCGGGAAAAGCGGAATTCTTTGTGCTTATGAAGCGAAGAAAAAAGCAGGCAAGGGCGGTTATATAATCGGAACCGGACACAGCGACGAGAGTACAAAAAGAATTAAAGAGATGGGCTTCTGCGACGAAGTTATCCAGATTAACGCAACCAACCCGCTGGAAGTTGAAGAGAAAGTTGCCGCTCTCACCAAGGGTAAGATGGCGGACATCACGATCAACTGCGTAA
>MFGS01000053.1:11007-14145 GCA_001778355.1 Candidatus Firestonebacteria bacterium RIFOXYA2_FULL_40_8
CGCTTTAGGCGCGGAAGGAATTGCCAAGGATATTACCATGATTATCGGCAACGGCTACGCCAAAGACCACGCCAAGATAACCCTTGATATATTAAGGGAAAGTAAGAAAATCCGTGACTTGTTCACGAAGTTGTTTGTTTCAAAATAGCAGGCTCTGGGTGTCCGCCATTGGGCCCGCCAATTGGCGAGGTCCCGCTTAAGGCGGACGAGATCTCTCCAAAACTTAGTTTTGGAGGACTAGGCTCTAGGGGCTGGGTTTACATTAATGTAGTATCCGCCTAGGCGGATTTCGCAAAGGTTATGGTTTGATATTTAGACTTTTCTCAGCCCGTAACTCGTCACCCGCTACCCGTAACGTTTTTTTGCTTGCAGCAGTTGAATCTTTTTCATCCGGAGGGAACTATGGACAGCGTATACATCGTTGGCGCGAAGCGGTCTGCGATCGGCGGATTTGGCGGGGGATTGTCAAATGTTAAGATTACGGATGTTGCGGCTCAGGTGGTAAAAGACCTCCTTGTGGATGCTTCGGTTCAAACAGATATGCTGGATGAAGTTATTTTTGGAAATGTTCTTCAGGCCGGTTTAGGCCAAAACCCTGCAAGGCAGGTAAGTCTTATGTCCGGTATTCCGGAGGATGTGCCTGCCTTCACGGTCAACAAAGTTTGCGGTTCCTCACTCAAATCCATTGCACTTGCCGCGCAGTCAATAATGGCGGGGGAAAATGAACTGGTTCTTGCCGGCGGTCTGGAAAGCATGAGCAATGCGCCGTATCTTCTTCCCAAAGCCAGGTTCGGTTACAAAATGGGCCACGCGGAAATGATTGATTCGATGATAGGCGACGGCTTGTGGGATGTTTTTAATGATTATCATATGGGGATTGTCGCGGAAAACCTTGTGGAGAAATACAAGATTACAAGGGCAGAACAGGATGCGTTTGCCTTTGAGAGCCAGATGAAAGCGAAAGAAGCTTTCGAGAAAAATAAATTCAAAGAAGAGATTTCACCGGTTTCGTTAAAAGTTAAAAAAGAAACAATAATATTTGAAAAAGACGAGTGTCCGAGAAAAAATACGACTTTGGAAGCGCTCGCGGCTTTAAGACCTGCTTTTAAGAAAGACGGGAGCGTGACTGCCGGTAACTCCTCGGTTATCGCTGACGGCGCGGCGGCCGTTATCCTGGCTTCCGGAGAAACCGTAAAAAATAATAACCTGAAACCTTTAGCCAGAATACTCGGATATGCTTCTGCCGGTGTTTCCCCCTCTTTAATGGGGGAAGGCGTGACGGCAAGTATTAAAAAACTCCTGGGCAAGCTAAATCTTTCCCTGGATAGTATAGATCTTCTGGAATTAAATGAAGCTTTCGCATCTGTTGTTATCTCCGCCGAAAGAGAATTGAAATTTGACAGAAGTAAACTGAATGTTAACGGCGGCGCAATAGCTCTCGGCCATCCCATCGGTGCTTCCGGCACAAGAGTTCTGGTATCCCTCCTTTACGAGATGAAAAAGCGTAACTCCAAACTGGGCCTCGCTTCTTTGTGCATAGGCGGAGGTATGGGCATCTCCATGGTGATTGAAAAGATTTAACCGCACAATTAATTCTTTGCTTTTCTGTAGAACTCTTAACAAAGAAGGGGTATTTAAGTTAAATTATATATGGTTGTTTCTTAATCAGCGAAATCCCCCCCCCCAAATTTAAGTATTATTAATATCCATAATGGTACACCTTCTACTCTGGATTTCGGGGGAATATTCCAATTGATTTTGGTCCTTCCATATTATACAATATAAAAGTATCCTCAAATTTAGAGTTATTGGCATATAAGGAGATTTTGTGAATAAATCAGATTTAATAAGCGCTTTGAAAAACAATGGGATTGCCAAAGGTTCAAAGCTGCTTTTGCATAGTTCTTACAAATCTATTGATTTTGAAGGGGCTCCGGAAGAGGTCTGTAAGGGGTTCATGGAAGCTATCGGGGAAGAAGGGCTTCTTGTAATGCCGACGCACAGTTTGAGCTTTAAAAATATTTCGAAAAGCGGGCCGTATAATCCGGGAAGATCCCCCTCACAAGTGGGCGCGATCACAGATGCTTTTTGGAAACTCCCGAGGGTTTCGAGGTCCATGCATCCTTCTCACAGCGATGCAGCCTGGGGAAGAGGAGCGAAAGAACTCATAAGCGGGCATGAGAAAGTAGATGCCGTGGGTACGGAATCGCCTCTGGAAAGATTCAGCCGGACGGACGGTAAAATATTAATGATGGGCTGCAAACTTAACTCCTGTACGATGGGACATGTTGCGGAATGGCAGGCGGGCGTGCCTTACCTGACGGAGCATTTTGATCCTACCTGGGGTACTACCGCAGAGTACATCGACGCGGAAGACGGTAAAATAAAGACCTACGTATATAAAACATTTCCCGGTTGTGGCGCCGGTTTTCCAAACGCAATACCGTGGCTTAAAGAAGCCGGCTTCTTAAAAGAAATTTCTTTAAATAAAGAACTCTCGTATCTTATTGATGCAGCGGGATTTATGAAAGTGGTAGTAGAAAAACTTAAACAAAATCCGACCGCGCTTTTAACAAGCGATGAAGACCATATTAACAGGTGCCATCACTGCAGGCAGGTACAGAAGTTTAAAGTGTAGTTAAAAAAGTACGAAGTACGATGTACAAAGTACGAAGTGACAAAAGGTGTTTTTTTTCTGTCATCCCCGAGTGTTTTTATCGGGGATCCAGTGTCTTTTGTTTGTAATATAATAATAACACCACATTAATGTAAGACGTTATGGATCTTTACGGACTTTTATGGACGGATTTTTTACCTGACTGATGTGAACGACATTTTTTATTATTGTTAGGAAAATATTGTAGAGGAGATTATTATGTTCAAGCTCAGCGTTTTCACCGACGAAGTTTCCCAGGACGTTAAAGAAGTTGCGGTATTTTGCAAAAAGTGGAAGATAGAAGCGGTTGAGATAAGAACTCTTATGAACAAGGGGCCGCATAACTTTTCCAAGGAAGATGTTAAGACCATTAAAGCTGTGCTTAAAGATAACGGTATAAAAGTTTGCTCGATTGCCAGCCCGTTCTTTAAATGCACTATAGATAACAAGAAAGAATACAATGATCATATAGATATTTTAAA
>MFGS01000053.1:14212-14339 GCA_001778355.1 Candidatus Firestonebacteria bacterium RIFOXYA2_FULL_40_8
GGTGTGCAAGAACTTTAAAGATCTTTCTGGATAAAGTTAATTCACCGGTTGTAAAAGCTATCTGGGATCCGGGAAATGAGATACATGATATAGACGGGATCGCCCCTTTTCCAAACGGCTACCGGCT
>MFGS01000054.1:0-2500 GCA_001778355.1 Candidatus Firestonebacteria bacterium RIFOXYA2_FULL_40_8
TAACCGCTTCCGCTTATCGTTATCGTTGAGATTCCAAGATTTGAACCGGTTAAAGGATTGAGTCCTGTTACTCTCGGTCCCACAAGAACGTTGAACTTCACAGTACTTGTGGTATTTGAGCTTCCAGAGGCGGTCACCATTACATTATATGTTCCGGCTGTCAGACCCGAAGGAATTACGGCTCCAGTGATAAGTGTATCGTTTACTACGATGTATCCTGCAGCTAAGGTTGTCACGGTCGGCGAAGTATCTAAACGAATGGCTGTTACAGTGTTAGTTCCTACCCCGCCAAAAAAGCCGCCGCCAAATATCGAAAGCGTGGTCGGACTTTCATTCGCTCCGCTTACCGGCGAGAGATTTGTTACTGTAACCGCCGGGGCTGTTACAACATATTTCACCGCTGAGGTTAAATTTGTGCCTCCGTTTGGTTCACCTGTACCGTTTGTCACCTGAATATCATATGTACCCGGAGCTATACCGGGAGGGATCACCACTCCGCTTATACTCGTATCAGAATCCACAGTATACCCCGTTATCTCCAGAGGCGGAGTTGAATTTATTGTTAACGCTGTCACAGAGGAAGTTACTGCAGAACCAAAGAACCTCGTACCGATCACGGATATTGTCGTCGCGGATGAGTTCGCGCCGGTAGCCGGCAGAAGATTTGTCACCGTCGGAGGAAACGTTATTCTCCAGTACTTAGCACTAAAAGTGCTTGGCGCTTTATACGCAGACCAGGCGACAGGGACATAAGGCGAAGCCGCATTATATTTTAAACATGTTGTAGGGAACTGATTATCCAAAGCATCTGTTGTTATTGATACCGCGGTACTCCATGTATGAGTTGAAGTGTTTAACTTACTATATACTATATTGGAGGTAGTAGCTGTTATATACTTTTTATAAAAACAATAAACATTCGTCCCGTCCGTCGTCAATGTCGGCATATCATCAAGGCCGGCTGAATCTACATCAATCATTATTTCGTCAGAACCGTTCGCCGCAACAGTATTCCAGGTCCCTCCTGAATCACAATATCTGTATTTTATACCCTGAAAAGTCTGTGTACCGGTTGTATCCTTAAATGCCAAATGAATATTATTATCATCTGTAACAACAGCCGACCAGCCTGTATTAGCGCTGGTAACATTATAATTGTTTATATTGGGCTGTGATAACCATCCTGTTCCATTCCATTTGTACCACTTCATGGTATTACTAGCTCCGCCGTATATAACCACTGGAGTATTATTCCAATTAACCCATAATCCAAAGCCGCTATTGGATAATAGAGCGTCAGTGAAAACAGTTACTCCGCTGGTGTGAGATGCCGCAGCTGTTCCTATTTGAGCCCTTGTGCAGCCGGTGAGAAGAGTCGTCCCTGATTTTCCGGCGAAGCTTATCCACTCACTGTCTATCAATACTTTTCCGCCTGTACCCGTAAAAAAGTATGTATTATCCGCAACAGTTATAGTTGTTGCCGCGGTATTGATATCCCCGGACAAAGTCGTTGTTGTTGATTTCCATGTATTTCCGTCATCATCTGAATACCAGTATCTTGGGGAATTCCGGCACATGTACCATAACCTATTTGAACCATCCTTGAAAATCCTGCCAAAAGTTCTTAATTCGCTCCGATCAATATTAACACTCTTTGGAGCACCAACAGTCCAATTACCACCGCTGTAAGTCAATTTCCTTAATCGAGCCGCGTAATACGAAGACTGTATTATTGTTATACCGGAAGTAAATGTAGAAGCAACAGTGCAGCCGGTAAACGTAGTCGCTGTTTTACTGGTATATGTAACAGTCGTGCTTCCGACTCTAAGTGTCCCTCCCGGTAAAAAAGCTGAAGCATCCGCAACCGTTATAATTGTCGTACTTGCGTCAATATTACCGGATAAAGTTGACTCAATCTGCAATCCTCCTGAAGTTGTTGTAGTTTCCATGGCAGGATTAGAATTATCGGCAGCCGAATAAGGAATATAATAAGCAACATAAATATTATTGCTGCTGTCCATAAAAGCACTTGCATCAGAACCGCTGGTACTGTAGGAATAATTACCGCCGCCAACATCCGTATATCCTACCCCGGAATCATCAAGTTTTCTCCAAGTATTTGATAATCCGTTACTTTTTGACATTGAAGCCCGAATTGCAACACCGCCCCACGAGGTATAACCATAAATAACAACCAAGGTTCCGTCTGTTGCCTGAAACAATTGACGGCTGTCGCTTTTTCTAACAGAATTCGAAACATTTGTAGTATTTATTTCTATTGATCCGGCAAAGACAGGAAAAGATAATGATTGTATTATCAGACAGACAAGTATATGTTTAATTAGTTTTTTTAGCATCTTAATTAATCCTCTTACTTGTATTTCGGAATACTTTTTGCTCTTTACATTATGATGCTGCCGCTATTAATCCCCGCTTTCCATTGCATCAACCATATTTGTGATAGTTTCTGAAAAGCTTGGACTGTAAACATCTCCTGCTC
>MFGS01000054.1:2890-13669 GCA_001778355.1 Candidatus Firestonebacteria bacterium RIFOXYA2_FULL_40_8
CTCGTATGGATAAGATGTCGCCAGCGTATAGTCATATAACAGAAGCCCGCTCGTTATTAAACCAACCGGTTTGGCATCTGTCGAATCTTGGATAAGAGAGGGATTCGGATTTTTCGGAGCCCACCATTTATCCACATCATTCGGGTCATTATAGGAAGCATTTATCGGTCCGACGTACAGGTCGCTCAAGCAAACAATTGTAACGGGAGCTTTTGGCACACCCCAGACTATCAACGGAACTTCGGAAAATATCACTCCATACTTTTGCCTGTCTATGAGGCTGGTACTATTCTTGAATTTCGGGTCTCTCGGGCAGTTAGATTCATTTATAGTACTTAAATCAAGCTTTACTACCTTTTGTTTTTCATTGATCCATGCTTCCACTCCGCCGGACACATTAAAATCATGGCTATATATAATTTCCATATAGTGCGCGCCCG
Source organism: Candidatus Firestonebacteria bacterium RIFOXYA2_FULL_40_8 (assembly GCA_001778355.1). Classification (GTDB taxonomy): domain Bacteria; phylum Oederibacteriota; class D2-FULL-39-29; order D2-FULL-39-29; family D2-FULL-39-29; genus D2-FULL-39-29. Next base: position 3,331 of record MFGS01000054.1, read on the forward strand.
TTATATTTGAAGCATTATTACACATAATCCTGCCGCCGGCAGAAGAACCCAGTATTACCTTACCCTGCGCGTAATTAACCTGGAAGTAATAGTCTTGACTTATAGTTATTGTTAAAGTTCCTGTAGAAGTAGGCACCTCTACTATCGAACTTGTTGTCGTACTAAGATCATTATTTGGAGCCAGTTTCCACACAATTTCGTTTACACCGGAATCAGAAACACCGTCTCTTTCATAACAAGAAACACCGTGTGTTCCTGTTTCGGCTACGATCCCTCCAACCGCAGCTCCCGCGTAATCCGCAGGAAGAGAAAAAGTTTGGCCTTGAGCGGTGATTTTTGTAGATGCTAAAAGCTCGTAATTTTCCCCTTTCTGCTTTCTCCCTCTCCAATAACCGTTACCGGGCGCCCCCCAAAGACCGGGAGGAGAAAAGAACTTGAATTTATCAATATACATAGGAAATTTCAACTTGAATTTTTTAGCTGCTCTATCTATTGTATAGCTGTTAGCCGTGTCCTGCGCCGGTCCGACCGGTCCGTGAAAAACCGCAGGCGTTGCTTTTAGCCGCAAGAAAACATACTTAACATAATTTATATCTCTTTCCGCGGGTATCGCAATATCCGCGCCATTCAAACCAAAATTAACACTATCCGCGATCTTCTCCCGGTTAGCTCCTGTTCCTATGCCATACCAGCCGCCGACAGTGATATCACCGCCCGCGGCGGAATAAATTACTTCATTGGTTATATTCGCGACCGTACCTCTGGAATTAGACCAGGTGATATGCCAATCCGGATCTATAACATCCTTATATTTTTCATAAGTAATTTCGTTTGTTTTGGGAACTTTAATTTCCCTGCCTCCTGTATCTCTATCATCAATCAGATTATATTTATATTGTCCGGTAGGACCTGTTTTTGTTACTACCAGATTAGCCCCATGCGTTAAGGCATTGTAGGGCCAGATCGCGCCATGTGTGGGAACCCATCCGGGCCAACCGCCTGATTGAGGACCAATAGGAGTAATATAGGAAAATTTTGTAAGATTACTAATGTTATACGGTTTCTCGAATGGAACAGGTATTTTACCTTCACCTACCAGCAAATATCTAAGAGGAGAATCATCTGATCCAAAATCACAAGCATTGTAAAGTTTTCCTGAAGCTTCCAAAGCCGGGCCATATTCTTTGTCTGACTTGATAAAAAGTCCATTTTCCCAGGACCTTCCGATTTGAACATCACCATTAACATGAACCGGGCCTGCAATTACATTTCTATAAAACAATTGTACTTTTCCTATATCGGAAAACTGAAGATAGTCCGTCGGAGTATTCATTGAAACTTCAGCCAAAAGAGCGTATTTTGAAACGCTTGTTATCTCTGTAGTCTCAAGCGGATACTGCCCTACGGAAACCACCAGTGTGTTATGATAACCTCGGCCTATAAGTGTCGCGCTTCCTATTTTGTACTTACCCCCGCCAAATTCCTGTTCGCCCTGGTACTGCTCGTAAAGATTATAATATCCCCTTAAATTATGTACGAGTTCTGCTACTCCGGCTTTTGCTATCCAGAAAGCTTTTTGCCTCTCACTGTCTTTCACCTGCAACTTTATATTTCCAACTGCAATTGTAAGAAACAGTCCTCCAAGCAGCGTTACAACAGTGAGCAAAAACATAGCCAAAATAAGAATTGAGCCTTTTCGTCTATTCATTTTATCCTCGCGTAAGCATAGAAATTAAATATTTCTCAATCTGTCTTATTTTTTTTATTTTCCCATAAATAAGTGTAGGAGTTTCGTAGTAACTCCTGATTTTCTGCCTTTTAGCGAAGGTTCTCTCATCTTCCTAAAATCTCCTGTCGTTGCTTTTAAATTACCACAAACCCGCCCTTTCTGTTTAGCATCTTATGTGTCATTATATTATAGCCTATATTTCAAGTATTCAAGTATGTCATATACACTTTACCGTAAGACTAACTATACTATTTATTGGTCTATCTTCTCTTTCTTAGGCTTATGTTCTACTGATTTTACTACTTTGAAGAGATTTCCCTATTGCAGTTTGTATTCACGGGGGGTAAGATTTGTCTTTCTCTTAAACAATTTACAAAAATAGCTTACATCATTGTACCCTATTTTGTATGCTACGTCATTTACATTATTTCCAATATCTCTTAAGAGTTCTTTTGCTTTATCAATTCTCAGGCTGATAAGATACTCGGATATAGTAACTCCTGTTTCGATTTTAAATATTTTTTCTATATAATGAGGGTTTAATTTAATTTCTCTTGATATATCTTCCAATTTCACTTTTTTATTAAAATTATTTTTCAGATAAACAATTAACCTTTCAACTACCCGGCCATACTCCTTATGTCTTCGTGTTATCAATTTCATTTCATGCGCTAAAACATCCAAAGTATCCCGGATTGACTTCTCCTTACTTATGACTTTACCAACTTCTTTATGTATTAAAGAATGTAACAGCTCATAGTTTTTAATATCCTTGTAAGGAATCTTATATTTTTCCAGAATACATTCTGCCTGATGATAATAAGGCTTTTGCAGTAAAATATCTTTATCTCTCCAAAATTTCATCCTTGAAGGAAAAGTCCAACCGCCTGCCAGCTCCATTTCTCTCATTGTTTTTTCTTTGGTTATAAGCTTCAAGAAAGCAATTGAAGATTTTATATCTTTAGTGTTTTTCACCAGGCAATGTGCATGCCCGTCCAGTATCTTATAATTCTGACAATTATTTTTCATTCCCGGCAGAGGAGCTATATACAATTTACCTTTAAGCGACGGATCCAGCCGCATACCATTTTCTGTAGACAGCCTATCTTCAACAATCTCCTTGTACGCATAAGGCTTGCTGATATAGAATAACCATTTTCCCTTGAGAAATCGCCGGTTATCCTGTTTTAACGGCATAATTTTATATTTACAAACCATCTCCTGAAGAAATCTCAAGGATTCATAAGATTTATCATTTAAAATAGTTATCCGGCCTTCTTTATCAAAGATATCCCCGTCATTGCTCCACAATAATTCAAGGAAAGTATCCGACAACCAATTGCGGCAATCATGAAACAGCACTCCGGCCATCTCCGGATCATTTTCTTTATTCAAAATATATTGAGCAGCTTTTACAATTTCAGCCCATGTGCGCGGCACTTCAATACTGTATTTATCCAATAAATCTTTCCTGTAAATCAAGCTCTTGCATAATACATCTTCAGGGATACCGTATATTTTCCCTTCAAACGTACAAGCATCAAGACATCCTTTGAAATATTTATCTTTCTCGATACAATCGTCGAGATTAACCAGCAATTCCTCCTTTGCAAATCTGTATATATCCGCGAAATTGAGTATTATTATCCCCATATAACTTTTTAAATCATCCATCCTGCTTATCGACCCGCCGCTTCGCATATTTTTGTTTTGCTTTTCTATTATTACTTCAGGATGCTTTTTTTTAAATGTCTCCGTCAGATATTCTTCAACTTTTTTCAAATTATAGAACATATTACCGTTCAACTGCACCACAGGAGAAGGCTCATTTATCGCGGTTTTATTTTCCTTATCGCCCGCATCCTTTATTTCAACACCATGTTCCTTAATTTCGATTTCTTTAATATTTGTATTATATGAAGTTCCCTCGGCTTTTAAGATAACTATTGACTTAAGTGTCTCTTTTTGTTTTTCACTTTGCCTTAGAACTATTATACTGTTAAAAAGCTCCGCAAGAGAGGGATTATCCGTAATCATGTTGATGCTCTTATCAGAAACAGTTGTGATAGAAATGGAAGTTATATTCTTTTTCTTCATTATGATTAATAATGCGTATAACTTTTTTAAAACACATGTTTTTATTGCAGATGACAAACCGTCAATGACTATTCGATTGATATTATTTCTTCTAAATATTTTCTCCAAATTGGAGGCCAGACTATCTATCTCGGATATTCCGGAAGAAATCAAGATCAGATCTTTATTTTCAATGTATTTGCTCCATTTTACATTTAAAACATCATAGTATTTAATAACATCCTCAGGATCTTTTACCAGAGAGATGTATATACATTTTTCTTTTAATTTCAAGCCTTCCTTAATGAAATGAAAGCCCAGCATAGTTTTCCCGGTTCCGCTATGACCGGACAATAAAACACTGCTGCCCTTTATGAATCCGCCATTAAGCATTTCATCCAGACCTGAAACACCTGATTTAATTCTGACCAAATTATTCATGTCATAATAATAACAGATTTCCGAGTGGTTTTGAAGTTTATTTTTGGATACAAAAAAAGAGCAGTCAATAAACCAACTGCCCTTTTTTTATCGTTTCCCTCTTATTTATTTATCTTTCAATGTCCTTACCGAAATGCCCGCGGGTTTACCGGCATTCCACCTGCTATCTTTAGCTATAATTTTATAGTGATACATCGTACCAGGATCCAAGCTTTCATCAGTGATAGATGTTTTGTAGACAGACCTTATAAGCGTTGAATTATCACATTCAAAATCTTCTTTGGTGCTGCAGTAAATTGAGTAGTGATTCAGATCCGGTTCTTTATTTGCTTCCCAGGAAAGCGCGACGGCACTCCTGGCAGGAACGGCTTTAAACCCTTTAACCGCTTCAGGCGCAGTTGAATCTCTCGGGTCCTTTCCCGTAGGAATATCACTACCTGAAGTCAACATGATTGTGTCAAGCATAAGATTTTCATCCCTTGAGGTAAGAGTCAAACTTTCGACACTTTTTAGCTCAAGTTCTTTATTTAATTTAACCCATTGCCATTCGTCATTTTTACAAGAGACTGTATAGCCATTCGCAGTCCAATCTCCATTACCTTTTGCAAGCAGCCATAACTTATATTTACCGTTTGGCAGATTTTTCAAATTAACAGTTATACTTCCTGCTATCGTTTTCTCCGCAGGAGTTTCAGGAGTAACTCTAACACTTTGAAAATCGTTATTATACCCGTCAAAACAACTTCTGATAGGAGGTTTCAAATCCATTCTTTCGGCTTCAAAATATCGGGTAACAGGAGAATCATCCGGCGCGACTTCATTTGAGAACATACTCTCAAGCGAAGAGTTCTCAACTGCCGTTACAGTATAAAACGCTTTCAAGTCTTTGATTTCGAATTTGTTTCCTTTGATCAAATTTTCATTTATTTTAATATAATTTTTACCGCTTTCCTTTGACTTGTACACATTGTACCCGGCAATTTCTCTACTTCGAACCGGAGTTTCCCAGGATAAAGTATTATCAGTAAATTTTACATTCTCAGGTGAGTCAGTCCTTCTGGTATATGCCATATACAAGTCGCAGCTGCCGAAAGGATTACTGTTATAAACAATTTTAGTATAATCCGGACTTGGCCTGCTATAAGTGGTACTTTCCCAGCTGAACTTCGTAAAATACCTGACAATCCGCATAACAGCCCCGGTATCTTTTGACGGGATCATAACATGCTGATTCGCGACATCACCATTTGTGCCGTTTGTAAATATATATTCATTATCATCAGTAAGTGTGCCGTAATCCGTCTGAACATTATTTTGCCAGTTAGACCACATACTTACGTTTTCCCCTGAACGTTTCGGGTCAGGATTTGTATTTGAAATAAATATCTTCATGAACTCACCAAAACTCATTACGTTGCCGTTTTTTCCGCCGCACCCGTGACCTACACTGTGTGAAGAGTTCAAGCCCTCTTCGCCCGTCTCAAGGTTTCTCCACCTTCCCTCATAGGTATAACAGTTATGCCAGAAAATGTATTTTTCATCCGGACTCATACCGGCATCTTTTTGTCTGGTAGAAAGGACAATGTTTTTTACGGTCTTTTCTTTTACATCCACTAAAAACACATAGGGCGATTCGCGAAATCCCACAAATATCTTACCGGTTTTTGTAAATTTAAACTCCGTATACCCGCCCATATCAGGCGTAGAAAATTCCACAACATTTTCAGATTCTCCTGTTACACTATCCCAAACACCAACTTTAATATTTTTGTTTTTAGCCGACAAATAATACAACTTGGTTGGTTCAACCGGGCTAAACCTGCAAAGGCGCCCTTCTGTTTCTGCCGCGATTACAGCTCCTTTTTTAAACATGAAGACCGGAACACCTTTGATCTTTCTCTTTGAAGAGAAAGCTATAGCCGCCCCATCAGCAGACCAGATATCACCTTCTCCGAAGAAATCATTTCCCGGCGCAGCGGTTAATCTCGCGCATATAGCTCCGGTCGCGGTATCTCTGAAAAACGCCGTTTCTTCACCGTCATATTCAGTCAACTGTACATGTTTTCCCAAAGCTTCAAGTCCGTGATTTTCTTCTGCTTTTAAATTTTCATTTTTTATTGTAAGTCCCCTATCTATAAAACCTTTCTTTTCAATCTCATTCAGCTCTGAGACTAATTTTATCTCTGCTACTACCAGCGTAGTCAAATTATCATGCAAGTCCATCTCAAAAACCACATTCCTTTTCCCGTGAATGCTATTTGCATCATAATCCTTCAGATCAACGGCTGTTATACCTGTTTTATAACCTGCTTTAGTGTCAAAACCGTTAACGCCAAAGAACACCCCTGAACCTTTTTCCTTAATATTAACTACCAAATAATGGAATTTATCAAGATCCACCTCTCCATAGCTTTTCCTTAAGATCGATCCTTTAATTACTCCCTCAGGAATCCAGGACTGTTTAGTACCTAAAAGACCCCGGTTCAAATGAACATAAAGCAGGCCTTCTTTCGTTTCCATTTTTACACGCGGCGGAACTTTTTTTCCCGCATCATCAAGTTCATACCATTCCGCAGCCGAAGCACAGGTTTCTATTGCTCCAATTCTTGCGGGATTTGTTTCATTTTCGCAGCCTGATTGGACACCCATCTGAAGTAACCCGAAAACTGCTATTAACAGTATCTTCATTTCTTTTCTCATGGCCTCTCCCTAAAATATCAATTTCCCCAGCATTTTCATATTCCCGGAGCCAAACATTTCATAATTAGCCTTCCATGCATGATTTTTCAGACCCTTCATGCTTGTATTCGCGGATATATTAAAACCCCAAACATCGCCCTTTTTTGGTTTTTTCCCGATAACTTCAAAGGGTATTCTAAACTCCAGTGACCAGGAGTAAGATTCACTGCTATAAGTTGTCTTTATTCTTTTCTCGATTTTGCTCATTGAACAGATCAAATATTGTTTATTCTTATAATCAATGTCCTGCTTTAGAATAAACCTTGCTCTTGGAGCAGATACTAAACTGACGACTTTTCTGGAGTCTGTGTCAGGATCAATATTCATTCTTATAAACCAGGATTCGCAGTTATTCCCGATTATTGAATCCCAGATACTTTCCAGTTCTTTCACATTATAATCAAACTGGTTTAACCTTACTATCAACCCTTTTTTATCACTATCAACTTTAAAATTTATCTTATCCGAACCGGTATAATCATACGGACTCATAAACCCGTCAAAATCAGAGTAAAAAGGCTGGGAATAACGGAACGAAGCATCTACATTTAAGAAGCCGACTTCACCGCTGTCTGCTTTTAAAGTTTCACCTTGAACTCTTTTAACTTCAAATTCAAGATAATCTTTCCAGAGCTTTACATTTTTATAGTAATACTCATTATTAACTTTACCTTCCAGTATTTTCAAAGTATTTTCAGCTGTTGTCAATGACCGGTCCAATAGTTTTTTAACAGTTTTCATCGTGCCAGAAGAATGCATTTCATAAGGCCTTAAGCATCCCCTGATACTGTTATACTCTCTCCGGGACCGGACAAACTCACGGAAAGCTTCAAATGGATACTCATTTTTCTCAAATTTATCCAGCACAGTTCCAAGTGTCGCTATATATTTATCAATATCGTAGAACTGGCCGTAATTACAGTGGACATCCCTTACTGACTTTGATTTCTCTTTTGCTGAATCAAGGTATTTTTTACATATTTCCAGATGACGAATACCGTCCTTAAATTTACCGGTGAAATCTTTTTTTGTACCGGAGAAATAGCAGCCATAAAGAGCAACTCCGGCCTTAATTTCTTCCGAAATCCAAAGCCCTATAAGCCTGTTAACATCCGCATGAAACAGCATTTTTTTAAATCTCTTATCTTTTGAAGAAGCAGCAATCTTTTTTATAACAGCAAAAGCTTCAACTCCATTTTTTCTAAGCTTTTCTGCGATAACCAGGGGATTATTAGAGAGTTTTCTTTTCTTAGGATCCGCGTAATCAATTATCCGTTGATAGTTATCCGGGCAAACATCGTATTTCATCTTTTTCGCTATCCATGCGCCTCCTAAAATAATATCTTTTTTGTACTGACGGTTCAAACAGGATATTGGGTTGTAAAAATAGGGCTCTTGTATAAAATTAAATCTTCCGACAATTTGAAAACCTTCATGAGCCGAGGTGTGATAGAACTGCTGATAGACCAACGGAATAATACTGCTGGTTTTAGCCATAGCCCCGTATAACGCGGCACTTTGCTTGTAATCTTTTAGCCCGAAATGCTCTTTATAATAACCGATAAATTTCCCTTCATTATATTTCTCGCCTTTATTGAATCTTACCAAAGTATCCAGGTGAAAATAATTCATCCAGGCAAGGTCTTTATGTACCTCGGAAATTATATTATTTCCTTTAACATGATTTGATAATAGTTCGGCGACCGAATGGAAAGATATTGAATCCGCGCCTTTATTCTTCGCATCCTGAAGCAAGGTATAAAGGAATTTCGGGTCATTCCAAAGCTTATCATCAATATTCGTACCGCAATTATGGCACGGTCCGTACTCAAACATAAACTCAGTATCCCCTATAGCTTTTTTCCATTCAGCGGCTCTGCTGTCAGCAACAGGCAAATAGTATGTATCTGACGTATCCATTATTTTATGGCAGATTATCATCTTGCCTTTATACTGTTTTATCAGTTTTACAACTTTTTCAGGAACATTCGCGCCCCAAACTCTCGTAACTATCACAGGTTTCTTTTTAAATTTATTATATACGGCTATTACAGCTTGTTCTATAAACTCAAAAGCATTTCCTGCGCTTTCAAAATTCATATACAAACCCGTCAAATCAGGACAAACTTCAAATATTTCCTTGTAGCAATACCGGCTGTACCCTATAACTTCTTTAGTAAAAAGCCCGGAAAGTCTTCCGGCTTTTTCATTTTGAAACGGGAAATTGCGCGCTTTTGCAAAGTTTTCAGTAAAATGCGTTATATAGTTTTGAATAAATGTATTAAGCCCGTATTTTTTTGCAATAGCCAGACCTTTATTAAGAGCAACCTGGTTTCGCTTTGCGTCTTTTACGCTTATCATTCTGGCTTCAGGATATTTATTATAATCAAGCAGGTGCTGAAAAAAGTGGTAATTCCCGGGATAAAACACTATTCCGTTAAACCCTCTCTTTATTAATTCCCGGCAAAAACTTTCCCAGAAATCTTCAGTATAGAACCATACCGGTTTTCTTACGTTATTCTCAACGAACTTTATTTCATGTTTATAATTCCTTGTTTTAAACTGATATTTCTGCTCTGTGTCTTTTCTCTTATTTGCTTTAGTTTGCCCGGCTAACTCAAGCAGAGCATAAAGAAAAGCACGTTCACTGCAAGCTGTTATTTGTATTTTCTCACCTCCATAACTGATTGAAAAATCATCACACGCGCACTTTTTACACGAACAGAGATTTAAAAGTATTTCCTGTTGACCTGCGAATATCCGTTTACCGATCGTTTTCCCGCCCGGTATTTCAGAAACTGCCCAATTGATTGCCGAATTAGACATATTTTTCTCCTTATATTTTTTTCTACGGTTTCATACCAATAAACTCATTAGTTCCGTCTTTTATGCTGCTTTCCAGTTCTCTCCCTATATTCTCGAACACCCGGTGATTATTTGTAGGGTTTTCTCCAATGGTAAATTTATTCCCCTTAACTTTTACCGTCATATTAACTTTACCATAATTTGTACTTACAAACAAATCATTACTTACGAACTCGTTATCATGCAGATAAATAGAGTAATTTCCGAAATCAGCTTTTCCGTGTGTCATTTCAACGAAAAACATCGAAGAGGCCCACTGTCCGGAAGCGCCATAAGGACCATGAAAAGTTTTTTTGTATGTTGTCAACGCAATAACTTTGTTATTATAAACCTCGTTCATTGCATTCGGGTCTTCACAAGAGATATTCAATGGAGTTGCCGGGACATAATCACCGCTCTCATCCGGCTGGGGCTGTACAATTTGCATAAAATTATGATGTACTTTATTGTTTTTTGAGCCGTCACCCTCAAATTTTATACCATGCAGTT
>MFGS01000054.1:13701-16305 GCA_001778355.1 Candidatus Firestonebacteria bacterium RIFOXYA2_FULL_40_8
GCATATCATCTAAAACCATACCGCCTGTTGTTGATGCCCAGTTCTCAAAATACTCAATATTTGCTGCCGTCAGGTGAACCGTTCTCCCCGAGGAAGTAATCTTGTTCCTGTAGATTTTCGCATTATGCATATTTCCCTGCATGGCATAACCATTAACGAACATCATTTTATGCTTGATATCATTATTGTAAATGTATATTTTTTTTGCCGGTTTGTCCCCATGAAAAGCCATACCCCGATGGCAGCCCCTGGTAAACAGGTTATCATGGATAACAAAATCATCTCCCTTTATATCCACACGGAGAAGATCATTCCCGGGATAATGCCGGCTTACAAGTTTTTCTACCGCGCTGTACAGATGGTTATGATGAATGTTTAATTTGCTAGCCCCGTTTAAAAACCGCATCGGGTAGGAGTTTGGCAGATGAACATCTGTTTTTATTCCAAAAACCTCTACACCGTTAGCAGCTCCTGCGGAATTAATAGCGCCGCTGTAATTATTACCTTTGTCAAGCTGCACAATAAATCCGTTGCATATCTTCACATTGGGAGCATTTATATGCACTCCAAAAGCAGACTCATCCGCATCTTTGCTAAATTTGACGGTATGACCGTTTAAATCGAGCGTAATTCCTTCTGCCATTATCATAAATGCCGTACTGTCGGTTATAATATCTTCCGTTAACACATACGTTGTCTTTTTTTTGTCAAGAAGAAAAGTATCTTCCGGATTTCCGTTCTTTAATCTCTCCGCGTCTTTATAAATAATAGTTGTAAACGTTTTATCTTCACTTCTAGTTTCCTTTCCATCTAGTACCGTCACCATCTTATAATGATACGTCTTTTCCGGTTCCAAATCTTTAATCCAGTGTAATTGAGACCATCTGGGCTGTACAGTTGCTTCTGTTTTCTTTCCGCAGGCCTCAGTATCACCGTATTCGACATAGCTGACAGCTTCTTTTGATATATCCTCAATCTGCCAGTAAATAACAGCAGAATTTTCGCTGACGTAAATCCAGGGTTCACCGCCTTTCGGAAGGTCCTTGTTTGAAGGTTTTAAATCCGCCGCACTAAAAGCACAAGCAAAAAGCAATACAGAATAAAATATTTTCAATTTCATTCTCATACCCTCTCCTTTCCTTCTTTTACTTATTTTGCTTCGTTTACTTTATTTGCTTTCCTTGCTTTCTGTGCTTCTTAATACTTTAAAACTAACTTATGTTCTCCTGCAAGCAGTACCGGAATATTCCATTGAATATAAGTTGAACAATGATCTCGCCAGGTTACGAACCCGTTTGTTTCAGACAGTTTTAATTTCTTTCCATTAAAGATTACGGCTTTTGGTTTGATAAATCCTTTAATCCTGTATCTAAAACTCGCGCCTTTTGTCAGATTCGCCCCTTTATATTTAACAGTTATCTCCGCTATCCCTCTTTTCACCGGATGCTTTTGCCCAAAACTGAAAGTATCCAGGTTTTTCAATATATCAATTGTGCTTTCCCTTCTCTTTTCTGCTGTTTTCCCGTAAGCAATTAAACCAAAGAAGAAACTTCCGCTTATGATTCTGTTGGGATACCCCGGATAGTATTCAAACGGATATTTCTTTACTCCTGCTTTAAGAAGTCCTATCAACCTGGCCGCACCGCTTTCTTTCATTTGCGTGTAATCCAGTGTAGCTTCGTTTCCCTCTGTCAATATACCTATGGCATGGTATTTTTTATAGCAATATGTGTTAAAATGTATTGGGTTTTTCAACTCGGAATCAAACCAGCCTGACCAGCTCAAACTGTGTCCGGCCATAGGATAACCTTTTTTTTCGGCTTCATTTCTCATATCCCTCGCCAGCATATTATGGATAAACTCGTCCTCACAATATTCTCTTGTCTGTACAGGCATAACCATTTCATGAATAGCGCCGCCCGCAAGCCCGTGAACATCAACAGTAACATCGGGGTTAAACCTTTCAATAACAGAAATAATTGCCCGTGTCTCAGGCTGGGTAACCTTGCCGTACAAGGCATAATCACTGCAAATATTAACATTTTCCGAGTTCCAATGTTTGTTCACCAGAGTTCCGTCCACATTGGCGCACGGTATAACAATTATTTGCTGCATTTTTATTATTTCACGGGCTTCCTTAGTAACCAGCCATTCAAGCACACCTATACAGGCAGCTCTGCCGCTTTCTTCATCACCGTGATGCCCCCCGACTATCAAAACATTTGTTTTATTTTCGCAGCTCACCGTTTTATCCGTAACCTTGACCATCCGGACCGGCAACCCGGCAGGACTATAGCCAATAATCTCTGTTTTTACATATTGCGGATATTTCTCCTCAAGCTTATTTATAAAACGACCAACTTCCTTTAATGTAGGTTTTGGAATTCTTTTCTTCATGTTTTCTCCTTAAATTATACAAAAAAACATAATATTTATGTTAATTTTGGAATATCTCAGATAGGAATTGCTTTTATTTTGTTCTTTACATGTCAGGACTATGATATATAAATCCTTCATCGTTTTTTTACAGAATAACACCACTAGATTTTCTTCATTTAATTCATTTTGCCAACCAAACTACGCTACAAATACTTTGTTTGGTAA
>MFGS01000055.1:0-7691 GCA_001778355.1 Candidatus Firestonebacteria bacterium RIFOXYA2_FULL_40_8
TAACCCTATCGTAAAAGAAGCCAGAGGTATTGGTCTCATGGTAGGGCTTGAATTGAATGTACCCGGCAAGGAGCTAGTAGTAAAGATGGCAGAAAAAGGTTTTCTAATAAACTGCACGGCAGAAAAAGTGCTGAGATTTTTACCGCCCTTAATTGTCACCAGAAGACAAGTAGATAGACTTGTGTCTGCTTTGGATGATATCTTAAAGAGCACAAGGTCCTAATTTTCCGGAGGAAATACCAATGAAATTAAAAATTAAAGATTTTCTAGCTATTACTGACTTAAATAAAGAAGAACTCTTATTTGTTCTGAAAACAGCGAAGGACTTTAAGAGCGGAAAGCTTAAAGATAAGACGCTGGCTGGTAAATCAGTGGCGATGATATTTGAAAAGCCGTCAACGCGTACCCGTCTTTCCTTTCAGACTGCTATTTATGAGCTTGGTGCGCAGCCTATTAATTTGAATTCAAACGAGATCCAGCTTTCACGCGGGGAAACGGTGCAAGATACGGCGAAGGTTTTAAGCCGTTATGTACACGCTATTACGCTCCGTACTTTTGAGCATAGCAGGGTTGTGGAGCTTGCAAAATATGCGTCTGTACCCGTAATTAATGCTCTTTCTGACTATGAGCATCCCTGTCAGATCCTGGCCGACCTTCAGACTATGGAGGAAACAAAAGGGCTAAAAGGCATAAAAGCAGCTTTTGTAGGCGACGGGAATAACAATGTCACGAATTCTTATATATTTGGATGTGCAATTCTGGGGATTCCGCTTACGATAGCTTGCCCGAAGAAATATGAGCCGACTAAAGCTGTATTGGAAGAGGCGCAAACGCTTGCGGGTAAAGTAGATTTAACCATAACGAATAACCCGAAAGAAGCTGTTAAGGATGCTGATGTTATCTATACGGATGTCTGGGTAAGCATGGGAATGGAAAAAGAGTACGAAGAAAGAAAGAAAGCTTTTAAGGATTTCCAGCTAAACGAAGAGCTGATGAAAAACGCAAAGAAAAAGGATTATATCGTCATGCACTGTCTACCAGCGCACCGCGGTGATGAAATAACTGACGGTGTAATAGACGGCAGTCATTCCGTAGTCTTTGACGAAGCCGAGAACAGAAAACACGCGCAAAAATCAATACTTCATCTGCTTTTAAATAGCAGATGAAGAAATTCGAAGCAATAAGCGAAGCTTTTCTCGATAGGTAGGATATATACTTGTCAATAAAAGTTGACAAAGCGAGATAAACTCGAAATTCGAAACAAGCACTAAATACTAAAATAATAAAAAAAGAGATGTCGAAACATTTAAGGTTTATTAATTTTTCTTTTTATCAGTTTTTGTTTCGTGCTTCGAGTTTCGAATTTAGAATTTAAGCGAATGTATAGCACGTGTCACTTAATATAAAATAAGGAGCATAAAAACATGAAAAACACTGTAAAGAAGGTTGTCCTCGCTTACTCAGGCGGTCTTGATACTTCCATTATTATTCCCTGGCTTAAGGAGAATTATCACTGCGATGTTATTGCCTGTGCGGTGGATGTGGGACAGGGTGAAGAGCTCTCGCCGTTAAAAAAGAAAGCTATTAGAACCGGGGCGAGTAAAATATACATAATTGACGCAAAGAAGGAGTTTGTCACGGATTATGTTTGGCCTTCTTTAAAAGCGAATGCTGTTTATGAAGGGCGTTATTTGCTCGGGACTTCTTTTGCCCGTCCAATAATCGCGGAAAAGATAGTGGAGATCGCGAAAAAAGAAAAAGCCGACGCTGTTTGTCATGGCGCTACGGGTAAAGGTAATGATCAGGTGCGGTTTGAACTCACTTTTAAAGCCTTGAATCCTGATCTAAAAATAATCGCTCCGTGGCGGGAGTGGGATATTAAATCGCGCGAAGAAGAAATAGAATATGCTGAGGCTCGAGGTATTCCCGTTCCTGTGACAAAGAAAAAGCCTTACAGTATGGACCGCAATTTATGGCACATAAGCTATGAGGGCGGTATCCTTGAAAATACGTGGAATGAATTTAAAGATGATATGTTCCTCTATACCGTCTCTCCCGAGGAGGCTCCGAACAAAGCCACTTTTGTCGAGATTTATTTTGAAAAAGGTATTCCTAAAAAAATAAACGGCAAAGCGTATGGTCCGGTAGAATTAATATTTAAACTTAATGATATTGCAGGAAAAAATGGTGTAGGCCGTATAGATATTGTTGAAAACCGTCTGGTGGGAATGAAATCCCGGGGTGTCTACGAAACACCGGCAGGAACGGTATTGCACATTGCATTACGGGATCTTGAATCGATAACTTTGGACAAGGACACATTACATTACAAAGAGCTGATTGCTCCCCGCTACGCCGAACTGGTCTATAATGGCCAGTGGCACTCAGAATTAAGGAGTTCTTTCGACGCATTCGTCAATCATGCAATGCGGACTACAACGGGAACGGTAAAACTTAAGCTCTACAAAGGTAATTGCCTCGCGGTTGCAAGAAAATCCGAATATTCTCTGTACGATGAAAATATTGCGACTTTCAGTAAGGATGAAGTGTATAACCAGAAAGACGCCGAGGGTTTTATTAACCTCTTCGGTCTGTCGACTAAAGTATCCGGAATATTGAAGAGAGCCAAGAAAATAAAGTAAGCCGGAGGCTCAGAGGCGCGGATGCTTGGAATGTTATAGAGCTTAAATTGATAAGCCGTGTATAGTCTTTCTATGCACGGCTTTTTTTATTTAAAAATTGTAAAAAACACACGGGAAGTGATATAATAAACAACAATTACAAATGACGAACGACAAATGACAATTTAATGAAGGCGGAACAAAGCTTCCACCAATATGAATAAAATAAATAATAACATCTTAATGTAAAACTTTGTACTTCGTACCTCGTACTTTGTACTTTAATAGAGGATGGTGCTAACATGAAACTCTGGGGCGGGCGGTTTAATACGGATCCTGATAAACTGGCGGCTAAGTTTACCGCTTCTATTTCTTTTGACAACCGTCTTGCGAAATATGACTGCATAGGCAGTATTGCACATGTCAAAATGCTCGGCAAGCAAAAGATAATTCCCGCAAAAGATGCAGTGAAAATAATTGCGGCGCTTAAAAAAATACTTGCTAAAATTGAAACAGAAAAATTCAAGGTTGACTTCAGCTGTGAAGATATTCATACAAATATAGAAAAAGAAGTTATCAAGCTGGCGGGTGAAGCGGGAAAGAAAATGCATACGGCTCGCAGCCGTAATGATCAGATAGCTCTTGATGAAAAACTTTATTTAAAAACAGAGATCATCGAAGTAATTTCTAAATTGCAAAAAGTAATAATCTCTTTGGATAAATGGAGTGCGCTCCACAAGGGTTTGATAATCCCGGGATTTACCCACATGCAGCATGCTCAGCCCGTAAAATTTGAAGAGTATATCGGAGCTTACACCGAAATGCTCGGCCGTGACATTTGGCGTCTTACGGATGCTTATAAACGTGCAAATATTATGCCCCTCGGGGCTTGCGCGCTGGCGGGGACTTCATTTCCTATTGACCGTAAATTTGTGGCCAAGCAGCTGGGTTTCAGCATCCCGACAAAAAACACTATTGATTCCGTTTCGGATCGCGACCATGTGATAGAATTTATCTCTGATTGTGCTATTATCGCAATGCACTTAAGCCGTGTTTCTGAAGAGATGGTCCTCTGGTCGACTAAAGAATTTGCCTACGTGGAAATAAGTGATGCGTTTACCACTGGCAGCAGTATTATGCCGCAGAAGAAAAATCCTGATATTTTTGAGATACTCCGCGGACGTACGGGACGGGCCTTTGGCGGATTGGTCGGTATGCTTACGGTAATGAAAGGTCTTCCGCTGGCTTATAACAGTGATATGCAGGAGGATAAACTTCACTTATTCAATGTTGTTGATTCGGTAAAAGAGTCGCTGTCCATATTGGAACTGCTTTTTAATAATATAAAATTAAAGACCGGTAATATTAAAAAAGCAATGCTTAATGATTATTCGGATGCAGTTGAAGTTGCGAATTATCTTGTAAAAAAAGGAATGAATTTTAAAGATGCGCACACGGCGACAGGAAAACTGGTTCTTTACTCCGAGCAAAAAAATAAAGATTTCTGCGACTTAAGTTTGTCAGAATTTAAAATATTTTCTAAACTCTTCGGTAAAGATATTTACGAAGCGTTAAAGGTGAAATAAACATGCAGGAAGCCTACACTAAAGAGTTCATAGCGATACTTGATTATGGTTCACAATATAACCAGTTGATTGCCAGGCGTGTGCGCGAGAATAATGTTTACTGCGAGATACTTCCTCCGACCACTACAGCTGAACAGTTAAAAAAGAGCAAAAAATTAAAAGGAATTATCCTTTCCGGTGGTCCTGCGAGTGTTTACGCCGAAGGGGCTCCAAAGATGGACAAAGAAATATTTGAAATAGGCGTTCCTATTCTCGGAATATGCTATGGAATGCAGTTAATATCCCATACTTTGGGCGGTAAAGTAACAAAAGCAGATAAAAGGGAGTATGGCTTATCAAAGCTTCTTATTAAGGATTTCTCCGATCTTCTTTGGAATTTGAGATCTACACTGGATGTCTGGATGTCCCATGGCGACCAGGTCACAAAACTTCCTCCCGGATTTGAGCCTATTGCGTATACAATGACCTGTCCGTTTGGCGCGGTGCGTAACCGTCATAAAAAGATCTTTGGTGTGCAATTTCACCCTGAAGTTGTCCATACCCAGAATGGCAAGGATATAATAAAGAATTTTCTTATAAAAATATGCGGTTGCACCGGGGACTGGACGATGAAGGCCTATGTTAAAGATGCCATGGACAATGTTAAAAAAATGGTTGGTGACAAAAAAGTATTATGCGGTCTTTCCGGAGGTGTTGATTCTTCGGTGGCGGCAGTGCTTATTCATAAAGCAATAGGTGATAATTTGCATTGCGTATTTGTTAATAACGGTGTCCTCAGGAAGAACGAAGAAGATGAGGTGCTGAAAACTTTCAGGGACGGATTTAAGTTGAACCTGCATTACGTAGACGCTTCCGAAAGGTTTTTGAATAAATTAAAGGGAATAACCAATCCCGAAGAAAAAAGGAAGATCATTGGCGGTGAATTTATACGGGTGTTTGAAGAAGAAGCCAAACGGCTTGAAGGTCTGGGTGGTATGGAATTCCTGGCTCAGGGTACGCTTTATCCGGATGTAATTGAGAGTGTTTCCACAAAAGGACCATCGGCTGTTATTAAATCCCATCATAATGTAGGCGGGCTGCCGAAAGATCTTAAGTTTAAACTTATAGAACCGCTTAGAGAGCTTTTCAAAGATGAGGTGAGAGTCCTGGGCAAAGAACTCAAGATACCGGATGAAATTCTATGGCGTCAGCCGTTCCCCGGACCGGGCCTTGCCGTTAGGATACTTGGTGAGGTTAATAAAGAAAACGTTGAGATACTTAAAAATGCGGATCACATCATAACCGAAGAGATAAAAAAAGCGGGTTTATACCGGTCTATCTGGCAATCCTTTGGTGTTCTTCTTCCGGTTAAAACCGTGGGTGTTATGGGTGATGAAAGAACGTACGAAAATGTTATAGCTCTACGTGCCGTGGAAAGTCAGGACGGAATGACTGCCGATTGGGTTAAACTTCCCTATGAAGTACTAAATATCATCTCCAGCAGGATTGTAAATGAAGTAAGAGGCGTAAACAGAGTTGTCTATGACATCAGCAGTAAACCGCCGTCAACGATAGAATGGGAGTAGCGAAGCTACTCCCATTCTAAGTTCATAAAGTTTATAAAGTTTTTAAGGTTCATAAGGTTGTTTAATGTGGTTCTATTATATTAATAACACCTTGATGTGAAACTTTACAAACCTTACAAACTTTATTAACCCTTATAAACTGAGTAGTAGATGTTCTACAAAAGGACGTTACTAACTAAATGAATACACGTGAAATACGGAAGCGCATCGCTTCTATTAAAAAGACCCAACAGATCACTAAGGCTATGAAGATGGTGGCTGCGGTGAGATACCGCAAAGCGCATTTTAGTCTTATTGCTAACAGGCCTTATAAACAGGATATGGAAATGCTTATGAAGGACCTGGCTTCCAAAAAACCTGATAATTTTACACATGTCTATTTTACAGCTCCAAAAAAAGCAGAAAAAGAACTATTGGTTGTTATTACGTCAGATAAAGGACTTTGCGGGAGCTTTAACAGTACACTCTTGAAAAGCTGTTTGAAATACCTTAAAACCCGCCCGGTACCGGTTGATATTATTACCATCGGGAAAAAAGGCAAAGATTATCTGTCGCACCGCGGGTTTAAATCGCTACGTCATTACTCGGCAGTTATGAATAATCTTAATTACGCGGGTGTTGTGGAGATTATTAATGATATCTTGAGAGACTATAAAACTAAAAAGTATCGAAGTGTTAATGTGTTTTTCAATGAATTTAAAATTGTGACACAGGCTAAAACGAAGAACTTTACATTGCTGCCTGTTTCTATTGAAGGGGCAGCGGGAGTAAAATCAGAATTTATATTTGAACCGAATGTTGAGACGCTTCTGGAAAGATTGCTGCCGAAATATTTAGGTGTTATCTTTTACGGAATACTGCTTGAGTCGAATGCTTCGGAACAGGGACTGCGCATGACCTCTATGGAACAGGCAACAACAAATGCGGATGACATAATCAAAAAGTTGACCTTGATATACAATCAAACAAGACAGGCAAGTATTACGAAGGAATTGATCGATCTTGTAGGCGGAGCAGCCGCAGTCAGTTAAAAGAAATTACTAATGACAAATGACTAATGACTATTTAATGAAAGTGGCAAAACAATGCCACTATATTTAAAAAGATATTATTAAAATATCAAGATGGCGGTTTCTAGCCATCTTTACGTAAAATAGTCACTAGTCATTAGTACTTAGTCATTATTTTGTAAAGGGAGAATTTATGGAAGATAAAAACACAGGTTTTGTATCGCAGATTATCGGGGTGGTTGTAGACGTTGAATTCCCGTCGGGAGATCTGCCGGGGATTTATACGGCTATCCGCATTCAGCGTGATACCCCGGGTGATTATGGAAAGATGGAGATTGTTGCTGAAGTTCAGCAGCACCTCGGAGACAATACTGTAAGAGCAGTGGCAATGTCCTCAACCGACGGCCTTAAAAAAGGTTCAAAGGTTATAAATACCGGGAAAGTTATCTCGGTACCCGTCGGAAGGGAAACGCTTGGAAGGATGTTCAATATTCTTGGCGAGCCGATAGATAATATGGGTGATGCAAAAGCAAAGAAGTTTAACCCTATACACCGTGATCCTCCTTCTTTTGAAGAGCAGGATACAACGGTTTCCATGCTGGAGACAGGCCTAAAAGTCGTAGATCTTTTAGCTCCCTATCCCAAAGGCGGAAAAATAGGACTCTTTGGGGGCGCAGGTGTAGGTAAAACAGTTATAATCATGGAATTAATCAGAAGTATTGCGACCCAGCACGGCGGTTTCTCTGTGTTTGCGGGTGTAGGTGAGCGTACAAGAGAAGGTAATGATCTCTGGCTTTCAATGAAAGAATCCGGAGTTATAGATAAAACAGCAATGGTATTCGGTCAGATGAACGAGCCGCCCGGCGCAAGACTAAGAATTGCTCTTTCAGGTCTTACTATGGCTGAGTA